>DATJVZ010000112.1:0-26255 GCA_035501575.1 Terriglobales bacterium | reverse complement strand
CAAGGTCTATATCGGCGCGGTCGAACAGGATAGCTCAGGGTACCCCGACTGCCGTCCGGCGTACTATCAGGCTTTCAACGAGGTGGTAAAGACGGGCACCAAAGATGGTAGGATTCAAATCGTCACTCCCTTGATCGGCCTCAGAAAAGCCGAGATTGTGAGGCTCGGCCTTGAACTTGGCGTGCCCTTCGATTTAACGTGGTCTTGTTACAGTCATGAGGACCGCGCCTGCGGGGTCTGTGATAGCTGCGTCCTTCGCCTGCGAGCATTTCATGAGGCTGGGGCCACCGATCCAATCCCCTACGATGAGGTTGCCGACAGGGTATGACCGCCGCTTGCGCCAAGCCGGGGCTGCTCGGGGCCTGCGTATATGCTCATCGATCCCGATATTTTTCGGAGGCTCAGCGCCCTTCCTCGCGACTGGCCTGTTAGCGGAAAAGTAAGGGACCTCGTATCGACGGGAAGACGAAAAGAAGTGAAAATCGCAAAGCGAAACGAATGAGTCTAAGCGGGAGGCAAAGATGACGAAGCGTGTCCTGATGCCCATCCTAATCAGCCTGTTGGCCCTGGTGTCGGTATCGTGGCTCGAGGCTCAGCAAAGCGGCACGGTAAAGGGCGTATGCAAAGACGTGAACGGCAAACCCATTGCTGGGGCGCAGGTCGAGTGGTTGAACACCGAAAACGGCAGGAAGTACGAACTGAAAACCAACAATAAGGGAGAATACTTTTCTCTCGGCATTGTCCCGGGAAAGTACAAAGTGACGTTATCGAGCGGCGGCCAAGAACTCTATCACTTCGGCGGAGTGAATGTCACTCTCGATGAGACGCAGTTGGACTTCGACCTGAAGAAGGAGCAGGCCGCAACCGCCCAAGCAGCCGGCATTACCCCTGAGCAGTTGAAGGCTCAACAGGAAGCACAAGAAAAGAGTGCCAAGGAAAATCTCAACGTCAAAACGCTCAACGACAAGCTGGCGGTAGCCAAGCAAGAGGCGGACTCCGGAGATTTCAACGCTGCGGCTGCCACCATCACCGAAGCTACCCAGATGGATCCGAATCGCGATTTGCTTTGGGCTAAGCTAGGCGACTACGAAGAAAGCGCCGCCGCTAAGAGCACGGATGCCGCCGAGAAAAGCAAGGACTATGGCGAGGCAGTCACCGATTACCAGAAGGCTGTGGATCTGAAGCAGAAGGCACTCGATGCCGAGGCCTCGAAGAAAACACCGGAGGAAACAAAAAAGCTCGCCTCCTATTACAACAACTTAGGACAAGCGCAAGCGAAAGCCGGGAAGACGGACGATGCCGTCAAGTCTTACGCTCAGGCCATCCAAATCGATCCCTCCGGGGCAGCGCAGTACTACTTTAATACCGGGGCGGTCCTGACTAATGCGAACCGGGTGGATGATGCCATTGCGGCCTTCGATAAATCCATCGCGGCGGACCCAAACCGAGCCGACGCCTATTACTTTAAGGGTATCAATCTGATTGGCAAGGCCACCTTAAAGGGCGACAAGATGGTGGCTCCTGACGGCACGGCCCAGGCGTTCAACAAATACCTCGAGCTGCAGCCGAATGGCCAGTTTGCCGAACCCGCCAAACAGATGTTGGCCAGCATTGGCGCGAATGTCGAGACCCAGTACGGCAACAAGAAGAAGCCGGCCAAGTAATCCCGCCCATCCGTTCGAACCTACCGGGCGGCCTCCGGGCCGCCCGTCCTTCGTTGGAAAACAATGTGCCTCGAGTGCGCCCGGTATCCGGTTACGAAGGTTCCTGGGCCGGTCGTTCTTCATAGAACAAGCGCGGGGCTTTCGGCTACAGTGGATTTTGGCTCGATCCAGAAGCTTTCGTCGCGCCTGTCTGCAGGGCCATGGCAACGGGTAGTGCTCCAAGTCCGGTTTCCCACGATCGGTCGAGCGGTTCGATCACCCTCGATACCAACGCGCTGCTTTCCGCCATGCTGCGTGCTCATGATCATGTCAGTGACTTAATCTTTTCGCCGGGCCGGTTTCCTACGGTTGAAATCCATGGTCAGCTGAGTCGAGTCGAGGCGCTCACCTCTCAACCGCTAACCGCGGATGACACGCGACGCATCGCCGCCGACCTGATCGGCGGCAACAAACAGACGATTACCATCTTGCGGGAACAGGGCTCCTGCGACCTGTCCTATGGCCTGCCGGGGCTGGCTCGTTTTCGCGTGAATGTATTCATTCAGCGCGGGAGCTGTGCCGTCGTCATGCGGGTGATTCCGACCGCACTTCCCAATCTGGCGGCCTTGGGCCTGCCCGCGCATCTGGAAGAAGTCGCAAAATTGCGTGAGGGCATCGTGCTGGCCACAGGTCCGCGGAACTCGGGAAAGTCCTCGACTTTAGCGGCGCTGCTCGACCGCATCAACCAGGAGCGCGTCTGCCACATTATCACCATCGAAGATCCCATCGAATTTCTGCACAATCACAAGCGGGCGACCATTCACCAGCGCGAATTGCACAGCGATACACCGAGCATTCCGCTGGCTTTGCAAGCGGCGCAGCGCCAGGCCCCCAACGTGATCTTGGTCAGCGACGTGCGTGACCATCAAACCATGGAAATGATCCTCGAGGCGGCCGAAACCGGGCACCTGGTTTTTTCAGCGTTGAATACGCCGGACGCGGCGAAGACCCTGGAACGCATCCTCAGCTTCTTCGCGGCGGCGGAACAGGCCAGCCTTCGCAAGCGCCTGGCCAAGACCCTCCGCCTGGTGGTCTCGCAGCGCCTGATGCCGCGCCAAGGCGGAGGAGGAAGGGTCGTTGCCGCCGAGGTTCTAAAAGTCAATCCTCAAGTTCAACAATGTCTAGAAGAAAACGATTTCTCCAGCTCAAGGCTGCTGGATATGATGAAAGATGGCGCGCACGAGGGAATGCAGCATTTCGATGGAGAAATCGAAAAGCTAGTGCGCCAGGGCACGATCAGTACGGAAACCGCGATCTTGCACTCGACCGACCCGGAGGGCCTGCGCCAGCGCTTGGCGCACGCCGAGTGACGAAGCCTTAGCAGAATCAAGAGGCGAGTTCCTCCTGTTTTCCTCGTATCATCTCTTCCATGGAGTCCGAGGGCGCAATGCTGAGCTTTGAACAAGCACGTCATGTGGTCGAGGAACATGCTTCCCGTCTTAGCCCCCCTAGGAAGGAAGGGTTGAGCTTGGTCGACAGCATCGGCCGTGTTTTGGCCGAGCCCGTGGTTGCAGACCGCAATTTCCCGCCCTTTCCCCGTGCCACCCGCGATGGTTACGCTGTCCGTGCCGCGGATCTTCGCTCCCTGCCTGCGACGCTTGCGATCGTCGGCGAAATCAAGGCCGGAGCCGACGTCACTATCCAAGTGGGATCGGGCCAAGCGGCCGCCATTATGACCGGTGCCCCCGTACCAGCCGGCGCGGATTCGGTGGTGATGGTCGAATATGCCTCCCTCCAGGGCGGCAGGGTCGAGATCCGCAGGGGAACTGCCGTGGGAGAAAATATTGTGGCGCAAGGTGCGGAGGCCAAACTAGGGGAGCGGTTGCTTTCTCCGGGTGTGCGGCTCGATGCGGCGGCGATCGCCTTGGCGTCAGCGGTGGGAAAATCCCATCCCCTGGTTTATATCAAACCGCGCGTGGCCGCCCTGGCCACGGGAGATGAGTTGGTGGACGTCGATCTGGCTCCGGCTCCCCAGCAGATCCGCAATTCCAATAGTTATTCGTTGGCCGCCCAGATTCGAGCTGCGGGAGGGGAGCCGCTGCTGTTGCCGATTGCCCCCGATGAGGCGGCGCGGTTACGCGAGTTGATCTCCGACGCACTCGATGCCGACCTGCTGTTGCTGAGCGGCGGTGTTTCGGCGGGAAGATACGATTTCGTGGAGCAGGTGCTCGGTGAGTTGAAGGCGGAGTTCTTCTTCACTGGGGTACAAATCCAACCTGGACGGCCGGTTGTGTTCGGCCGCCTTCCGCGAAGTGCGAATCGGGGTTCGGGCGGCAGGTATTTTTTCGGTCTACCGGGGAATCCGGTGTCGACGATGGTCACATTCGAGCTGTTTGTGAAGCCCGTCGTCGAGGCCCTGGCCGGAATGCCTCCCGCGAAGCTGGTGTTCCTCCATGCCAAACTCAAGTCGGAGGTGAAGACCAAGACCGGGCTGCGGCGATTTTTGCCCGCCGTCCTCTCCGGAGAGTTTGACCAGGGTGAGGTTGAATTGCTGCCATGGCACGGGTCAGGGGATATAGCCGCGACCGCCCGGGCCAACTGTTATGTCGTGATCACGCCCGACCGGGAGAAAATTGCGGCGGGGGAATGGGTGCCGGTCTTGCTCCGATGAAAGCCAATTCGTCCCCGCGGCAAAACCGTCGGGCCTGGGGCCTGTTTTACCCTAAGATTTCCTCTTCCGCGCTGGTTGCCCGCCAGATGGCGCCTCTCAAGGGAGCGGTGGCCAGGTAATATAAGGAATGGTGTATGTCGAACAAGCTCTCCCATTACGATTCGACGGGTGGCGCCCGGATGGTTGATGTTTCGGCTAAGCCGCCGACCAAGCGGGAGGCCGAAGCTAGCGCTTTTGTGGTTTTGAAGCCCGAGGTGCTCGAGGCGTTACCCAAGAATCCCAAAGGCGATCCTTTCGAGGTCGCCCGGGTGGCGGGGATTATGGCGGCGAAACGGACCTGCGAGTTGATCCCGATGTGCCATCCCCTCCCCCTATCTCACGTTGATGTCACTGTGCGGCTGTGCGAGAATGGCGTCGCCATAGCTGCAAAGGTCGCGACCTTGGCGGCGACAGGCGTAGAAATGGAAGCGTTAACCGCGGTTAGCGTTGCAGCGCTGACCGTGTACGATATGTGTAAGGCTCTCGACAAGGGTATCGCCATTCGCGAAATCGTGCTCGAACGCAAAACTGGAGGCAAGGATGGTCGCTACGTTCGCAAGCACAGCCCGAAATAACACAGTCAATGGCAGATAAGGTCAAGGTACTGTTAGTCGATGACAACCCCATGATTCTGGGGATGCTGCGGACTGCGCTCACCCCTTTGGCGAGTGTCAGTACCGCCTCGGACGCCGCCGATGCTTTGCTGAAGGCAGTGGAGGATCCTCCGGACCTGTTGGTTGCCGACTACCGCATGCCCGGGATGGACGGCCGCCAGTTGGTCGAAAAACTTAAGAGCCGGCCGAAAACCGCGGCAGCTTCCGTGATCTTGCTGGCTACCCGAGCCGACATCACCGAGAAACTGAGCGCCCAGGAGCCCGCCATTGACGATTTCGTCGAAAAGCCATTTTTCCTGAGAGAAGCTACCCAGCGCCTCAAGCGAATCATCGACAAAATCGCACTCGAAAAGATGGCGAAAACCTCGGCTTCCGATGGCGTGCTGCGCGGAAGCATATCGCAGATGAACGTGATTGACCTTGTGCAGTCACTCGAAATGGGCAGGAAGAGCTGTGCTCTTACGCTTACTAACAAGGCGGAAACCTGTGCGCTGTACTTCAAGGAAGGACAGGTGACCCATGCCCAGTATGGTGCGCTGCTCGGTGACCAAGCGGTCTTTCAGGTGTTGCGCTGGACCGACGGTAGCTTCCAAATCGACTTTGAAGGCAAGACCACGAAGCAGACGACCACGCTCAACACCCAGGGTTTGCTGATGGAGGGCCTGCGCCTCTTGGACGAGGCCCAAAGAGACGCCGGAAAGGTCGTAGAGGAAGAGGAAGATGTCCTCCTCGACCCCTAAGTCCTGGATGGCCACGGTTCTCACCATTAGCGATTCCTGCGCGCGCGGCGAACGCGTCGACCGCTCCGGGCCCGCGGTAGCTGCCGTTCTTCGCCACCGCAATTTCCAGCTGGTCGGCGCCGAAATCATTCCCGACGAACAATCGGCGATCGAGAAAGCCATTATCCATTGGGCCGGCGAGTCTCGCCTGGTCATCACCACCGGAGGAACGGGAATCGCCGAGCGCGATCTCACCCCGGAAGCCACGCGCCGCGTTTCGAGCCGTTTGCTCGAAGGTGTCGCCGAAAGGATGCGGATTGAGGGCGCGAAAAAGACCCCGTTTGCCGTCCTCAGTCGCGGAGTGTGCGGTATTCGCGGTGAATCGCTCATTCTCAATTTGCCGGGAAGCCCCAGCGCAGCGGTCGAGTCGCTGGAGTCGGTGATTGATTTGCTCCCTCACGCCCTCGAGTTGCTCGCCGGTAAAACCGAGCACACGGAAAATCCTCATCCTCTTGCCGGCTGAAGGGAAACAATGGCGGGTGTAATTCCGGATGCCGGGCACTAGGGTGCCGCCTCAGGGAGGTTCCAGGTGTGCCCATCTATCCTCGATCCTGGCTTTCGCTTAAACTCTAATTCCTAGTCTTGAAGACGCTCAAACACATCTTTTCCCAATATGTGGCCATCCTGTGGGCATTGCTCAAACCGCTTGGTGCCTGGGGCATCATGGCGGTAGCGGCGATCGATGGCGCCTTTGTGGGGCTTCCGGTCGACGCAGTCGTGGCCGGCTATGTTTACCGGGACAATTCCCGTTTCCTTCTTTATGTGCTCCTGGCATCGGCAGGATCGACACTGGGTAGCCTTGTGGTGTATGGAATCGGCTACCTAGGGGGTGAGGAACTTCTGCGCAAGCGCATCTCGCGCGAGCGCTTCGACAAGCTTCATGCCGCCTTCGACAAGCATCCCTTCTGGAGCTTAATGTTGCCAGCCATGCTGCCACCGCCCACACCCTTCAAATTGTTTGCTTTGGCCGCGGCAGTTTCTGAAATGAGGCTGGCTCTTTATGTGCTAGCCATCTTTTTCGGACGGGTGGTTCGCTTCCTGCTGCTCGCGTTCCTGACGATGAAGCTCGGCCCGGGGGCAGTGCACCTGATGGAGATTGCTTTCCGCAAACATCTGGGCCTGATCCTGTTGCTTACGGCCGCCTTGGCCGTCGTTTGGCTGATCTATCACGGGCTGAGGGCGAACAAGCTCAGTCCATCCCGACCTGAGAATTCCCCTTGATCGATGAGTTAGACCGGCGGGCGGATCGGCAGGCTACTCCCGCATCAGGTCAGCCAGCAGTCCCGAATCTTGCTGATCGCAATGGGCGTAGTAAACCGGAGAGGACCCGAACACGGCGAGCCCGAGCCGAACCATCCGGCGCCGGGGCTGCGCTTGATCAGGTCAGGATCGGTAGGGCCCGAATCCGTTTCTTGGTTGCCGCATAAACGGCGTTCGATAGAGCGGGAGCCAGCGGAGGCACGGGCGGCTCTCCCGCGCCGGTTGGGGGTTCCGAACTGGGCACAAAGTGGGCTTCGACCGCGGGTGCTTCGCTCATGCGAATGGGAGCGTAATCATCGAAATTGCTTTGCACCACGCGTCCCTTCTCGATCGTGATCTGGCCACGCAGCGCATTCGTCAGGGCGTAAATCACTCCCCCCTGAATCTGCTGCTCGAGGATGTTGGGATTGACCAGCTGGCCGCAATCGATCGCGGCCACCACCCGGTGTACGCGCGGCTGGTTCGCCTCCATCGAGAGTTCGACCACCTCTGCCATATAGGAGCTGAAGCAGCCGAAGCAGGCGATACCGTGATAATGTCCGGGTGCCAGTGCCTTGCCCCAGCCGGCTTTTTCCGCCGCGAGCTCTAGGACGCCCCGCATGCGTGCGGTACGCCAGGTGGTGTCAAAGAACTTGATATCCTCGTCCTCTTTCAGCAAATGCAGCCGGTATTCGAGCGGATCCCGTTGCACCGAGGCTGCGAGCTCGTCGATGAAGGATTCACTGGCGAATGCGACTTGCAGCGCGTAGACCGAGCGCATCCACCCCAAAGGCACCGCAGTTTGGCTATCTACGTATTCCAGGGCGGCGCTCGGAAGCGCATAGATCAGGGCAGCTTCGTCTTTCAGGTCCGGATCTATTCCTCCCTCGCCGGGAGATCCCTTCTGGCCGCTGATCGACGGTGAAACGATGCGGTGCGAAAAAGCGGTGGGCCAGCCGGTGGCGTCGAGCCGAGCGCTGAGCTGGTGATAACTGGCGGGACGATAGGTGGAGTTCCGCATGTCGTCTTCTCGCGTCCAGAGGACTTGGATGGGCGCATGCGCGGCCTTCGAGACAATCGCAGCCTCGACAGCGTAATCGTGTTCGAGGCGGCGTCCGAATCCTCCACCCATCAACATGACATTGACTTTCACCTGATCCGGAGCCAACCCGATTGCCTGGGCCACGGAATCACGGACATCCTGGGGAACCTGCGTGGGGGCCCACAGCTCGCAACGGTCTTCGCGGAACTGGGCGGCGCAGTTCCCCGGCTCCATGGGGGCATGGGACATGAACGGGAGTTGGTAGGCGGCCTCAAAACGCCGCCCAGAAGCTTTCGCGACATCTCCCTGCGAGTACAGACTCACGGCTTTGCCCGCGGCGGATGTCTTCAGCCCCTCATAGATCGTGACGCTGCTCATATTGCGATTCGGTCCTTCGTCCCACTCGACATTCAGCAGGCGCCGCCCTTCGATGGCGCCCCAGACACTGTCGGCCACCACCGCAACCGCGGCATCACCAACCTTGCCGGTATAGCCGACACCGGGGACCTTTCGGGACTCCTTGTCATCGAAACGCAAAAGCTTTCCCCCAAAGACGGGACAGCGCGCGAGCACCGCATATTTCATTCCCGGCAGGCGGCAATCAATCCCATATTCTGCCGTTCCGTCCACCTTGGAGGGCACATCGAGCCGGGGAATCATCTTTCCGACAATTTGGTAGTCCTTGGCCGACTTGAGGGGTGGATCGGTGGGAACGGGCAGGCTCGCGGCCTGGTTTGCCAGTTGTCCATAAGTCAGGCGGCGGTTGGACTCGGCGTGGCTCACAGCCGAGTTCTGGGCTTTACAGCTGGCTCGAGGCACGCCCCATTCGAGCGCGGCCGCGCTGATCAACATTTCCCGGGCTGCGGCTCCTGCCCTGCGCATGGGATCCCAGGTGGTTCGTACGCTGGCACTGCCGCCGGTCGTCTGATCTCCGTAGAGGGTGCTGGCGCCAGCCTGCTCGATCGAAATCTGCTTCCAATCGGCTTCCAGTTCCTCAGCCAAAATCATGGGCAGCGAGGTCCACACTCCTTGCCCCATTTCCGAGCGGGCGACCACGACGGTGATCTTTCCCTCGGGAGAGATTTTCAAATACGCGCTGGGGGCAAATACGCCCGACTCACCGCGCGACCCATGCGGCAGATAAAATCCAATCACCAACCCGGCGCCGGCCGCCGCCCCGACGGTCAGAAACTCACGGCGCGAAAGTGGACTCATCGCGCACCTCCGGCAGCCCGGTGAATGGCCCGCCGAATCCGATCGTAGGTCCCGCAGCGGCAAAGATTGCCGTTCATGGCCTGCGTGATCTGCTCATCCGATGGCTGGGGGATGCGCTCGAGCAGAGCTGCTGCCGCCATGATTTGGCCGGCCTGACAGTACCCGCATTGCGGCACTTGTTCGGCAATCCAGGCCTGCTGCAAAGGATGCAATCCATTCGCCGATAGACCTTCAATGGTGGTGATGTTCTTGCCCGACGCTTGGGAAACCGGGGTCGCGCAGGATCGCGCTGCTTGCCCGTCGAGGTGGACCGTGCAGGCGCCGCAGAGGCCGGCGCCGCATCCGAACTTTGTACCCGTGAGTTCGAGGGTATCTCGCAATACCCAGAGTAGCGGCGTCTCCGGTGCGACGCTCACCGTGTGCTCCCTGCCGTTGATACGCAGATTCATCGATGCCATAAGATCTCGTTGAACCCCGAAAGTGGAACTCCCATGGTAAAAGAAATCCCCGGCAAGCGGAATGCTTCGTCGCGAAATGGTGCCCGGGAGGCTGCTACACTGTCCTCGATGTTTCCAGGACACGCTGATCCACAAGGGACGGCCGACTACGGCGCTCGCTTTCCTTCCTTGCGGGATGCCGGACATTTCCGGCGAGCCGAAGATGTGCCCGGCGCAGGCGAACTGTGGCTATCTTCGATCGGAGTTGGAACCTACTTGGGGGAACCCGATGACGCTACCGATCGCGAATACAGCCAAGCGATCGCCACGGCCCTGCGCTCCGGCTTGAATGTACTCGACACGGCGATCAACTATCGCCACCAGCGCTCCGAGCGCACGATCGGCGCCGCCCTGCGGCAGCTCATCGGCACCGGCGAGCTCAGCCGCAATCAGGTTCTGATCGCGACGAAAGCCGGCTATCTGTCATTCGATAACAACCTACCACCCGATCCGCGGGCCTATATCCTCGATGAATACGTCGAACCGGGCATCCTCGACCCGAGCCAGATCGCAGGCGGGATGCACTCGATGGCTCCGGGCTATCTTGAAAACCAAATCGAGCGGTCCCGCCGCAACCTGGGAATCGAAACCATCGATGTGTTCTACCTGCACAACCCAGAAACCCAATTGCGCGAAGTGTCGCGCGATCTGTTTCTGCGCCGCCTGGGTGACGCCTTCGCCATGCTGGAGCGACAGGTCCAAGCTGGCCGGCTCGCTTACTACGGACTGGCAACCTGGGATGGGTTTCGTTTACCGCAAAGCGCGAGGGACTTCCTCGACTTGGAGGAAATTGTGCTGCTGGCCGAGGATATCGGCGGCAAGCAGCACCATCTTCGTTTTCTCCAACTTCCTTTCAACCTGGCCATGCCCGAGGCTTATACGTCCTCGAACCAAGGTTCCGGGCGGAATCAGTCCCTGCTGGTTGCCGCCTCAGAACTGGGGATTGCGGTCATGGGCAGCGCTACCTTGCACCAGGGACAACTAACCTATGGGCTGCCGAACCCGGTGGGTGAACTTTTCGGCTTGAAAACTGATGCAGAGAACGCCATTCAATTCTCCCGGTCCGCACCGGGATTGACGACCGCGCTCGTTGGCATGGGTCATGAAGAGCATGTGATGGCCAACCTCAGAGTCGCTCAGACTTCACCTTGCCCCATTGACCGTTGGAAGGAGCTATTCCAAACAACTTAGTTGCCCCGCCGACGATTGGGCTGAGACGGGGAGTGGGCGGCGGGTAATGCTATTTCAAGGCCTGCAGTTTGGTCGTGGCCAGCTGGGCGGCGGGGCTTGCCGGGTTTTCCTTCTGGATTTGCTCATAGGTTCGCTTGGCTTCGAGAGGTTGGTTGGCTGTCTGGTAGGTCGCAGCCAGCTCCATTTGTGCCATGACTTTGCTCACGGTGGCGGTAGGCTTGGCGACGATCTCCTTATAAAGACCGATGGCGGCGGAGTCACGGTTCGTATCGCGGTAAATGGAAGCCAAGGCAAATTTGCCCAGGGAGGATAGATCGGCATTGCTGTAAGAGGCTACCGCCTTCAGTTCGCGTTCGGCAGCGGCGTTGTCTCCCATTTGCGCCGAGGTCAAGCCCAAAAAATAATGAGAGAAGTTCGCCGCACGGGTATGGGGATATCGGTCGACGATTTGCTGGAATTGCTTATGGGCAGTCGTGGCCCGTTCCTGGATGCTGGCAAAGCTCGGGTTATCCGGTTGCGGCGGCATGTTCGGCGGACGCACCGGCGTTTGGAGGGATTGGACCGCCCGCGTAAATTCGAGGCTAGCCTCCTGGTCCTTGAGGTTGAAGTAGTACCACCCGCCTAATCCAAGTCCTAGAATCACCAATGCAACGATGCCGGCAACGATCAGCTTGTTCCGGTGTTCTACCGACCAATGTACGGTTTTTTCCGCCACGTCGAGGGTGGCTTGGCTAAACCGGTCCTGTTTCAGCTGATGACGGGTTTGGGCGCGCACGAACTCCCTTTCTGCGGACTGACTGTTGTGGGGATGACCAGAAGTCAGTCTAGCAGGGGAAAATCCGCAGCGTCAAAACCGGAAGTTGCGATCCCGTTGGCCGCTGAGGCCATGAAGAAGCGCCATCGTAGGTGGCGAAAGTGCGTGACTCGTCGGAGCCGCTCTATTCTTGTCGGAGGGATGCACATCGCCGGCGCGCGCTCCCGAATCGCCACAGTTTTCCGCTGCTATAATAAGAAATTGTCCTCATGGCGGGAAAGCGCTTAGTTCGTTCGACCACGGTTCTTTGTGTCCGGAGAGACGGCAATGTAGTCATGGCCGGGGATGGACAGGTGACTCTGGGCGAGGGAGTGATCAAGCACACCGCCAAGAAGATTCGGCGCCTATACCAAGACAAGATTCTGGCCGGCTTCGCGGGTTCGACCGCAGACGCTTTTTCGCTTTTTAGCCGGTTCGAAGGGAAACTCGAGCAATATCATGGAAATCTCGGCCGAGCCGCCGTGGAGCTGGCAAAGGATTGGCGGACCGACAAGTTCTTGCGTCACCTCGAGGCGTTGCTGCTGGTTAGCGACAAGGAACAGACTTTTCTGCTGAGTGGACAAGGCGATGTCATTGAGCCGGATGGTGGCATCGCGGCGATCGGCAGCGGGGGACCCTATGCCCAGGCGGCAGCCCAGGCGCTGGCGGACCACACCCAGCTTCCGGCCCGCCAGATCGCCGAAGAAGCCATGAAGATTGCCGGCAAAATGTGCATCTATACCAATGAGAAGGTAACGATCGAGGAACTTTGAGAGTTTAAGCGTGGCCATTTATCTACCCGGAACCGTAGAGGAAGAACAGCTGGCTCTCGATGAGCTCACGCCGCGTGAGATTGTCGCCGAGCTGGATAAACACGTAGTCGGACAAAAAGACGCCAAGCGCTCCGTCGCCATTGCTTTGCGCAATCGCATGCGACGGCAGAAGTTGGCTCCCGAGCTGGCCGAAGAAGTAATCCCGAAAAACATCATTATGATCGGACCGACGGGGGTAGGGAAAACCGAGATCGCCCGGCGCCTGGCGAAACTTGCCAATTCGCCGTTTCTAAAGGTCGAGGCTTCGAAATTTACCGAGGTCGGCTACGTCGGACGTGACGTAGAGTCCATGATCCGCGACCTAGTCGAGATCGCCATCGAAATGGTGCGGGAAGAGAAGCTGGAAGATGTCGCGGATAAAGCCGAACTCAATGCCGAGGAACGGTTGCTGGATATTCTATTGCCACCACCCGCCTCGCCGCGGCCGGCCGAGTCGTCTCCGGCCGGTTTCGCGCTTGAATCGACGGCTTCTTCGAGCGACTCTCAGTCGCGGACCCGCGAAAAGCTACGCCAGCAACTGCGCGAAGGCAAACTGGACGAACGCATGGTCGAAATCGACGTGCGTGAACGCAGCTTTCCGTCTTTTGAAATCATCTCCAACCAGGGTGTGGAGGAGATGGATGTCAACATTAAGGACATGTTGCCCAACATTTTCGGGCAGCGCACCAAAAAGCGTAAGCTGAAAGTCAACGAAGCCTTCGAATACCTGATCCAGGAAGAGGAGCAGCGGCTGATTGACATGGATCAGGTGACCCGTACTGCGATCGACCGGGTGGAAGACTCGGGAATCATCTTTCTGGACGAGATCGACAAGATTGCCGGCCGGGAGAGTGGCCACGGACCAGACGTTTCCCGCGAAGGGGTGCAGCGCGACATTCTGCCGATTGTCGAGGGTACTACCGTTAACACTCGTTACGGCATGGTCCGCACCGACCATATTCTGTTTGTTGCTGCCGGAGCTTTCCATGTTTCCAAGCCCAGCGATCTGATCCCCGAGCTTCAGGGCCGCTTCCCAATTCGGGTGGAGCTGCAGTCGCTGACCATGGATGACTTCATCCGGATTCTTACCGAGCCCAAGTCCTCGTTGGTGAAGCAGTACACGGCGCTGCTTGAAACCGAAGGCGTCAAGCTGGAATTCTCACGGGAGGCCCTGGAGGAGATCGCTCGCTTTGCTTTCCGGGTAAATGAGGGCACAGAGAACATCGGAGCGCGCCGTCTGCATACGATCATGGAACGGGTTCTCGATGAAATCAGCTTCGATGCCCCGGACAAAAAAGGTGAACACATCAAAATCGATGCCCCGTACGTACGCCAGATGTTAGCCGACATCGTGAAAGACCAGGATCTGTCGAGATACATCCTGTGAGCAGTTTTCGCCGACACCTCGCACCTTCTTTCCGAAGAAACGCAGCGCCTTCCGGCTAATCAGGGCCATCCTGCCACGGTCACCCAGGCGGCACTTGGGGCAGCCAAACCCCGGCGCCCTGGGCGTGGTACCCTGACCTTCGCTTGATGAATCGTGCCCGCTATTCCGGCTACATCTCCGTCCTACTCTCGGTTTTGATGCTTACCGCCTGCGGTGTCCCGGGTGCTCCCCATCCACCTTCGCTCGAGTTGCCCGAGCCCGTCGCCGATTTAGCCGCCCTGCGCAAAGGGGACAAAGTCTCTCTGGCTTGGACAGTGCCCACGGAAACAACCGATCGGACTAGGGTGCAGCAGTTGGGGATGACTCGAATCTGCAGAAGCTCGGAGGAAAGCCTTAGCGATTGCACAAATCCGGTGGGAACGGTTCCGCCGCTCCCGCTGCCGGCAAACTCCAAGCGATCGAAGGGTCGAGCACAGACCGTGGAGTCCAAGCAAAGCCACACGGATACGCTTCCTCTCTCGTTGCTGCGTAACGATCCTGCGGCATTGATTCGTTATGCGGTTTCCGTGTCCAATCCAAACGGACGAAGTGCCGGGCTCTCCAATCAGGTTACCGTGCCGGGCATGCCCGCTCCCCCGCCCCCCCCTGACTTTCGCGCCCAGGTTACAGCCGACGGGATCTTGTTGAGCTGGTCCGGGAATATTGCAAGCGCACAGGCGCCAGAAGTACGACATGTTTATCGCGTGTATCGCCGGGAGGAGGGAAAGAACAACGACATTTTAGTCGCAGAAGTGCTCGTTGACGGTCGGCCATCCTATGTGGTCTCCGATCAGAGCTTCGAATGGGAAAAGACCTACTCTTACCGGGCTACCGTCGCTATCCAGGTGCAGCTCAAAGGGCGGGAGGAAGCCGAGTTCGAAGGCCTCGATACTCCCTTCCAAGAGGTTTTTGCCCATGACATCTTCCCTCCGGCGGTACCTTCCGGACTGCAGGCTGTCTATTCGGGGGGAGGCCAGCCAGGGTTCATCGACTTGGTCTGGGCGCCTGGCACCGAGGTCGATCTGGCCGGATACACCGTCTACCGGCGGGAACAGGGAAGCGCAGCCTCGCAGAAGATTAACCCGGAGTTAGTGAAAGTGCCGGCTTTCCGGGATGCCAACGTGAAACCCGGGCACGAGTATTTCTATTCCGTTTCCTCAGTCGATGTTCGCGGGAACCAGAGCGCTCCTTCTGCCGAGGTGAACGAAAGCGTGCCATAAGCCGCTTAACCGCGACCCATGCCCTTGTCCATCGCCGCATTGGCCAGGCGATCAGCCGCCTCGTTTTTGGCGCGCAAGACGTGGCCGATCGAGAACCAGTCCAGCTGCTTGGTTAATTGCCTGGCGCGCGCATGCAGGTTTCGCAGAACTGGGTGGTTCACTCGGTAGCTGCCCTGAATCTGTCGTACCAATAGCTCCGAGTCGCTGATCACTTTGAGCCCCTTATGACCATGCTTGACGGCGTACTCGAGGGCCGCGAGCAGGCCCTGGTATTCGGCGAAATTATTGGTCTGCCGGCCAAGATATTCGCTCAGCTCCGCGATGTTTTGCCCCTTTTCATCTTCAATGACCACGCCGTAGGCGGAAGGGCCGGGGTTGCCACGTGAGCCGCCATCGATATGTGCGATTAGGTAATGCTCAGGAATAGGCTGCGCTCGCGAGCCGAACAAGTCACCCGAATAATCTGTTGCGGAACAAGCCACCCTCGAAGTTTACCAGCTGAAACCCCGGAAGTCTTGGCGTTCCCCGAGCTACTTCTGTCGTCCGCGCTTTCCGGTTGTCCAGTCGTCCCACAGGCCCAGGGTTTTAAACAGTGCGTCGCTGTGGGATTCTTCGATCGTCTGCTCGATCTGGTCGTGAGTCAGGCGCGGTCCAATTTTTTCCTTCAGGTTGGCCAGGCCGAAACTGAGGACCGCCGTTTCGGCCACATGCTTTCTCAGTTGCGGCAGGTCCACTTGGTCGAAGGTGTCGGTGGTCGCGTGGTAATTCTCCATGTAATTGGCTGCCTCCTGGTCGGCAACGAACGTGGGAACGCCTTCCAGCATGAAGTCATAATGATCGGAGCCCGGTTCCATGGTCGGGTCAAGATCAGTCACTCCAAACTGCGCGAGTGGGGCGATCAAGTCCTTGGCCGTCGCCACGACATCCTTGCGTCCCCCAACCGAAAAACCGGTCGTCTTGCCCGTACCCTCATCGTAAACGATCACACCCGCAGCATCATCGAGTTCCCCCCGATGCGCGGAAGCATAGGCTCGGGAGCCGATCATCCCCTGTTCCTCGCCGGAGAACAAGATGAACCGGATGCTCCGCCTCGGCTTCAGCCCGGAGGCCTTGATCGTGCGCAGCACATCCACCACTAGCGCAGCGTTGCATCCGTTATCCAGGGCTCCGGTGCCTAATTCCCAGGAATCAAGATGGGCTCCGACAATTACGAATTCATCAGGCTTTTCGCCGCCCTTGATCTCCGCAATCACGTTCGACGACTGGATTGGCCCGCCGACCTGGTTTGGGATCGAAAGATCGGCCGATACTTCATGTTTTGACGAAAGCAGCCGCGCGATGCGTTCGCCGTCCTCCCGCGCCACCAGCACCATCGGCAAGGGGTCGATCTCTCCTGCGACCGTATTCGAGTGACGGTAGAGAATGCCGTGTTCCCGCGTGGCCATCAATGCAATTGCCTTGGCCTTCCCTTTCACCGCCAGATCAACCACTGCCAGCGCCTTGGCATATTCGTCGATCAAATCATCCAATGTCTTGAGCACGGTCGAGTGCACCAGCACGATCCTGCCGGCAATGTCTCCGGCTTTCTGAAAATCGCTTTCCGAGCCGTTGCCGACATCGACGATGGGAATGTGCTTGGTCGCCGCCAGGGCGGGCGCCCACGCAATCGAAACCGCATGCACGTGGAACACCGCAGACGGCTGTCCCTTGACCTTCTTGTCGCCGAAGGCGGTCACAATCATCTGGGTGTCGCCTTCCTGCCAGGAGTGCGGAATGGTGAAGCCCTCGACGTGAACGCTGTCCGCGCCGGCGGCGTTAAAAGCCTCGACTCCCCACTCGACCGCGTGCTGCATCGCGGCCGTCCCCGGCACCCGCCCGCCGATGTCATCGGTCAAATATCGAAGATTGTTTTCAAGCGCGGAAGGCTTCCGTGCTTCCTCGATCAGGCGATCCGCGGTCGATTCCCAGGTTTGGGCAAATACCGAGATGCTGAGCAGAGGGACGATGGCGAAGAGCACATAAGGCAGCGCTCGGGGCATAGCCTCGGAATTAGACTTAGAGCTTGGCAACGCTCCCTTCTCGACTGTTCTCGATTATTTCTTTTCGGCTTTCTTGGGTTCGGACTTCGCCTTTTCGTCCTTCTTGATTTCGGATTCGGCTTTTGTGCCCGACTCGGAGGCCGAGCTGGATTCTCCCGTGGACGGTTTCGCACCCTTCTTGGCATAGTCGGTCACATACCACCCCGAGCCTTTGAACTGCACCGCGGGAGGGGAAAGTAGCTGCTCGACCGGGCCGCCACATTCCGGACATTTTTTGATATGGGGATCAGAAAACTTCTGGATTCGCTCAAAACGGTGATGACATCGCTTGCATTGGTATTCGTAAATTGGCATAGACTCGGAAGTCGGTCTAGGGATTGGTGCTTTTGATTCTAGGGACTGGTGTGGCTCCCGTCAATTTTCGACCCGGATGCGGGTTTGGGCACGGATGGTAGACTCAGCGTTCATGGGCAGCGGCCAGCAAAAGCCGACCGAGAGCGCCAGCCGGGAACGTGCTTTAGAGCCGGCGCTCTACCTGGTGGCGACGCCGATCGGGAATCTCGAAGACATCACCCTGCGAGCCTTGCGGGTACTCAAGCAAGCCGACCTGATTGCCTGCGAGGACACCCGCCAGACGCAAAAGCTTTTGAATCACTACGGCATTACCACATCGACCACAAGCTATCACGCGCACAACGAGATGACCCGTGCCCCAGCCCTGGTGATGGAACTCGAGCGGGGAGCGCGCATTGCCCTCGTCACCGACGCCGGGATGCCCGGCATTTCCGATCCCGGGTTTCGCCTGGTTACCCTGGCGCTGCGCCATCATGTGGCGGTTGTTCCCATCCCGGGTGCATCGGCATTTTTGGCTGCCCTGGTTGCTAGTGGACTCCCGACCGACTCGTTCCGCTTCAGCGGATATTTGCCGGCACGCCGCGGTCAGCGTCGGGCGCTGCTGGAGACCATCCGTGATTCTCCGCGCACCCAGGTCTTTTACGAGGCTCCACACCGCTTGCGCGAAAGCTTAACCGACATTGTGGAGGTGCTCGGGCCGGACCGCCCGGTCGTCATCGCCCGCGAGGTAACCAAAATGCACGAGGAATTCCTGCGGGGAAGAGCCGATACCGTGCTGGCCGCTTTGGACGTCCAAGTCAAAGGAGAGATCACACTGCTGGTGGGGAGAGCAGAAAAGACCAGCACCCCCACGGTCTCATCCCCGCCAGACCTGCGCCAGCGATTCGATGAGATCCGCACCCGCGACAACCTGGACGAAAAAGCCGCGCTCAAGAAACTGGCGAAAGCCATGGGAATCTCCCGCAGCCAAGCCTATCGGGAGCTGCAGAGGACAAAGTAGTCGTTTAGAAGGCCAGTAGGTCATGGCGGGTCATTTTGGCGTAAGCTCCCGCTTCACCAGTTCGCTGACTTGTTTGCCATCGACGCGAACACCCGCGTCCGCAAATCGCGCCATGACATTTTTCATCACCGTTCCCATGTCCTTCATGGTTGGCGAATTCATTTCCGCAATCACCGCTCTTACGCCCGCTGCGATTTCTTCCTCGGTAGCTGCCTTCGGCAGGTAGGTCTCGATTAGGATAATCTCGCAGGCTTCTTTGTCGGCCAAATCCTTGCGGCCGCCCTTAAGGAACTGCTCCACCGAATCCTTGCGCTGTTTGATCAGGGTGCCCAAGACTTGCTGCGATTCTTTGTCGTCGAGCGGCGCCATCTTCTCGATCTCCCGATTCTTAAGCGCCGTTTTCACCATCCGCAGTGTCGATAGTCGCTGCTCGTCGCGAGCTTTCATGGCACTGGTGATATCTTTTTGAATCTGCTCGATCATGCTCATGTGGAGAATTATAGCCTCGCTGCAGCCGATCACCGGGTTTGTCTGATCCTTCGGTTGGCCCTGCCATCGCTCGGTTCAGGCATTCAGGTACACTAACCAAGACTCCCTATCCCAAGGACTGACCATCATGCTGCGGAAGACTCGACTGTTCACGCCCGGCCCAACCCCGATCCTTCCTGCCGCTCAGACCGCCATGGCTGCCTATGCTATGCACCATCGCACCGCGGATTTCCGCGGTCTGTTCTCGCGCGTGCTGGCGGATCTGAAGGATTTCATCGGAACCAACCATGATGTGCTGGTGCTGGCATCTTCGGGTACGGGAGTGATGGAGGGGGCGGTCTCGAATTTGACCTCGGCTGGGGACAAAGTGTTGGTACTGAGCGCAGGGAAATTCGGCGAGCGCTGGGCGGATCTGGCCAAGGCCTTTGGATGCAGCGTGGAAATCGTGAGCGCGCCCTACGGCGAGACCTTCGAGCTCGACGATCTTCGGCAAAAGCTTCGTCCCGAAGTCTCGGCCGTTTACGTCCAGGCTACGGAGAGCTCTACCGGGGCCCGCCACGACATCCAAGCCATTGCGCAGCTCGTCCGCGGGCGGGGGGACAACACAATCCTGGTCGTCGATGCCATTACCGGCTTAGGCACGACCCACTTCGGTGTGGACGGCTTGATTGACGTCATCATTGGAGGCTCGCAGAAGGCGCTCATGATTCCTCCCGGCCTTGCCTATTGCGCGATTAGCGAGCGGGCCTGGAAGAGAATGGAAACCACCCGCAGCCCCCGGTACTATTTCGACTTCCGCAAGGCACGCAAGGCTGCCGCACGGGGAGAATCCCCCTACACACCCGCAACTTCGCTGGTAGCCGGACTCGCAGCGGCTTTGGAGTTCATCCGCCAAATGGGGGATGGCGACCTGATCCGCGGACGCCAGGAGCTGATCGAAAACGCCGAGCTGGCCGCCCGCATGACGCGCGCCGGTGCGGAGGGTCTAGGGCTTCGATTGTTTGCCCCCAGCTGTCCGGCTGCGGCGCTTACCGCCATTCAGGCGCCGAGCGGCACAGAATCCGGAGCCATCATACGGGAATTCCACGACCGATTTGGGGCGGTGGTAGCGAACGGCCAGGGCGAGATGAAAGGCAAGCTGTTTCGTATCGCGCACCTCGGTTACTACGACTCTCTCGACACCCTCGCCATTCTGGCTGCTCTCGAACAAGTGTTGGCGCAGGTCACGGGAAGAGCCGTCAAGTACGGAGCGGCCGTGCGCGCCGCCCAGGAGGTTTACTCGCAGTACCGCCAGGGAGCGAATGTCCCCGCGACGGCGCTGTAGGGGAGGCTCGACCACCCTTGCGTTCCTGGCCCCTTTTCGCATGCGTTTTCGACTTTCAAAGCGATCGTAACCAGGAGAGCCCGCGGGGAGGCGGTTCTATCAGAAAGGCGAATCGACGCATGGCGGCGGTGCGCCCGATGACCATCCTGAGAGGGAGAGAGTCGTGCCCGGAGCGGCTTTCCGGCCGGGCGAGGTTTGGCGTGGGAGGGTAGAGAGCAAATCATGAAGATTGTTCTCGCGGAAAAGATTTCATCCTCGGCGGTGGATTTGCTTCGCGAACCTGGATGGGAAATCGTGATGCCTGAGCAAATCGGCGCTGCCTTGGCGACCCAACTGGAGTCGGCGGATGCCCTGATCGTGCGATCGACGGTTCAGGTGAATGCTGACCTGCTCGCCGGAGCGAGCAAACTCCGGGTGATCGGGCGTGCGGGAGTGGGCGTCGACAACATAGAACTCGAACCGGCTACCCGCCAGGGAATTGCCGTCATGAATACGCCCGGCGCCAATGCCGTGGCTGTGGCGGAACATACTTTGGCCATGATGCTGGCCATGGCTCGGCAGCTGTGCCGGGCCGATCGACTGACCCACGCCGGCCGGTGGGAGAAGAAATCCTTGCAAGGCAGCGAGCTGCGCGGAAAAACCCTCGGCATCGTCGGCTTGGGACGAATTGGGATGGAAGTTGCCCGCCGCGCCCATGCCTTTGGCATGGTGCTTTTGGCACACGACCCGTTCGTCTCCGCCGCAGTGGCCAAAGAACAGGGGATCCGAATGGCTACCCTGGACGAGGTCTATGCGGCCGCCGATTACTTGACTTTGCACGTTGGGCTGACGCCTCAAACAGCGGGCATGATCAATGCCGCTTCAATCGCAAAGATGAAGCCGGGACTGCGCCTGGTCAACTGCGCTCGCGGAGAACTCGTGGAGGAAGCGGCCTTGGCCGGGGCACTCCGACAAGGCCGGATCGCGGCCGCCGCTCTGGATGTCTTCGCGGAAGAGCCGCTCCCGCACTCGCCGCTGAAAGAGCTCGATCAGGTCATTCTTACGCCGCACATTGCCGGATCCACTCAGGAGGCGCAGGACGCCGTGGGTTACCAGATTGCGATGCAGGTGAAGGAATACCTCAAGCATGGTGTGATCCAGAACGCGGTCAATGTGCCCTCCGTGTCGCATGATGAATATCTCGCTCTCCAGCCCTATATTGTGCTGGCCGAAAGACTCGGCTCCTTCCTGGCTCAGATCAGCGAGGGGCCGTTGGAGGAAATTTCGCTGCGCTACAGCGGGCCCATCGTAGAGTGGAAGACGGAGCTGATCCGAAATGCTGCGATCAAGGGTATCTTGAACCAGGCTCTCGAAGAGAAAGCGAATCTGGTCAATGCCTCCGCGATCGCCTCTTCGCGGGGGCTGCGGGTCCGCGAAACCAGCAAAGGCAAAAGCTCAGGCGGAGGCGTGGGCAGCGTTTTGTCCATTCTGGTCCAGACCCACCGGGAAGAGCACCTGGTCAAAGGTGGCGTGCTCCACGCTCAGGCGCCTCGTCTGTTGCACGTGGATGGCATCGAAGTGGAAGCGCCGCTCGAGCGTGACCTCGTGTATCTTCGCAACCGCGATGTGCCCGGAGTCATCGGCAAGGTGGGGACGATTTTGGGCGATCATCAGATCAACATCGCCGATTTTTCCCTCGGCCGCCGAGAAAGCAAGAAAGAGCGCGCTCCGAAAGAGGCCATCGCCGTGGTTCACGTAGACGAAGTCGTGCCGGAGGCGATTTTGGCCGAGCTGCGAAAGATCCCCGCGGTTGAGACGGCTAAGGCGGTCCGGTTATTCTGAAAAGACACTCCCGAATGGCGCGCGACAGAACCGCGATCCTAGACTTGGTCAGCGCGGATCGGGCCCAGCCGTGGAGTTCGGGATGCTGGTTCTTACCGGCTGCCCAAGTCTCAGCCTCCTGCGGAGAAAGAAAACGGATGCTCAAGAAAGCGGCAGCTGCACTTCTCATGTTAGGGTTTGTTTCTTCCTTTAGCGTTGCCCAAGATGGCAGGTTTGACGTCAGCGCCAGCGCGGGGACGATGTTCACCAACACCACGAGTGGGAACGGAATCAGCCAGAGCGCGACGATCGGATTAGCTGCCATGGGCAGTTTTCGGTTCAAATTCAATTCCCATCACTCCATCCAGTTCACGTATGGACGGATGAAGAATTCTCAGACCTTCCAAAGCATTTACGACTTTCATATTCCCACCACCATCTCCGAGTACACCCTCGTCTACATGTACAATCTGTATCCCGAAAAATTCCATAAATTGAAGCCCTTCCTGCTGGTGGGCGGCGGCGATCTGGGCTTTTATCCTCGTAGCACCTGGATCTTCTTGCCCCCGCTTCCCCACGATATCCCGAACAACATCCAGGTCAATGTGCATGCCCAAAAAGTGTGGCAACTGGCGTTTGTCTACGGAGGCGGGGTAGATTACCCCATTCCGCGCTATTCGAGATTTGCCATCCGCGTGCAATACCGCGGATTTCTGTACGACGCCCCCGATTTCAAAGTTGACGCCTCAGCGGGAAACCCCCTGAGTTTGTTTACCGGCGGTCACGGCCACATGGCGGAACCTTCAGCGGGCGTCGTGTTTCGCTTCTGAAACGGACCACACCTTGCCCAAGCGGGAGTGGCATGCGTGAAAGGAAAGTTGCTTAAGAATTCAGCGCGGTCTTGCGCAATTTGCGGCTTTCCGCCAACAGAGTCATCGAATGCATGAGGTTTTGCAGGGTGACAATGCCGACCAGCCGCTGATCTTCGACTACGGGAATGATGCTTAGATTGCGCGCGCTGAGCTTGCGGAAAGCCGAGGCGAGCGACTCCTTTTTCTGGGCCACCTCAAAAATGCGGTTCATCACCGACTGCACGTAACCGTTACCTTCGGCGCGCAGCGCTTGCAAAATCTTCTGCTTTGAGATCACCCCAACCATGTCGCTACCGCGAATCACGGGGAAATCATCCTGCAGGGAATGCACGGCTTTCTCGAGCGCGTCTTCCAAGGTGTCGGCCGGAGATAGGGTCGCAAAGTCGGTGAGCATGACATCTTCCAGACGAACCGTCTCGAGGACCGACTGAAACACGGCCGATCGCTCTTCGAGCTGGGCGGCGATGAAGAGGAAAAATCCGATCATGGTCAGCCAGATGTTCCAAAGCATGCCCACCAGCATGAACACCGTGGCAAAAGCTTGACCGATCGTGACCGCGCGTCGCGTAGCCCGAACCGGATCCATATGGCGGCTGAACAGGGCACGCAGAACCCGGCCTCCATCCATGGGATAAGCCGGCAATAGATGCAAAAGTCCTAACCAAAGGTTCGCCCACACCAGGCTGCGCGGCAAATTCCCGGAATTGATATAAGGTTTGGTCCAGAGTTGGATCTCCGGGGCCACCGCAAGCAGGATGCTGCTGACGGCAAATGCCATGACCAGGTTCACGACGGGACCAGCGAGAGCTATGCGGACATCCCGCTTCCAGGTCAGCGCCCCCGGTTCGATGGGCTGCTGCGTTTCGTCGAGCAGCGTGACCCCCCCGATCGGCAGCAGGACAATGGCCTTCGCCGGAACCCCGGCTTGGATGCCCATGATGGCGTGACTCAACTCGTGGAGAACGACGCAGCCGAAAATGATCCCAATCAAAGCGAGAACACGTCCGATGTTCACCTGGGTACGCCCTGCCGATTCGGTCAACGAGACGAAAATCAGCAGGAACAAAAAGGTCAGATGAATGCGCAGCTCGATTCCGAACACCCGTCCCGCCGGAATAGACCAATTTCTCATTCGTACCTCGTACGCCTTAGAGCCTATTTTATATTGTGAAACATCAGGACTCCGATTGCGAGTTGTGATTCGGCAACTCGAAGGTACTAGCCTTACTTGGAGTTACTCTGAGTCGCTGATCCGGATCTGGCGCCGGAGTTCCCTGGCTCGAAAGGTGGTCGACGATGAGGGTGATCGCAGGCAAATACCGAAGCCGCCGGCTTCGGTCCCTTCCCGGCATCGACCTACGTCCCACCGCCGACCGCCTGCGGGAGACATTGTTCGATGTGCTTTCGGCGGGAGGACGGACCGCTCTCGAACAATCCCATTGGATCGACTGCTATGCGGGTACGGGGGCGGTGGGAATCGAGGCGCTCAGCCGTGGCGCCGGGATGGTGTATTTTGTCGAAGCATCCACGCCCAGAGTAGCCTTGATTCGACAGAATCTTCAGTCTCTCGGGGTGGAAACGGGCTTTCAAATCCTCAGGAAAAATTCTGCTCGGGCCCTGGCAGACCTGGAAGCGCAAGGTGCCGAGGCCGATGTTGTATTTCTTGATCCTCCTTATAGCATGCAAGCGGAATATCGACGCGTGCTCAGCGCACTTGCCGATTCGAAGTTGCTCAAACCAACCTCTACGGTTATCGCTGAGCACCAAAGAAAGTTTGATCCTGGAGAGCTCTTTCAATCCCTGGCTCGCTACCGCAAGCTCGAGCAGGGGGACTCGGCATTGAGCTTTTATCGAAAGGTCTAAGAGTCTGGTCGCCGGTCAGATAGGTTCGGGTTGGGATCTAGTGGTAGAAAGGGCGGGCTCAAGAGTCGCGAACCAGCGGGCGGCGCTGGCCATCACATCAGAAGTTCGGTGGTGCGCCGGGCGATCGGGTGCTGCATCTCCGCCAAATCATTCTTTACCCGATTGAGTCCATATACGCACTGCTCAAAGTGGCTGGAGAGATTGGCGAACAGCGGTGCCACCTTGGTGTATTCGAAACAATCAAATTTAGAGACGATGTAATAGCTTTCCTTACCGGCCTTGATCCAGTCGACAAAATCCTCCAGCCGCTGACGCCGAAGGCGGAGGTGATTAATGCTCTCCGGAAACATGCCCGTGAAAAACAGGACACAGTCCCCAATGTGTTTGTGGACCTGACGCTCGCGGTCGAACGAAGGCGCGGGGCCAAAGATGGGATTCGATTCAACCAGCATTTCTCCTAAATCGGTGAGTGGCCGCCCGGCAGCGTTCCGGATCTTCACTAGTTGGTCACCTTCGCAAAACTCGGTCAAAAGGTGAGCAACATAATTAACGACTCTCTCGTCGCGGATGCCGATCTCCTCGGCATAATGCCGGTCCACCAACTCACGGAAAAACTGCTGTAAAGCATGCGACTCTCGAATCATTCCCGGTGCTACCTCCTCCCCTCCCCCCGCTCCGGCGCGACTTCCACCGCAAGCGTGCCTGATTAAAACCCAGCTTCCCGGCAAAGGCAAGTGGCTTTCGTGCGCGCCAGTAGTAATCCATTAGAATCCGCCGCTATGGATAAAGGTTTCCCCAGTTTTCTGTTGGCAGTCAGCGTGATCGGCTGCCAAATCCAAGCATTTTTACTGCGCAGATACAATATTGGCCATGGAGGTAGGAGATTTGGAACGAAAGAACATTTCGAGCGGAACACTTTGGGAACCGGTGGTAGGTTACTCGCGGGCGGTGCGGATTGGCGATCAGGTCTATGTAGCCGGGACCACAGCCACCGACTCAAACGGCAACATTGTGGGCATCGGCGATGCTTATGCTCAGACGGTGCAAGCGCTAAAGAATATTGAATCGGCGCTCAAGCAAGCTGGGGCCAACCTCAACGATGTGGTGCGCACACGAATGTTTGTCCTGCACATTCGAGATTGGCAAGAGATTGGTAAAGCCCATGGGGAGTTCTTCCGAGATATCCGTCCGGCAGCCTCCATGGTGGAAGTTTCGCAACTGATTTCCCCGGATCTTTTGGTGGAGATTGAGGCCGACGCGGTCATCCGCTCATAGCCCAGGGAAGCCATGGCATTTCGTCGGGTGAAATGGCGCTTTCCGAGAGCGCAGCGGA
>DATJVZ010000111.1:0-24117 GCA_035501575.1 Terriglobales bacterium | reverse complement strand
AGGAGAAAATGAAAGACAACTTCCGCTTGCAGCAGTTCCACGACACATTTCTCCGTCAAGGCTTTCCGCCCGTAAAGATCGTACGGGAAACCATGCTGGGAGATGACAGCCCCACGCTTTGATCCACTTCTTGGGAGGTCGAATGTTGGTCTCAGTCTCGAGGCTTTTCGATCAAGCGCGGAATGTCAGAAAGATTGATGGGTTCGCCATAGGGCACCTGAGCCACCAGGCTTCCCCGACAACCCACCCGATCTCTTTGATCCTTCCCTGGGAACCGCGGTTCCCTCGTATCTATCCTTAGTGTGGAGACGAACATGCAGCGTCCTGTCTTTCCATCCTTAGCTTTCCTCCTCTTGGCAACTTCCCTGATGGCGCAATCGAAGCATTCGTCGGCCAAGATCGGGGCTTCGGCCGCCTGGCAGATGCCGCCACAGTTTATGACTACCGCCCACGCTGCCTGCGACCAATCACCGTCCACTAACTATGGCGAATGCGTGATTGGACAGATGGCGACAGCCGGCGCCCCGCCCGACGCCGTAAGCTTTTCGCGAGAACTCTATCGGGAAAGTCATGGAGACTTTGGCGTCATGACCGGGTTCCAGGAAGAGGGCCCGGTTGCCTTTGCCTTTATTACCTATCCCCTGCGCGCCAATACAAATTATGGTCTTTTGCTGGTCAATGGAGAACCGCGAATCGTCAATGTTGAAGATCTCAAGTTGCTCGACGTCAAAACCATGAAACAGAGTGGCCAGTTTCAGGACCTCAAGGGGCAATTTCCCAACGTTGACTTGTGGCCGGGAGATCGGGACGGAAAAACATGGCCCAACTCACAGCCCGGAGCGAATGGCGGAATACAGTTCACCGTGGGGTATCCGCTGCGCAACGGTTGTCATGCCTGCGCGAGTGCGGGATCGGCCATCTTCAACTGGGATTTCGACGCCAAAGGAAAATTTCTTGGCACCGCGTTTCAGGGGCTGATTTCACCGCCGCTACAACAATGATGCGTCTCGCCGACGGAGTTCCCTACCCGCCTGGTTCCGCCACTGGCGCGAGTTGAACCCTTCACGGGAAACCGAGCCACAGGATGTTCTTGAGTTGGCGCTGGCGACGAATGTTGCAGTGCGGGCTGGTTCATCAGGCCGAATCATGCACCACAGATTTATTTTCTTGAGGATCAAGCTCGGTAAACTATAATGCCCTCGAAGGAGCGAGCTGTGCTGCGCCTATTGTGTATCGGTATCGTGTTATCCCTTGTGGGTTCCGGGCTTGCGCAACAGTCATCTTCTGTTCCAGCTCAACACTCGTCGCATGCCGCGAGCCAAGCCACACCGTCGGCGGAAGAGATCTGGAACACTCTGATGGCCGGCAATGGTCGTTTCGTGGCGGGTAAGCCGCGATCGTACGAGCTGGTGCCGATCCGTCACAGGCTTGCATTCGGGCAATCGCCCAAAGCGATTGTTCTCGCTTGTTCCGACAGCCGGGTTGGTCCTGAATTGATCTTCGATGAAACTCTGGGTGATCTCTTTGTGGTGCGCACTGCGGGAAACGTGGCTGACTCAGTGGCACTCGGGAGTATCGAGTATGCACTGGATCACCTGCATAGTCCTCTGCTGGTCGTGCTTGGGCATCAGGCGTGCGGCGCCGTGACCGCTGCCTGTTCTGGCGAAAAGATGCCGAGCAGTAACCTGCAGGCCATTGTGGAAAGGATCAATCCGGCGGTCGCCCAAGCCAAGACTTATGCCAAAGGAAACGATCTCATCGAGTCAGCAATCAAGGAAAATGTGCATCAGAGCGCGAAGGATGTGCTGGCCAACAGCGAGATCATTCGCGATGCCGTAAAGTCGGGTAAGCTAAGCGTGGTCGAGGCGGAATACGAGCTCGATAGTGGAAAAGTGGTTCGCCTTAATAGTCCCGCAAGCGCTAAGAATTAGTAAGTCGTCAATTGCATTTCCAAGCCCAGCCGTCCAGGCGTGGTAACCACGCCTTGAACGGCACGTCGCGTCGGCACTTCGATGTGACGGTTGTTGCTTCCTTACTCACCGAAGGCCTGACGGCCAAATCAGCATAGCCCGAGGGTCTACAGACCACTCTGTTATCATCCTCAGGCGGGGGATCAATGGCAAGACTATCAACGGCGGTGATCGCGTTACAGAAGGAACGTCAACGCACGACTAAGCAGATCGAGCAGATTGACGCCGCGCTCGCGGCTTTGGGGAGCTTGAGCAACGCAGGCCGCAGGCGCGCAAAGCGTCGTACCTTGTCGGCCGCAGCCCGGCGGAAGATAGCAGCGGCGCAGCGCGCGCGATGGGCGAAAGTCAAAGCGAAGAAAGCAGCCTAGCAAGCAATTCCCTACGCGAGTCCGTCGTGACCGACGAACTTGTCTCTCATCATGGAACCACCATGGTTCGTCGATTACGCCTGGCTCCGGCGAGGCTATGCCGTGGCATCGCGATCCTTTGCATCGGATCACCCCATGCGGGGCCGCAACCGTGTGGGAGTGGCACGGCCAGGGGAAAGATGCGAGAATGGACGGCGCTAAGGCCGTTGGCGGCAACCGAGGGGCTTAGATTTATCAGCGATTGACTTCGTCGATAAGTTTTCTCAGCCGGACGTTCGATCGGGTTTCGCAAGGCAGGAGGCGCTGTGCACATCGATTTGTTTCGCATGGAAAGAACGCAGTGTCTGTACGAAAACGAGGTGGAATATAACCTGTCCGAAAGTGGAGTGCGGCCTTTGCGTGTCGAAGAATTACTGGAAGGAGAGGATCCAGCCCGCTTTCTTTCCCAGGCTCTGAAATATCCTGAGTCCAATGGATCGCCGGAACTGCGAGAGAGGATTGCCCAGTTCCATGGAGCCACGGCAGAGCACGTATTAGTAACCAACGGCGGTTCGGAAGCCAACTATACCTCCCTGTGGGGTCTGCTCGAAAAAGGGGACCGTACTGCAGTCATGCTGCCCAATTATCTGCAAACCTGGGGACTTGCTCGCGCCTACGGCGAAGCTGCCGACGCCTTTCACCTTGCGGAGCATCAGGACAATGGCAGGAGGCGCTGGGCACTCGACGTCGAGAGCCTGAAGCGCGCAGTCACCCGCAAAACGCGCCTGATTGTAGTCACCAATCCCAATAACCCGACGGGCGCCGTTCTTACGGAATCCGAGATGGACGAGATTATTCGTGCTGCCCGCCGGGTCAATGCCTGGCTGCTCGCAGATGAGATCTACCGCGGGGCGGAAGTAGCCGGCCCGATCTCGCCGACTTTCTGGGGACGCTACGACAAACTGCTGCTTACTTCGGGTCTTTCCAAGGCCTTCGGACTGCCCGGCCTGCGAATCGGATGGATCGTTGGACCTGCGAAGACTATAGCCAAGCTCAGTCAATACCGCGACTACACAACGCTCACCCCGACCTACCTCTCCGACCGCCTTGCTCGCATCGTCATGGAACCAGCCCGCCGGGACACGATCCTCGAGCGAACGCGCAATATTATTCGAGAGCATCTCCCACGTCTCGAAAGTTGGATCCACAGTCATGACGACATCTTTACCTATATCCCTCCCGCCGCTGGTGCCATTGCTTTCTTTCGCTACAAGCTTCCGATCAGATCCTCGGCTCTTTTTGACAAGCTTCGGGTGGAACAATCGGTGCTCATAACTCCGGGCGATCACTTTGGCACGGGGAAATCGATCCGGGTGGGTTACGGATATGACATCGAGTACACGCTGAAGGGGCTGGCACGCATCGACATCACGCTCCAACAACTGTCCAAAAAGAGCACCCAATCCCGTGCGCTGCGTCCGGTCAAGTCGCGGCGAGGCGCAGCCTAGGATGTCCTGCTCAGAGCGGGAGCCGTTCTCCTTTCCCGTCTTGGAGCGCGCGTTCCAAAACAAGGGACGCGGCAGCTATGTCTTGCACGCCGACGCCGGTCAGGTCGCAGACGATGATCTCGTCGTCGGAAGTTCTGCCCGGTTTGAGTCCGGCCGTAATCTGTCCTAATTCGGCCGTCACTTTCTCTTTGGAGATTGCTCCCTTTTCTACCGCGTGATGGATTTCTCCCAGGCGGAGGCATTGCGGCAGACTGTCGGCCACGATCCGGTTTGCACGGGCTAGCACCTCTACAGCCAGCTCTTGCTTGTCCGGACCGTCGGATCCAACGGCGATTATCAGTGCCCCCGTGGCGATCCACTCGGCCTGTACCAAGGGCTCACGAGCGGCCGTCACCGTGATCACCACGTCGGCTCCCTTGACAGCTTCGCGGACGGAAGAAGCCAGCACGAATCGCAGTTCCGTTGCAGGACGGGAGAGATCCTCGATGCAGGCTGCGGCTTTTTCCTGATTTCGTCCCCAAACCCGAACTTCCCGGAGCCTTCTGACTAGCGCGAGGGAGCGGATTTGGTAACGCGCCTGAGCGCCCGAGCCAACCACGGCGACGGTTTCGACCGTCGCTCGCGCCAGGTGCTTCGCAGCCACGGCGCCCGCCATTCCCGTGCGCAGGTCAGTAATGTATCCGTTATCGAGCAGAAGCGCAGCCACCGCCCCTGTCACCGCGTCAAACACCAGCACCATGCCATCACTGGTGGGGAGACCAAGTTGTGTGTTGTCCAGGAATCCTGACGCGATCTTGACGGCATAGTAAGGACCGGTGTGCAGGTACCCGGCCTTCACATGCACTTCGCCGCGGTGTTCGGGAACTTCGAGATTGATCACGGCTGGCAGTTCGGCCTGGCCCCTGGCGTAAGCGCTGAACGCAGCTTCGACCGCCTGCAAGCAGCCCCTAGGATCGAGCAGGGCACGGATTTCAGGCTCTCGGAGAATGAGGGCTTGCCGGCGATTCATCCGGGCTAGAGGTTACCATGCCACCCTGTTGAACCGCACGCCGTCGAGGAGCACAAATTGCCGTCCATAGGCGGGTTCAGCTCGCGGCGAGTCATGCTCATCAACCACGAGGATTTCGCATCCGGCCGAAAGCGTTGACCCCGAGAAGGGCCAACGCTCGTCGGTACAGAGACTGAGTTCCCTTGCCGATCTAGTAGGAGCAAACCGGGGCCGGAACTCCCACCTTGGGTGGCGAGGCATGCCAGAATTTCCATTGGCCATTGATCTTGCGGGCCGTTCCGGTGAGAGGGCCGTGACATAGCGGCGATAGACCACCTGAATGTTGGAGTGGTGTTTATAGATTCCCGGAGTGCTGTCGTTCGTTTCAATCGCAAGGCAGAAGAATTACTGCGACGAAATGACGGCCTCACGATTACCCACAATCGCTTGACCGCATCGGTTCAGCGTCAATCGTCCAACTTGGAGGCATTGATCACTGGAGCCGTCCAAACCAGCAAGGGTCAAGGGTTGAATGCCGGGGGGACGACTTTGGTCTCGCGCACGACCCGAAGACCGCTGTCGGTGACCGTGGTCCCGCTGCGGGATGTCGGTGTCGGTTTCGAACAGCAGTCTCATGCCATTTCATTCATCTCGAATCCGGATCAAAAGGTTTCGCTTCCTGCCGATTTCTTGCGCCGGTGCTATGGATTACCAGTCGCAGAGGGGCGGCCTGCGGCGACTTTGGTCGAGGGCCGCTCGCTCAAAGAAGCGGCTGATTTATCCGGCGTGACTCACAACACCGCGAAATCGCAGCTAACGAGCATCTTTCTGAAGATGCAGGTGCAGCGACAAAGCGAACTGGTCAAACTGCTTCTCGCCGCTTCGTGCCGACTCCGGCTGCCGGGTCTTTCGCCGCAGTTCGCAGCCGGGCCCTCACTGTCATCGTTCTCAGGTGTCAGATGCGCGACGGTGTGATCGAATCTTGTTTGTGATCCCTGCAACGCGGTAAGATACGCGCCGAGTTCTAGGGGCCCAGAGGATGCTCGGCATCGTGCGCAAGCGATGGCTGGCAAGGAGGAGGGCTATGATCAGCCTATTGTGGGAATGCATTATCGGACTGGTAATAGGTGCTGTGGCAAAGCTGCTCATGCCAGGAAAGGATCCGGGCGGCATTTGGATCACCATGGCGCTGGGCATTTTGGGATCCATCGTTGCTACCTACCTGGGCAGAGTGGTCGGCTGGTACCAGGAGGGGCAATCGGCGGGTTTTGTGATGTCGGTAATTGGGGCCATCTTGCTGCTCACAATCTATCGCTTCATTCGCGGGAAGAAAGCTAGCGCCTGAGCACATTTTTCGCCGGCATAACCAATCGAAGGGGCCTCTGCAGCCGTCCCCTTCGATTTTTTATGGGTGTCGAACGCCTCCCGGAGAGTTATAATTTGTGTGCCGTCTCAACCCGCTAGAAGTCCTGTTTCCGAAGCGCCGCGAAAGACTTTACCCAGGAGATTCACTGCCTAAGGAGGAGATCCATGGGGATTCTCGATTCAGTCAACGACCTTCTTAAGAAATACACTGGTGGAGCGCAAGACACCGCAAACGCAGCGGAGCACTTCGATCAAGTGGCACAAGCCGCGCCCCAGGGCGTGATGGCCGAGGGGCTGGCAGCTCTGTTTCGCTCCGATCAGACACCTGCCTTCGGTAATTTGGTCAGCAGCCTGTTCAGCCAGTCCAACGGCGAGCAGAAAGCGGGTGTCCTGAATCAACTGCTCGGCTCGGTGGGGCCGGGAGTTCTAGCGCAAATGGTTGGCGGCGGCGGCGCTCTGACGAGCCTATTGGGAAGCGCGGGAAAAGAGATTACTCCCGATCAAGCCCAGAAGGTTTCACCGGAGCTGGTGCAGCAACTTGCCTCCCATGCTGAGCAGACAGATCCCTCAATCGTGGACAAGGCCAGCGCCTTCTATGCGCAACACACGACCCTGGTGAAAACCTTGGGTGGGGCGGCACTGTCGATCGCACTGGCGAAGGTGGCCGAGCGGCAAAAAGCTGCCTGACCCGGGCTCGACACGGTGCAACTTGCTCTCGCATGGCGGGTAAGTGCGGACTTGCCGACGGTCAAAACTCTGCATCACGCTGACGCCCAACTGCGCGGGATCCAGCAGGCATCTGGCCCTGCCGGCGCTGCCGGTTAACTCGTGGCGTAACTCTTGACTCCTGCGCACGGTTTTACAGCGCGAGGGCGCGCAGGCGTCTCTCCCGGGTAACGGATGCGAACCGGTTTCTTCGCCTCCGCAAGACGAGAACAACGGAAAGTAAACCAACATCATAGGAGTATCCAATGACAGATGAGGACCTCAAGCAGAAATATCAGCCCGTGGCGGATTTCATGTCACGGAACGGATTTCAAATCCAACATTTTCACGTTGAAAACGGAAAGGTGGTTCTGACCGCAACGGCTCCCACCGAGTATTTGAAGAATCGTGCCTGGGATGAAATCAAGAAAGTTGATCCTAGCTTCGCGGATTTGCAGCACGATATCACCGTCGGATCGGGAACCATCTACGTCGTAAAATCCGGCGACAACCTCTATAACATTAGCAAGTCGTTCTACGGCGACCCTAACGAGATCGCCAAAATTGCCCAGGCGAATAACATCGCTAATCCGGACCGAATCCAGATAGGACAGCAACTGAAGATTCCAGCAGCGTAAGCGCAAGCCGCTCCAACGGGCCAGCGCGGAGCCGAACGACGCTGGCCTGCATTTTGCCCTTTCGCAGATCACGGCAAAGCTATGAAGCGGCTAGCCGGCTCAGCATCGGCATGAAACCTTGGTCGTGATGAACGGCCGATCGGACGCGCCGGCTGAAAGTATCAGTTTGTCTCGGCGGATCGGTGCAGCTGGCCGGCAATCAATCTCTGAAATTGGTCGGGCTGGTCGGGCGGTGCCATCTCCAGATTGATCGTCATGCGGCCCGGCGCGATCAGCGCGTAGGATAGCCGGAAACGCTGTTGTCCAGCTTCGGCGTCACCAAGGAATACGGCGCTCGGGCCGTTGTCCCGAGGGGTCACGGTGTAGTTGATCACGTGGCCTTCGTTGTCGGTGTAGAACGCCCGCAGGAGTTGCTTGCCGCGGTCAGGGTAAATAATCATCAGGTCGTCATGTTTGATCGCGGCGTGATCCTTCGTCGCCGGATATTCCGCGTGGTTAGTCCGTAGCAACACCTGATCTTGCAACTTCCACTCGAACGAACAAGACCCTTCACCTGCTTGCCCTGCTTCTGCTGACCCTTCGCCTACCCATCTTCCAACGAGAAACTTCAGCGGCTCTAAACTTGTTTTCTGTGCGACGCTAGCTGTGGTTTGGCATCTGGCAGAATAGAACCAGAACGACAAAAAAGTGAAGACCAGAACTTTTCGTAACATCGCCTACTCCACAGGTTTGAATTTGCGACAAGCGTATTCTAAACGGGCGATGCAACTGGCCGAGAGCACTGCATCGAAGACGCCTTTTGTCAGGTTTGTGGTTATACTTTGGTGCCGATTTCTCTTGTTTTCAAGATCGCTAGTGCGCCAGCCGAGGTCGGGATGAGGAACCAGAAACTCTGTTTTGCAATTGTCTTCCTGTTGATAGCAAATAGCGTGGCACGGGCGCAGGAGCGCCGCAAGGTCATCATCGACCAGGATTGTTCGGGGCCGGGCGGCAGCAATATGCAAACGTTGTTGACCTTGATTCAGTCTCCTCGGGTGCAAGTGCTGGGAATTACCGTCGTCAGCGGCAACCAGTGGCGCGACGAAGAAGTGGCTCATGCCCTGCGCCTTCTGGAACTGATCGGCCGCACCGACATTCCGGTTGTGCCCGGAGCCGTATATCCGCTGGTGCATCGCCGCAAGGAAGCCCAGTTGTGGCAGGCACGATATGGAAAGGTGGCATTCGCCGGAGCGTGGGACGATCGCTGGTGGCACGAAGCGGACGTGATACCCGAACTGCTCGAAGGTGCGCCGCACACCAAGCCCGACGATGACGACGCCGCGCACTTCCTGATTGGCATGGTGCACAAATATCCGCACGCAGTGACCATTTACGAAGGAGGTCCCATGACGAATCTCGCGCTCGCCAACGCCATTGATCCTCATTTTGCGGAACTGGCGGAGGGCCTGGTGTTTATGGGTGGAAGCTTGAATCCGCAGACCGAGGATCCGGAATTTATCAATGCACCGCGTCACGAATTCAACTTTTGGTTCGATCCCGAGGCGGCGAAGAGCGTGCTCGAGGCCCCTTGGAAAAAGATCGTTTGCACTCCCGTCGACATCTCGATCAAGACCCGAATCACGGAACAGATGGTTGCGGAGATCAACCAGAGCAACAGAAGCGCCGCGCAGTATGTGGTGAAGTTCTTTATGAAGGATCAGGGCGGCTCTTACATGTGGGATGAATTGGCCGCCGCCGCGTGGATCGATCCGACGTTAATCACCAAGAGAGAAACGCGCGACATGAGCGTCAATGTCGACCACGGCGCAGCTTACGGAGACACTCTGACCTGGACCGATAAGGACAACCCGAAGCTTGGCGCTCGGCCCGTCGAAATTCAGACGGACTTGGACCTGGCCAAGTTCAACAAAATGTTCGTGGACTTGATGAAGGCACCGACCCCAGCAGCCCGCTGAGCATAAATTGACGGCGCTCGAGACAGGCGCATCCCCATACCCCTGCAGGCCCGGAAGTGCTCACCCCGGAGAGTGGCACGCCACTCCTCAGCGCAGTTGTTTCGCCTTATGGATGAGCAGATCGGCGGCGGTTTTAAGCGCCGTGATCTCCGACGGCGTTACAGTCCGCACGTAATCCCTTACTAATTTCTCGCAGTGCTTGCGGACTTCTTCATAGCTGGACGGATCCTGACCGCGAATTGCGAGGAGTTCCTTCAGCCAGCGCTTGCCGTAGCTGGCATGGATCGTTTCGTCGGCCCAATCGAAATCCATGTCGTGCTCGCTTAAGGAATCACCATAGGAATGAAACAGGCGGGCGCGTTCCGGTTTATGCCGGATATTCTTGGTTTCGAAGAAGAACAGCATGCCGAGCAGATTGAGCGCGATGTCACCCGCATCTACCGTCGTCGCACTCTCATAGATGTATGTGCCCAGAGGTATCCAAGAAGGATCTAGCTTCCAGGCCATAAGCCGCTCGTAGCCCATACGACAGTGTCTCGATTCGTCATAGGTCCAGCGCGCGGAGTTGTAAATCCACTCCCAGGGCAGGATGTCCGCAAAGGCCGATAAGATCACACCCCCTGCCTCAACGGCCCACACCTCATTGAGATGGCTGATGGCCGAGCGTAACTGCAATTGGAGCCCCTCGCCATAGGGATATGAAGGATCCACGATGTCGGGCCAATAGAATCGGCATGGCCAGAATCGCGGATCCCTTGCCGGATGCAGGGGAATGGAATAGGGCTTCGCTCTCGGCGGAAGTCCGGCAGGAAGGAAGGAAGCAGCAGATTCCACTCCGACTCCGCCGAGTGCAGAGAGCCGCTTCCCGACTTCGTCTGACCAGGCATCCGCTTCGGGCCATAGTTGCGAGTTCTGCGATCGAGCTGCTTCGATCCACGATTTGAAACCGCTGATTTGCTCGTTCTTCTCGGCAATCGCCAACGTCAGGAACCGGTGGGTGGGGCCATCCGCGATCAGATCGGATGCCTTGAGATAGGATTGGTATGCATCGCGCACAGCCGGCAAGAGAACGGTTCCCAGGCTGACCAGGAACGCCGGAACCGAAGGGGAATCCCTTACGGCCTCGAAGAGTGCGATCAGTGCGCGATCGTTGCCCTCATCCTCCATCATTCGGCTGGGAAAGCGAAGCTCGAAAACCCGCTCTCGCAACGAGTTAGCGGTTTCCGCGCTTTGCCAGACATAGCGAGCCAGATTGGTCTTGATCTCCATGGGCGCTATCGCCGGAATCCAGGATGCCTCGCTTACCAAAAGGGAACGCTCGGCGAAAAAGAAACGCTTGAGTAACTGCGCCGTGTCCAAGCGCATCCAGCGTGCGCGCTCTTGCGCCGTTAGCAGGAATTCGGATGAGTGGGACATAAGTCGCGTTCGCGGATTCGAGGGGCCCCGCCGAACGCTTCAATTCTAAGGCAGAGCGCGGATGGATGCATTCGTCCTAAGCCAGCCATACGGGCGGCGTTTGACCTTGTTGGCGATAGAAGTGCAAGACTTCATTGCGCGTCGGCAGGGACGGGACCACGCCTTCCCGTGTAACTGCGAGACCCCCAGTCACTACCGCAAAACGCACGGCGCCATCCAGGTTCTCGCCACGTGACAGCGCTACAGCCAATCCGGCATTGAAGGAATCGCCCGCTCCAGTAGTATCCTCGGCCGAGACCTTAATGGCAGGAATGTGCAAAGAGGAATTGGCTGTGGCGACCAACGCACCCTTCTCGCCTAGCGTGATGACGACTTGCTTCACACCCCGGCGAAGAAGGTCTCGAGCCGCCGCCTCCGGCTCGAGGGCGGCATCCGGGCTATGTCCGACTAATACCTTGGCTTCGCTTTGGTTGGGGGTGAGAACATCGACCAGCCGCAACACCGAGTCCGGTAGAGTCCGAGCCGGAGCCGGATTCAGGATCGTCAGTGCTTGCTTCTCTCGACCGCGTGCCATCGCTGCCCCGGCGGCTTCCACCGGAATTTCCAGTTGCGTAAGCACGACCGCTTGCGGTGTCAAAGTCTTCAGACTTTCCGAGACCTCCTCGGCGGTCAAGAGGTCATTCGCGCCGGGATCAATGGTGATGCAATTGTTGCCGTCGGCGTCCACAATAATGAAACCTACACCGGTCGGTTGATCGGGAACCTGAATCACCGAATCGATGTCGATCTTTTCCCCGCGGTGAAGATCCAACGCCATCTCTCCGAAATCATCCCGCCCAATTTTGGCGACAAAAGCTACGTTCGCTCCTAGCCGGGCACAAGCCACAGCCTGATTCGAACCTTTGCCGCCGAAGTCGACGCGGTAACCCTTCGCGAGCAGCGTCTCGCCCGGCCTGGGTAAGCGATTCACTCTCATGGTCAGACCGGTGGCATAACTGCCTACGATGACAATTCGGTGAGCTCTCAAGCGGTAAACTCCGCGATGCGGATTGAGCGACTAAAACCGCAAAACTTATCCCGCACTCGATCTGTATACACGCTGCTTCCGCGTTGAACCATCCAAACATCTCTACGGTTCACGACAACGGCTTTCGAAGTAAGGGGACGATCATTCCGGATTACGCTGTCCCCTTCGCCTCCGGGGGTTCGAAGCCACCACACCGCGCCCAGCGGTCGCGGACTTTCTCGCGCTCCTCGGGCGTCATCCTCTCCCAGCGATCGCGCATACGCTCGCGAAAGTTGGAGCGGCTAAACCGCCGCCCGCCAATTCTTCCAAACAGAATCCGGCACAGGGCCAAGAGTGCAAGAGCCTGCCAGAACGTGATAAGACGCCATCCGAACAAACCCGGCAGGAGCCAGTTCCACAGCCACATCACTACGTACCCTCCCAAGGCGGCACAAAGCACCATCGCCGAGGTGGCCAGGGGAACAATCCAAAGCATCTTCTTTCTCATATGAGCCTCATTTCCTCTTGATGAACTCGCTGAACTCCTCGTAAACCCTCTGCAACCGTTCTTGCAGAAACAGCACCGCATAGCGCTTGCGCGCGAGCAGTGTGTTTACGTTGACGTGGCTCTCTGCCGATAACTCCTTGAAGGTGCGCCCCTCTAGTTCGTGCGCGATGAACACCTCGCGCTGCGCTTGCGGTAGTTCATCAATCGCGTCTTCGAGCTCCTCCAGCAGCAAGTTGCGGATATACTCGGCTTCCGGTCCTCGAGCGGGCGAGGGCAACATATCTTCCATCCTTAGCAGGTCGCCATCTTCATCCTCGACGGCCGCGTCGCTGAACAACTCCGGCTTCTTCCTGCGAAACCAGTCTGTAATGCGATTGCGGGCCACGCGAAACAGCCAACCGGTCACGTGCTCGATCGGCATCAACAGGCGGTTTGCCTCAACCAGTTCGTAGAAGACTTCCTGCAGCAGGTCTTCCACCTCGGCTTCGTCCCGCACTCGTTTGCGGATGAAATTGCGCAGCCGCGAACGTTCCCGCACAACGATGTCGGAAATCTGACGATCTTGGTCGGCCATCGCAGCGACGCTCACGGCTTATCCATCCACTTGTATAGACGAATGGCGGTGGCAAATATTGTAGAGGCTGGGATGGACACGAACGACCGCCAGACTGCGGCTTACCCGATGAAAAGAAAGGGGGTTAGGCGCGATCGCCCGACTTGAAGCCCAAAGGCAGTGCCACCGCCAGGAACTCCCGCTAAGCGCGCCTAACCCAGAGAGTCTAGCTCTTCGCTTACCCCGAGCGCTAGCTTGGCTTCACGTGAGTTGGGTAAACCGCGCGTTGCCCCGCGCCTGCACCGATAAGGCTCCCGTTCCTGCCAGTAGAGGCACAATGGCTGCCCTCGCCAGGGAGGAGTTAGTTTTGTGATTCGGCCATCAGTGCCGCAATGGGGGCTTGGCCCAATCGGTCTCCTCCTCATCCGCAATGAGCGATGGGGTCTTTCCTTGCAACGCGCGCACACTCGACTCGAGCATCTCAACCTTGTGGCTCAACTGCGTAGCTTGATGCAGTTGGGCATTTATCAATTCCTGTTGTCGGCGTATCTGCCTCTCCTGCGCCGCGATTTGCTTCTGCTGCTGCTTAATCGCATTGAGCATTGCCCAAATGATCGGGTCGTTGTTGACTAGCAGGTAGCCCTGGTTGTTCTTTGTCACTGCTTCTGGGACGATCTCCTGAACTTCCTGCGCAACCAGCCCAACGTGTTCTTCGTTATCCTGAATTCCCATTCCATTGTCGAGTTTGTAGCGGTAACGAACTGGGTTGAGCTTCACAATCTCGTCCACTCCGAGCGTGAACTCCCCATCCAAGGTCTTGAGTCGGCGGTCGGAAAACGTGCCCCACGAGCCGCCTCCCGGCTTATCCGCGCCGCCGTTCACGCTCAGCAGAGCGTCGGGGGTAGCGGTGCCGATCCCCACAAAACCCGAAGTATCCTTGACCACAAACCGGCCCTCCGGAACGCCCGGCGCGTCGATGCCGAAGTCTCCATATCCTCCCAATGAGACTGCGACCGGATTGAGTGTCCCGGCAGGGGGGCCCTCCACTCGAAGCCCTTTATTGATGGATCCCACGTGAAGCTTGTACGTAGGAGCAGTTATACCAATGCCGACCAAGGTATCCGCCGTTGCCCGGTTCACACCGTTGATACTCCCCAACACCAGAGCATTACTTGCCGCAACTTGTGCGTTGGCACCTATGGCGGTAGCGTTATTGAACCTTAGATCCGTCTGCATGGTGTTCGCACCCACAAAGGTGTTGTTGTTGCCCTGACCACACGTAGCAATCGATACTGCCGTGTAACCGGCCCCATAGCCCACAGCGGTGTTGTAGCTGGCACTACAGGGGTTGGAGTACAGTGCAAGATAGCCGGCGGCAGTATTGTAGTTGCCCGAGACGCCGCCGATCGTGTACTCACCGACAGCTGTGTTGAAGCTACCCGTGGTGTTAGAGAAGGTCGAGCTTAGCCCGATGGCAATGTTATCACTGCCACTGGTGTTGGAAACGAGTCCCGCACCGATACCGATGTTGTTGCTGCCGGTGGTGTTGGATGGGAGGGTTGAAATGCCTACCGCCACATTACCGCCACCTGTAGTGTTGGAGCGCAAGGCCCCTTGACCGACAGCTGTGTTCTGAATGCCTGTCGTATTCGCGAATAATGCCCCCTGCCCGTCGGCGGTGTTCTGTTGACCTGTCGTGTTCGCAGCGAGTGCCTGGTACCCACTGGCGGTATTGTTTGTTCCGGTGCTCGCGGTATTCCCTGAGAATCCGAGAAACACATTCTGATTCGCATACGCGCCATAAGCAAATAGGTGGCTGCCAATATTGAAGCTGTTGCCCGTGACTATGCCTGTGGCGCTCAGGTTGCCGCTCACGGTTTGATTGCCGGTAAAGGTGTTGGCCGCCGTCAGTTGCGGAATCTTGCTGGTATCCAAGCTCAAGGTAACGCTGCCACTCGTGCCCCCTCCGATTAGGTCGGTACCCGCAGTTACTCCCGTGATCGTACCCTTGCCGGTGCCGGGAAATGTTTGCCCAGGGGCAAATGTGATTTGCCCATTACTGCCAACCTTTAATACGGTCGATGAGGGCGCGGCGCCGTTGGCTCCGAATAGCAAGCTCAAGGTGGCTGAGGGACTGACACTGTCGTTGGCGGTGGGCACCACTTGCCAACGAAAGGTCTGATCGACCGCCTTCGCCAGGCTAGTGTTGTAGGTCGAAGCTGCTAGATTGAGTCCCTGCGACTTCGCGGCTACCGCGCTGGTTGCTGTACCTGCAGCTGGCAAGGACAGCGTGCCGCGAACCGTGCTCCCGCCCTTGATGTCCAGTGTAGACGCCGGACTGGTGGTGCCGATGCCCACGCTCGTTCCATTATCGAAAATGATCGAATTGGTGATGTCGGCGGCAGCGTCGAATTTTGCTAACTGATTCTGGGTACCGCCTGCCGTTGTCACCGGAGTCGTTCCGACAACCGCAGAGACAGCATTTCTGTTGCTGGAGACCGTAACTGAGCCGCTCGCCGGAGCTGCCAAGACAAAAGCGGAAGGCGGCAACCCTCCGACTGTCGCGGCGTCGCCTGCTTTCATGGCGTATGGCACGCTGACTAGAAATATGCGGGGTTTTTCGGGCTGGGCAGCGATCTTGACTCCGAGCCAGTGAGCTTCGCCCGTGGTAAATAAGCTTACGGGTATTCCATTGGTTTGCGTCAGGCCCAAGTAGACGGAATAGCGTCCCATGCTGTCTAGGAATACCGTCTGGGTCTCTTTCCAGAGAGCCTCGCCTCCATTCGCGTTAACGTAGAGCGAGAAGGTAATCGGCACAGTGCCGCTTGGAGCAGTACCACCTTCGTCCGTCGCAATACTTGAAAACTGAATCACTGGGGGAACAGAAACCGAAGTGGGATTGTTCTCTGAGACCTGCCCAGCCGAGGACAAAGCTAGCCAACATGTGAATGACGCTGCCAACCCAACGCGAAACTTCATGGTAACTCCCCCTTTCATTGACAATCCTAAGGCGACCCGATTGTACTCCGGCTGGTGCGTCGACCTGCAAACGATGATGCGCAAGGTGCATCCGCACCAAGTCAATACGAGCAGGTTTCCCAGAAGGCGAAAGCGCCCGGCTGCAGGCGGCAGTTCTTCGGTTCAGGGTTCGAGTGAGTTGTAAGTCGTTGAACAATTGGTGGCGTAGGTGAACTTGAACCACCGACGGTCGAGATATGAGCCTCCGCCCGATTGTCGCAACCTGGGAGCTCTGCAAACCTCCGGATCAGTATGTCCCCGGCGGAATCGCCGAATCCGTCATTGAGCGCCTTGAGACCGTTGACATCGCTCATAGAGCCCAAGGACTCATCCGACCTTCATCAAATGTACGCTCGTTGGGCAGTCCTGCTTTCTCGGACACTTGCAATGCCTGCCGCATCCCTCCGGGGTCATTCAGAGAGGTGCTTGCGAGTTCGAGGAAAGGAACGCTTCTAAAACGGAGACTCAATATAGCGTCGCCCATGAATCCCAACGATCTGTGCGAAGTGGCGCACTCGCATCGTCTAAGCCTGGGCCGATTCCGGTATCAAGGCAGGGTGGTTCACGCGCTCAAGAGAACTGTCATCTCGGCATGCTAGTCAGTATTTTCGCTGTCATCGAATCAATACCTCCGATGAGAGGTTCCCGTGCTTTGTCGCAAATCCTTCGGCCTCACCGAGTCTAACCTTCGAATGGCGGGTTATTACCGCCGAAGGTAGCGGGTGGATTCGACGTTGAGATCGCAACCCACCGGCCCCGCCAACTCCCCGCGAAGGAGAAGTGTCGTGAAATCGAGTCACAACTTTATTGTATTGCTCGCTGCCGCGCTAGCGACAACCGCTGCCCACGCCCAATTCGGAAAGACTCCCATCAAGCATGTGGTCGTGGTCTTTCAGGAAAACCGCACGCCCGACAATCTGTTTCAGGGACTATGCACCGCCAACGGCGGCGTTCCCGGATGCACCACGACCGGCGCGAATGGGACATATAACATCGCATCGACCTATGTCAATTCGGACGGCCAGAGCGCACCGTTAATCCCGGTCGGACTGGCCACCAACTTTGACCTCGATCACAGCCACGGTGGACCGAAGCTCGATGACACAATCAGCGGATGGAATTTTGAATTCAAGCACCAGGGAATCACCGGCAAACCAGCTGCCAATGTACCGACAGACTGCGGGGCAAACACCTTTGGATGCGTGGTTCCGTCCGACAAGTATTCTCAGTTTATGTACGTGTATAACACGCCTGTCACGAACAGCAACGGCAGCAAGGGAGGCCTCCTCGATCCCTACATCACGATGGCAACGACCTACGGATGGGCGAATCGCATGTTTCAGACCAATCAGGGCCCAAGTTATCCGGCACACCAATTTATTTTCGGTGCGACCTCCGCCCCCACCGCCAGCGACGACGAGGGAGGGGTCTTTGCAGCTGAGAATGGCACCAGTTCGATTTATGGGTGTGGATCAGGGGAGTCGGTACAGCTGATCCGGCCGAACGGAAACTCAACGCCGCCGTTTGGAACGGAGACTCTTGGCGACGAAACGGCGCAATGCTTTGCGCGCAACGCCATGGACTATTTGTTCAGTAAGCATAGCCCCAGAATCACATGGACCTACTATGCACAAGGGCAGACGAGCCTTTGGGTAGCGCCGAACTCGCTCTCGAACATCTGTATTCCACTGAATGGAGTTTGTACGGGGCCCGACTGGACGAAGGGCACATCGAATGGCTACGTCGACGCGGCGCCACCCGACGTATTGAATGACATAGCTAGCTGTTCACTTTCTCATGTCAGTTGGATCACTCCAGCGGGGCAGTATTCAGATCATCCGATCAACAGCGGACAGGGACCGTCGTCGGTGGCGGCGATTGTCAACGCCATCGGCACTAACACGAATTGTGACAACGGTACCGGCTACTGGAATGATACGGTGATCTTTATCACCTGGGACGATTGGGGAGGCTGGTACGATCACGTGCGGCCGATCTTTCAGAAAGGTGCCAATCAGAGCGATTATCAACTCGGTTTTCGCGTGCCGCTGATTGTGGTTTCGGCCTACTCAACCAGGTGCGGTTACCTCAGCAACCTGGACTATGATTTTGGCAGCATCCTGAAGACAATCGAAGGAATCTTCGGTCTGGGCGATCTCGGCTTCGCAGATCAGCGCGCTACTCACGATCTCCACGACTTCTTCAACTTCAATCAGTCCCCAACGCCGTATAAGACGATTCCGGCGCCGCTGACTGCAAGCTTCTTCCTTGACAATATCAGGACAGAGGTGGCTCCACCGGATACCGACTAGTGCGAGTACCTCTAGTCGCATCTAGTGACCCGCCGAGCAGCAGGCTCTGCTGAAGAGCCAACCGCAATGGGATCCTGTATCTATTTGCTTACAGCCGACGAACAGAAGACGGCACAGGAGCGCGGGAAGATTATGCATCTTAGCCAACAGCAATGAAGAGCAAGACAGCTGATCGAAAGAAAGTTAGCGCTCGGGATTCAGTGATTTTAGGTTGATATTGCAAGGTGAACTTGAATCACCGACCGGTTGGACTATGAGCCTCCGCCCTTTTCACCAACCGGGGAGTTATGCAGCCTCTTTAGAAGCAACCAGCCGTTTCTGATGCTTCAGCGAACGCTCGGCTTCTTCTAGGTTCGTGCCGATGCCGAAACAAAAATCGGCTCCTGGCATGCTCGTGATGCGACCGTCCATGCCACAAACCGCGAACGGCTCGTTGCGCAGGAGACTTTGAGCTTGGGACAGTTTTTCGTTTAGCTCTTGATAGGATTCTCCCTTAAATACGAACTCGTCCCCTTTATCGTGGTAGGCGTCCACGCCGACGCCAACCAGCACTTCCGCAAACCTGCGGATCAGTATGTCCCCGGCGGAATAGCCGAATTCGTCATTGAGCGCCTTGAGACCATTGAGATCGCTCATAGCCACCCAAGGACTCAGCCGTCCCTCATCAAACGCACGTTTGTTGGGCAGTCCCGTCTTGTCGGACACCAGCAATGCTTGCCGCATCTCTTCCGGTGTCATTTCAGAGACGCGCTTGCGAGTTACATGATCGGTTCGGCGCTCAATCATGCAGGAACTCCTACGCTTTTGCTTGAAGAGCAGAAACAAGGCTTGATTGTGGTAGAGATGAGTGGAGCCACGTGAATATGCAAAATCTCCCGCGAGCTACGCGTCTCAGATCCGAAGAAATCGGAGTTCTGACATCCCCTGAAATCTAGTTCACCTTCGCGAGGAAAATTTTGTCTGATTGCGAGCGGTAGTTACGAAGGTAACGAGCATTCACCACTTTGAGAACTGAAGGACAAGGGGATGGTTGTTGAGCGGTTCGGCAGTAGAATAGGCTTGCTAAAAGTCAAGGATCGCGTGCTTTCTCGAAGAGCCAGTACAAGCCTCTTGCTTGTTCTCACAGCCGTCGTAGGCTTCGCGTTTTTTCTGCTGCCCCGCATTCCCCAGCCACAGGCATATCACAGGTTTGCCGATCGGCGCAGCTTGTTAGGAATTCCGAATTTTGGCGACGTCGTTTCCAATGTCCCTTTTGCCGTGATCGGAATTTGTGCATTGCTGTTTCTGCATGCTTCAAGCCCAGACCGCCTGACGGGATCTTTTCTCGACTCGCGCAAGCGATGGCCATACGCCCTGGTCTTCCTGGGCCTGCTGCTGACGGCATTCGGCTCGTCGTACTATCACTGGTCTCCGAATAATGCGCGACTTGTATGGGATAGGCTGCCCATGACGATCGGATTCATGGCGATGGTGGCCGCGATCATTGCGGAGCGAATTAGTCTCCGAGCGGGCTTGTGGTTACTTGCGATTCTCTTGCTGGTCGGGATGGGCAGCGTCTTGCAGTGGTACATCAGTGAAGCACGCGGGGCTGGAGACTTGCGATTCTATGCAGCAGTGCAGACATATTCGGCCTTAGTGTTGTTGCTTGCGCTTGCCTTTCCGAAACCTTACACACACTCATCTGCCTTGGCTGTTGTGGTGGGCTTGTATGCTTTAGCCAAAACCCTGGAGAGTCTCGACAAGCCAATCTTCGCAGCCGGACACATTGTGAGTGGCCACACCCTCAAGCACCTGGCCGCAGCCGCTGCCGGCTATTGGATCTTGCGGATGCTCGAGAGGCGGCGACCAGCTTTGGCATCGGCTTCCAACTCTGTCCGGTTGGCGAGTGAGAATCAAGTTGAACGGGTCTGACGGGCTCTGCTCATTCTCAGGCTCTGAACCGCGAGTTCCGGGAGGCCTTCTTCCGGGCTCTGCCTTCGTCCTGCGCTTTGTTCTCGCCGGCAAACTCAGAAGTAACTGGCGTTCTTCAATATTGCGGTTGGAACCAAGCTGGCGTTGTGACAAGATGTGCAGAATTTCCGGATTTTCAGGCGCTTATCGAACAGTCTTATGAGCGAAGATACTGCGGTCGGTGCGCTGGAACAGTCCGTCCCCTCCCCCTCCGAGCGTCCGGAGAAGCCTGTCGTCTCACGATCGTGGCGGCGGGGTTTTTGGTCGCTGGTTATAACCCAGTTCCAGGGTGCATTCAACGACAACGCATATAAGAATCTCGTAGTCTTCATCATCCTCGGCACAGGACTGGAGAAGGCCGCTCGTGACCGGCTCGTTCTGGTCGCCGGCGCGCTCTTCTCCATGCCATTCATTCTGTTCTCGATGACCGGAGGCTTTCTCGCGGATCGTTTCAGCAAACGTAGCGTCACGATTGGGACAAAGTTATTGGAAATTGCGGTCATGGTGCTCGCGGCCGCCGGACTAGCCTGGCAAAACTTGCATGTGGAAATGGCTGCGATCTTTCTCGCCAGCTCCCAAGCGGCATTTTTTGGGCCGTCAAAATACGGATTGCTGCCAGAACTGCTGCCCGAAGCAAGGCTTTCATGGGGCAACGGCGTGATCGAATTAGGAACTTTCCTGGCGGCTATCGCTGGGCTGGTATCGGGTGCCTTTCTGGCGGATATTTTTCATGGCCGCCAAGGCTGGTCAGGCCTGATCTTTATCGGCTTGTCGCTCGTCGGATTGCTCTTCAGTCTCGGAATAACGAAAGTCCCGGCCGCTGATCCCACGAAGAGATATCGAGCCAACCCGCTAGGCGATCTTTGGGAGCAGCTCCGCGTGATCCGCAAAGATCAAGTCCTCTGGCTGGCCGTACTCGGCAACACATATTTCTGGTTTCTCGGCGCATTGTTGTCGGCCAATATCGTGTTTTACGGGGAAGACGTGCTGCATAGCACTTCCACCGGTACGGGGATGTTACAGGCTGCGGTGGCCATTGGCATCGGCTTCGGCAGCCTCGCCGCCGGTTATCTTTCGGGTGGCAAGGTCGAATACGGACTGATCCCCCTCGGTTCCGTCGGCATGACCGTGTTCGGGATCCTGCTGTCCGTACGGAATCTCTCGTTCACATATGCGTTGCTCCTGCTGGGTGCGCTCGGCTTCTCGGCGGGGTTCTTTGCCGTTCCCGTCAACGCATTGATTCAGCACCGGCCCGACGAAAAAGACAAAGGTGGAGTGATCGCAGCTGCGAACCTGCTTTCCTTTATCGGCATTGGCGGAGCGGCTGCTGTTTACTACGTTTTTCAACACTTCGGTCATTTCAGTCCGCCTGCGATCTTCCTATCTGTTTCCCTGGCCACGGTGGCGGCAACCATCTACGTTTTGTACTTGTTGCCTGATGCTTTGCTCCGCCTATTACTTTGGATTGCTACTCACACTGTGTACCGCATTCATGTAGAAGGTCGCGAAAACGTTTCCGCGAAAGGTGGAGCATTGCTGGCCCCGAATCACGTTTCTATGGTCGATGCCGTGCTGCTGATTGCCTCAATCGATCGCCCGATTCGATTCCTTATGTTCAAGGGCTCCTACGATCATCCGCTGGTAAAGCCGTTTGCCAAGGTCATGAAAGTCATTCCTATTTCTTCCCAGTTTCGGCCGCGCGAGATGATTACTTCGCTGCGCATGGCAACCCAAGCCTTGAAAGATGGCGAAGTGGTATGCATTTTTCCCGAAGGCCAGATGACCCGGATCGGTCAAATGCTTCCCTTTCGGCGTGGCATGGAACGAATCGTTAAGGGCGTAGAGGTTCCAATCATTCCGGTTAATCTTGGCGGAGTATGGGGTTCAATCTTCAGCTATGACCGCGGTAGATTCCTGTGGAAGCTTCCGCGCAGAATTCCATATCCGGTTACCGTCACCTTCGGAAAGCCGATGCCTTCCACTAGCAGTTCGCAAAGCGTACGCCAGGCGGTGCAAGAACTCGGCGCCGAAGCCTATCAGTTCCGCAAGCGATATATGCGCCCCCTCGGTCGCTCGTTCGTACAAACGGCGCGCAGGTATCCTTTTCGCTTTGCCATGGCGGATGGTCGAACACCAAAGCTCCGCTTCGGTGGCGCACTCACCCGCACGATATTCTTGGCACGTCGTCTGCGCGAGGTTTGGCGCGGCCAGAAGATGGTCGGCATCTTGCTTCCGCCGTCAGTTCCGGGCGCTCTGGTGAATCTGGCTGCGCTTCTGATGGGAAAGGTCCCGGTCAATTTGAACTACACGGCTTCGAACGAGGTTCTCGCCTCGTGCGCTAAACAATGCGAGCTGCAGACTGTAATTACGTCAAAGGCGTTCTTGGAACGGGTACACGTCGAGCCGCCCGCACAGGCTGTTATGTTAGAGGAGCTCGCAGACAAACCGCGTTTCGCAGAGCGTCTCACAGCCGCCTTGCTCTCTTGGTTCATGCCAATTCGGCTGGTCGAAAAGTCACTTGGCGCCGCTAGAAAGCCAGGACTAGATAACGTGGCCACCATCATCTTCTCGAGTGGCAGCACTGGAGAACCCAAGGGGGTAATACTCTCCCACTACAACCTGGCCTCGAATGTCGAGCAACTCAATCAAGTGTTCATGCTCAGCCGCAACGATAAGATTCTAGGCATCTTGCCTTTCTTTCACTCCTTCGGATTCACGGGCACTCTTTGTTTGCCGATGGCGATCGGAATGGGCGTAGTTTTCCATCCCAATCCACTGGAAGCTCGCCCCATTGGAGCATTAGTCAGCCAATACGCCGTCACATTTCTGCTGGCCACCCCAACATTCCTCCAGTCCTATATGCGACGGTGCTCGCCCGAGGACTTTGGCAGTTTGCAGTATGTCATGGCTGGGGCGGAGAAGCTGCCAGAGCGAGTCGCCGTCGCCTTCGAGGATCGTTTTGGCATCCGACCGCTCGAAGGTTACGGGTGCACAGAGTGCTCGCCCGCAGTGACGGTCAACACGCGCGATTTCCGTGCCGCGCAATTTCGGCAAGTAGGCGCGAAGCGTGCGAGCATCGGTCATCCTTTGCCGGGAATAAGCGTCCGCATTGTAGATCCTGAAACAATGCTTCCTTTACCGCAGGGTGAAACCGGCTTGTTGCTGGTGCGTGGCCCCAATGTGATGCAAGGCTACTTGAACCGGCCGGAGAAAACCGCGGAGGCTCTCCGGGACGGGTGGTACAACACCGGCGACATCGCAGCGATGGACGAAGATGGATTCATCCGCATCACGGACCGCCTGAGCCGCTTCAGCAAGATTGGCGGAGAGATGGTGCCTCACATCAAGATCGAAGACAAGTTGCACGAAATCGCTGGAGCGACCGAGCAGATCTTTGCCGTGACTGCCGTGCCGGACGAGAAGAAAGGCGAGCGGCTAATGGTGCTCCATACTCTGCCGGACGAGAAGTTGCAGGAGTGTGTTTCTCAGCTGAGCAAGTCTGATCTGCCGCCTCTCTGGAAGCCGCGTCCGGATCAATTCGTACATGTCCAATCGCTGCCATACCTTGGCACGGGCAAGCTTGATCTCAGAAAAATGAGGGAAATCGCGGCGGCAGCTGCGGTATGACGCAAGAATGAGCGGCCTGCGGCTAAATGCTTGACAAATCGCAATCAGCGTCTTGGTAGACTGCCTGACCATGGCAGAAGTTGCCAAGCGCTCTACCAGCGGTGCGTGGTTGGCGCTGCTGCTTGCCGTCGGAGCGCTGGCGGCGAACTTCGCTTTCTTCGTCAACCCGCCCTTGCAGGCTGCGCTGCCCTGGTTGAGCTTGCTGTTGGCGATCGCGGCGCTGGTTGTGCTGGCGATAGGAGTTCGGCGCA
>DATJVZ010000110.1:0-28392 GCA_035501575.1 Terriglobales bacterium | reverse complement strand
GGCATGCCCGCGTCCTGGCCATGCTCGGCGATAGCGTCACCACCGACCACATCTCGCCGGCGGGTTCGATCAAGCCTGACAGTCCGGCAGGGAAGTACCTGATCGAGCACGGGGTCAAGCCCGCCGACTTCAACTCGTACGGATCGCGGCGTGGCAACCATGAGGTGATGGTTCGCGGCACATTCGCCAACGTTCGTTTACGCAATAAGCTGGTCCCCCACCGGGAAGGCGGTTTCACGCGCCACCTGCCCGAGGGTTCGGAGATGACCATCTTCGAGGCGGCAGAAAAGTACCGCGAGGAAGAAGTGCCCTTGCTTATCCTGGCGGGGAAAGAATACGGCTCGGGCTCGTCTCGCGACTGGGCGGCCAAAGGCCCGCGGCTGCTCGGAGTGCGCGCCGTGATTGCCGAGAGTTACGAGCGCATTCATCGCTCCAATCTCGTGGGCATGGGCATCTTGCCGCTCGAATTTCTGGAAGGAGAAGGTGCCGCATCCCTCGGGCTGACCGGGGAGGAGGAATTCATGATCAGCGGCGTAGGTGAGGTGGTCGAGAAGTTTGCGCCCCGCCGTCAAGTGAAGGTCGAGGCCAGGGCCGATGGCAAAGAAAAGCAGTTCCTGGCTTGGGTGCGAATCGACACTCCGCAGGAGGCACAGTATTATCGCAACGGCGGCATCCTGCAGTTTGTGTTGCGCCAGTTGCTCGCCGGAGATCCCAAGCCGGAAGCCGTCACGGCGTGAAATCCTCAGGCCAGGGCAGCAGAACGCCAAGACAAGCGGCCCGTCGTCCTCCTAGAAAGCCTTCGCCGAGTCCAGCAGGATGGTAACCGGACCATCGTTGACCAGTTCCACCTGCATGGTTTGCTGAAACCGGCCGGTCTGACAGACCAGACCGAGGGCTCGGATTCGTTCAACCAAGTATTCGTAAAGCAGCCGGGCTTCGTCAGGCGGGGCAGCCGCGTCGAACGACGGCCGTTTGCCCCGGCGCATATCCCCATACAGAGTGAATTGAGAGACGACCAGCACCGCACCCTGGACGGCGCTAACCTCCAAGTTCATCTTCCCGTTTCCGTCCTCGAAGATGCGCAGTCCGGCAATCTTGTCGGCTAGGTAGTCGGCGTCGGCCTGAGTATCCTCCCGTGAGACCCCAACCAGCACCAGCAGCCCTCGGTCGATTCGACCCGTGACCTCCCCGGCTACCACTACCTGGGCGCGACGCACGCGTTGGACAACCGCTCGCATGGTTTGGGTTTGCCTCGCCGACTGCACCATCGTGATTCCATCTCGGCATGGTCTCCCTTCGGCTCGGCGTGCTCATGATACGCTCCTTTCTATCCTCCCAGGCGACGCGGAAGCTGTTGGCCAGGTTCTTCTCGCTGTTCGGGTGGCTAAAGAATTAACGCTCGGTTGGGTGGGCGTGGTTTGACCGTGGGAACTGCGAGAAGATAGGATGCTGGTTACTAGGTTGCTTGAGCCTCTCGCTCAGTCTCGGGTGGGGAGAGACCCTGGTTCACCGGTTGGTGCGGCCCATTAGACTACTCATTTCCTTTTACAGCTTGTTAGGAGGCGCATGGTTATGACGGTTGCCGCTAAGAAGGAACTGATGGAGAAAGTCCGGCAGATCATCAGTGAGCAGCTGGGGATCGATGAGGCAGAAATCACCCCCAGTGCTTCTTTTACCGAGGACTTGGGAGCAGATTCGCTGGACCAGGTCGAGCTGGTGATGGCGCTCGAGGAGGCATTCGATTTGGAAATCGCGGATGAGGATGCCGAGAAGATCCTGCGGGTGCAGGACGCCCTCGACTACGTGGAGAAACACGCAAAATAGGGAATCGCGGAGGCGGCTCATCCGAAGCCGATCGGCGAGGAATCTGCATCACATAGCACAAGGAGAACTCATGCCTGCCGTCGAGGAAAAAGTAAAGCAAATCATCGTCGAACAACTGGGCGTGGATGAAGGTGAAGTGACCCAGAACGCCTCCTTCGTAGATGACCTCGGTGCCGACTCGCTCGATACCGTGGAACTGGTGATGGCTTTTGAAGAGGCCTTTGAAATCGAAATTCCCGACGAGGATGCCGAGAAGATCCGGACCGTCCAGGATGCGGTGGATTATGTCTCGAAGCACGCGAAAGGCGGGAAGTAGTTGGCGCGACGCGTTGTAGTAACCGGCATCGGCCTGATTTGCGGAGTCGGGAACACCACCGAAGAAGTCTGGCAGAATTTGCTGGCTGGCCGATCCGGCATCTGTCGCATTACCCAGTTCGACGCCTCCAACTTTGCCTGCCAAATCGCCGCGGAAGTCAAGAATTTTGACCCGCTAACCTTCATTGAAAAGAAAGAAATCAAGAAGATGGGACGCTTCATCCACCTGGCCATCGCGGCTGCGGATGAGGCCGTCGAATCCTCCGGGCTGCGCATCACTCCCGAGAATGCAACCCGCATCGGGGTGCACATCGGGTCAGGAATCGGGGGATTCGATGTCATTGAACGCGAGCACCGCAACCTGCTCGAAGGCGGTCCGCGGAAGATCTCGCCCTTCTTTATTCCGGCAGCCATCGTGAATCTCGCGGCGGGACACGTGAGCATCCGGTTTGGTGCCAAAGGTCCCAATGAAGCCGCCTGTACGGCGTGTACCTCAAGCGCCCATTCGATCGGGGATGCTTACAAAATCATTGTCCGCGGTGATGCCGACGCGATGATTGCCGGAGGCACGGAAGCCGCCGTGACTCCGATGTCGGTGGGAGGGTTTGGGGCCATGCGGGCACTCTCCACCCGCAACCAGGCTCCTGCGGAATCCAGTCGGCCCTGGGATCGCGGGCGCGACGGATTCGTGATTGGCGAGGGCGCGGGAATCCTGATCCTTGAGGAACTGGAGATGGCTCGCCGCCGCGGCAGTAAGATTCTGGCCGAAATCGTGGGCTACGGCATGAGTGGCGATGCGTACCACATCACGGCGCCGGCGGAAAATGGCGACGGAGCCTATCGGGTGATGCTCAATGCTCTGCGCGACGGGAAGATTTCCCCGGAGCAAGTGGACTACATCAACGCGCATGGCACGTCCACCGAAATTGGGGATCGGCTCGAGACTGTCGCGGTCAAACGCGCCTTCGAAGATCACGCTCGCAAATTGGCCGTGAGCTCAACCAAATCCATGACCGGTCACCTGCTCGGCGGCGCGGGAGGGCTCGAAGCCGGCGTTACCATCCTCGCCCTGCGCGACCAGATCTTGCCTCCGACGATTAATTTGCAAGATCCCGATCCGGAGTGCGATCTCGATTACGTCCCCAACCACGCCCGCAAGGCAGAGGTCGAGTATGCCATGTCCAACTCGTTTGGGTTTGGTGGCACCAACGGAGCTTTGCTGTTCCGCCGTTGGACGGAGTGAGCCTACTCACTGATTGGCTGACACCTACGTCTTTCTTGCCTGCAAGCATCTTCTCCAAAAACGGCGAATGCCAGCGCGAAACCGGTCATCGCCTGTCTGGGATAGTGGGCATTCGCCCGGCTAGACCTTGGTACTCGGACAATGTCCTTCTTCCCTTTTGCCAAGCCTTCCCCTGCAAGCCAGAATTGTGCCCATGGATAACCACTTCGCGTCTGCCTCGGCTCCCTCCCCCGCTGTCCGAAAATCCTCCGCCCGCGCGGCTCTGATCGATCTCAAAGAGCCGGCCAGGGCCATGATTTCCGAATGCTTCCGCCATTTTGGCATCGAACCCGTCGTTCTAGGCTCCGACTCGGCTGATCGACTGCGCAGAGACAAATTCGAAGCCTGCGTGTTGAAGCTGGCACCCCCGGCCCAAGCGGTCATGGAATCCGCTCGCACCTCACCCTCCAATAGCCGGATGATTATCTATGGAGTCGGCGGCAGCGCGCGGGAGGCTCTGAGCTTTTCCCAGTATGGGGTCAACGCCATTTTTCGCGAGCCGCTCGAACGCTCGGCAGCCATGAAGCTGGTTCGGGCCACGCAGACCTTGGTGTTGCACGAACTGCGGCGCTACGTTCGTATTCCCGTAATCGTCGAAATCGCTGTGCTCGTCCCACAAGGCAATCAACGTTTCACCGCAACCAGCATCGAACTCAGCTCGGGAGGAATGTCGATGCGCAGCACGGCCGACCTCTCGGTGGGCGATCCGATTGAGATTTCCTTCTCGCTCTTGACCTTGCCTCGGGTTCGGGTTCGGAGCCGGGTAAGCTGGCGAAACCAGGCCGGCAAATCCTTCGGGGTTCGCTTTGACAGCCAGGATGAACGTCGCCGGCGAATTAAAGAATGGGTGGATGCCTTTTCGCAGGCCGAGACTGGAAACAGCAGTTCCAGTTCTGGCGAGTTGGGGGACGGGCGGCGGCAAACCTAGTCCACGATCCGCAGGGCTCATTTTCTCGGGTGCCGAACCATGGTCCTTCTGGACAGCCGCGGGCGGTTCGGCGTAACCCTGAGTAATCCGAACCGGACAAGGCCTTCGGTAATTTCCGGCGGCGTGCGGGGGATGACATACTGTCCTTACGTACCATGACGTACATGAACTCACGCGCTCCACGGGTAAGCTTTAAGGAAGTCACTCCCGCTGTGGTTCGACTCCGCAATGGTTGGCGCGTCTCCGGCAAATTGCAGACGATCTCGGCTACCGGCGGCCTGCTCTCCTTGTCCAAACCTCTCGATCAGGGTTCTGAGGTCAAGTTGATGTTCCTGACTCAAACCGGACCGGTGCTAGGTGCGGCGGAAATGCTGAGTCCCATTCCTGGAGGTTCGCAGCCATTCAAGTTCACAGCACTCTTCAACGACGACCTACGCAGGCTGCAAGCAGCGATTCAGTTATCCCAAAACCAGAGCCGTCTCGATCGTGAGCAGCTAGAGACGTTCAGAGCCTGGTGACTACGCCCCATGCCTGAAGGCAGGGGCTTCAAGAGCCATGCCTGCGATTGCAGGCATGGTGGTTCTTAGGCGCAGTCCGCGCCGTAAAATCTCAAATGCCGATGCGTGGTCGCGGGTGGTGTTCAATCCGCATAGCGTGCAACGGTGCTTCCTGTCCCACAACTTCTTAGGCGCCGGCGCACCGCATGAGCATTGCTGTGATGTTCTCCGCGCATCCACTTTCACCAGTAGCCTATCGGCGCTCTCAGCCTTATAGGACAACTTTGCCATGAAGGACGACCACGCGGCATCCTGTACCGATTTGGCAAGCCTGCCACCGGCCAATCCCTTAACCCTCAAATCTTCCACGGCGATGAAGCCGTAGTGGTTGACCAACTCACGCGACCACTTGTGCTGAAAATCGTGGCGCTGGTCGAAGACGTAGCGATGCAGCTTCGCCACCAACTGGCAAGCCTTTCGCCAGCCTGACGAGCGTTCGACGCAACGAGACATGGCGCTGCTTGCGGCGCAACCCCTTTTGGGCGGCGCGAAACCAAGCCGACCCCGACATCCCCATCCTGAATGAAGCCCAGGCCGAGTACGCGAAGTTCGAGTAGCCGAGTTTCAGAGTTCAGTTGAAAACTTGAACGAGCCTTTTGTCCGGGGTCTGCTTTCGTGGGGGTCCGACTAGTTCTCAGGCTTCAGCATGCCGTGCTTACGGAGTAAAGTACGTTCAGTAGCTGATCGTGCGGTATGGCGGGCACGACCCAGTAATCGGCACCGGTCATGGTCTTGGCGGCGATGATGGCATTAATCACGGATTCCTCAACTCCCTGTACGACGGCAGCAAACAGCGCGTCCATTTTCCAGCTTTGCAGGCGCTCGACCTTGGCATTGGCCGCGGTGAAGGGTGGCTCCGCGCTGTTGCCTTCGTCGGCGCCGGCGTTGGCGGTGGAAAAAGCCAGGAATACGTCGCCGGATTCGTCTCCTTCAATGGCTCCGACACGTCCTAATCCGACGGACACGCGGCGGGCGAGGCGTTTGAGCTGATCGGGGGTCAGTGGTGCATCCGTGGCCACGATCACAATGATGGAACCCATTTCCGGGGCGCGCATGCCGTCGGCCAGGGTGGCGACGTTCGGAGCGCAGACCGGCGCGGGGGTGCCGTCCCAGCGGAGGGCGGGGGGATCGAGCTTTTTCGCGACGCAAGGCCGGTCGAGGTTCATCTCGCGCGCGACCGGAATTCCGGCGATGCGCAGCTGATTTGAACTCCCGTAGTTGCACTGCACCAGCACGCCGACGGTGTAGGCTCCGGCGGCTGACTCGAGTTTGCGCGACGACGTGCCGGTACCTCCTTTAAATCCGTTGCAGACCATGCCGGTGCCACCGCCCACGTTGCCTTCGAGCAGGGCACTGCCGGCTGCGGAGTTGAGCGCGTCCAAGGCGTCCTGGGTGGTGACGTGCTGACCGCGGATATCGTTCAAGGGTTCATTGGCGGTTTCCGCCGAGACCGGGTACCAGAACGCGCCGTAGTGGTTGTGCTGGACCATCCAGGCCACGGCGGCATCGCGGACGACGCCGACACTCCCGGTGTTGGTGATGAGGATAGGAGTTTCGAGCACGCCGCTCTCGTCGATCCAGTGCGTGCCGGTCATATCGCCGTTGCCGTTTCCAGCAAAGTAGCCCGCGAATACGCTGTGGGGATTCGATTTTCCGCGCGGGAAGATGGCGGTAACACCGGTTCGTACCGGTCCTTTCCCGATGACAAGGCGGCCTTCTCCGGAGATCAGCGTTTTGAATCCGACTTCGACTCCGGCAACGTCGGTGATGGCGTTAAACGGTCCTGGCATGCCATCGAAGGGGATGCCGAGATCGCGAGCGCGGGGTTCGGCTGAGTGGGACGCAGGGGGATTCTGCGCGAATGCCGGCACTGGGCCAGAGGGCGATAGGAACAGACAGACGATAGCCAGAGTACAAGCGAGCTTCATCACGGTTCTCCCTGGTGTGAGGAGTTACAAGTTAAAGCGCTTGATTTGCCATTTACGGCTGGTTGATCGAGTTGGGCTTCTCGGGAGGCAGTTCCGCGCCAGCCAAGAAGCGGAGCACCTCTTTCATTACACGGTTTGCTTGGTCGGTTTGAAAGAGAAACTGGGCATGGGCCGAACCGTCAAGCACGATAAGCTCCTTGGGCTGTGGCGCTTTGTCAAACCAATCGCGAATCCGGGGTAGCCGTAGTCCTTCCCCGTCGGCATCATGTCGCGCGACTATGATTAGCAGTGGAGATTTGATTCGCTCCGCCGGGCCATTTCCTTTGGCCGCGAGAAGGATCAACCGATTAATTTCGCCTGGTTGGGACCTAATAGAGGCGTCCGCGGCGGCGGTGCCCCCGAAACTGCCTCCCATGACTGACACCGTCTTGACACCATTCTTCCGTAGATAACGGACGGCTGCCAGCACGTCAAGCTCGACAGGCGCGGTATACATATCGGAATCTCCAGGGCCGTGCGACTTGCCGAAGCCACGAAAATCAAATGCCAAGACCCGAAAGCCTGCTTCTGCTAAGGATTGGGCTTGTGGTTGCCAGCTCTCTTTGGTAAAGCGAGCGCCATGCGCGAGCACCACACCCCGATCACCTTCCCCGTAAAGGTCGGCATAGATGAGCCCGTTGTCCTCGGTGGTAAAGGAAACGTGCTTGATGTTCACCTCCGAGCTGTCATGCGAAAGCGCAGCCGAGGGTGCCTCCCTCTGAACAAAAACGATAAGGGCATGCAGAACCAGTAGCGGCGACAGCAAGTGCATGATGCTGAGACAGTCGTAGGATCCAGAGAGTGGCCGTCGGCTACGCGGCGGCAAGCGGCCCGGCCCACTTGGCGATCGTCTCCACGGCCGAACGATAGCCAATTTCAACCAAGTTGTCCAGGGAATGCCAGTCGAGCCAGTCGAGCAGCTGGTGTCCGGCATGTCCACTCAACCGGCCGCTTTCGCAACTGGGTGGCGGCCAGCATTGCCGTCCCGGGCCTCGGCCCGCCGGCCTTCAATGGTCGGGAGATCCTGGTCGAGGGCGGCGTGTTGAACGCTTTTGCCCGTCGATGTCATGCGGAGCTTCGGCCGAAAACCGGTGTGTGGTCCTCGATGGCCGGCTTCATGCGTCTCTTTCTCGCTTACCACCGGCTTCAGCTTCTGACTCTGAGCGAGTTCGACGAGGAGCATCTTCAAAATCTTGGTCTTCTCGCTTTCCGGGAGCGGGACAGCCTCGCGTTCGCAGCTCTCGAGGCGTTCCTCGAACGACGCTGAATGCCAGAGCAGGCGCCGAAGGCCGTCAGCCTTGTCATTCCGAACACCGCCGAGTTGCCTAGGTTTTTCGCGCATCTCTGACTCCGGCCGATCCACTGAGATGGCACGGGCAGCGTCCCCTTGGGAACCCTGACATTCCGTTCTTGGGAAGCAAGAACGCATCTACTAGGGCGGAAAACAGCGCCTAGACAGATCATCCGAACCATGAAAATTTACTTTTCGGCAGAGCGGATGGGGAAATTAGGTCGATCCAGGGCCACGGGAGGCCGTCACCCGGTTCGGTAGGCGGAAACCAGGGGAATTTGCCGGCGGGCAGGGGACACAGCCCAAGACATCCTAGCCATTCGGTCCCTTGAACCCTACCCTGCTTCCACTTAAACTTGAGCTAGATGCACACGCATGCCGGCAACTGTGTAGGCGAACGGACGTCGAAAGTCCTGCAGACTTCTCTTCTGGTGACCGTAGCCTACATCGTCTTACTGATTGTGGCGGGAATCCGCGCCCATTCTCTGGCGTTGCTGTCGGAAGCCGCCCACAATCTGGCGGATCTTCTCGCCCTGCTGCTCTCCCTGGTTGCCGTCTACCTGCATGCCCGGCCGCCAAGTGCCACGAAAACCTATGGTTGGCACCGGGCTGGGGTTTTAGCCGCCCTGGTCAATGCGGGCTCCCTGCTGGTCCTCTCTTTTCTGATCTTTTATGAAGCCTTGCGGCGGTTTCAAAACCCCCGGTTGGTCGAAGCCACCACCATGATCTGGGTGGCGGCTACCGGCGTGCTCATGAACGGCGTTATTGCCCTGCTACTCTATCGATCGGGCCGGGACGTGAACATTCGCAGCGCCTTTCTGCACGAGATCGGTGACACGGTCTCGACGGCGGCGGTCATCGTGGGCGGCTGGGTGATTCTTGCAACCGGACAGTACTGGATCGACTCCGCACTTTCGCTCGGCATCGGGGCCATAATTCTATGGTCGGGGTTTGGAATCGTACGAGAGACCCTGAATATTCTGCTCGAGGGCACTCCGCGAGGCATCAAGCTGCACCTGGTCGATAGCGCGATTCGCACGGTCGAGGGAGTCAATGACGTTCACGATCTGCACGTTTGGTGTATCGGCTCGGAAACCCGGGCGCTTTCTTGTCATATCTCGATTGCCGATATCCCGCCCTCGGCTAGCGAGCGAATCCTGCTGGCGGTGAAACAGCGGCTACATGATCAATTTCAGATTGATCACACTACGATTCAGTTTGAGCACCTGCTATGCGATGTCGCTCCGGGATGCGTGATCCCCGGAAACGAAGCCGAACACCACCATTAGGGCTCGCGCTTTCCCCGGCAAGATGCTTCGCCATATCAGTTGGTTCCTTGCTTCTCATAGATCTCCTTCACCCTCTCGAGGGTGTCGGCTTCCTCTGCCGGTTTGTCCGGCCGCAGGCGCACAATTCTGGGAAACCGCAGAGCGTATCCGCTCGCATGCCGGTCGGAGCGCATCACGTTATTGAATGCGACCTCCAGCACGATCTTCGGCTCGACCGTCAGGCGGAACCCTTGATCTTCGAGGGTATGCTCCAAATACCATTGGGTCATTTGGGCGATCTCGGCATCGCTCAGACCAGAATAAGCTTTGCCGACGTTTGCCAGCGTGCCGCCCTGCCACACCGCAAAGGTGTAGTCGCTGAGAACGCCAATCCGTTTCCCGTGGCCGTATTCTACGGCGGTAACCACGACATCGAGAGTCGCCAGCTCCCGCTTGAATTTCAACCAGGCTTTCCCCCGGCTTCCCGGCGTGTACGGTGACTCGGGGTTCTTGATCATCAGACCTTCGTTGCCCCGAGCCTGTGCCGCGGCAAACAATCGCTCGAGTTCCCCCGGGGAAGAGGCGCGGAATACCGGCGACCGCACCACTTGAGCCGGACGGCGAGGCTCGACGCTCTCAAGCGCCAACGTGAGCTGAGGTGCAAGCGCTTGAGGTCGCGTAGAAACCCTCGCGGCCGCGAGCAAGGAGTGCAGGATCCTGGCTCGCTCCGCCAGAGAGCGATCGATCAGCAATTCGCCTCCCGCATAGAGCACGTCAAACACGAGATAAGCTACCGGGACTTGCCGCATCATGGCTTCGCTGACGATCTTGCGGCCCAAGCGCTGCTGCAGAACGCTGAAGGGAAACGCGCGCCCGGCTTCGTCCGCTCCCGCCGCCGGCGAGTTCCAGGCCACGATCTCGCCATCGAGAATGACGTCTTGAGGAAACCCAGCCAGCGCATCCCGCAAATCAGGAAATGATTTCGTAATGTCATCTCGGGTACGCGAGAAGATACGCACCTCCGCGGTCAAACAGTGGGCCTGGGCACGGACACCATCGTACTTATCTTCTACCCAAGCGTTAGCAAAGTAACTGAGTGCCTCCTCGGCCGATGCCGCCGGGCTGGCAAGCATGAAGCCCATAGGATGGAACAGACGCATGCTGGCCTCCGCCAGTCTGCCGGTGGCCGCCAGCTGGAGGGTCCGTCCCAGGTCGCCGAGCAGCATGTTGGCCCGCTTGACCTCCGCGAGCGTGCTTCCGTAGGCTTTCGCGACCGCCTCTTCCACCATCCCTTCCTTCACCCCGATACGCAGATCGCCGGTGATGATCTTGATGATGTACTTGGCTTCGAGAGGAGCCATTTGCGAGAGAAGTTCCCGAACCTGGGCGGCTTTTGCCGCGGTTCCACGCGCACCAGCAATCTGACGAAAGCGATTCTGGACGTCGACGGCACTCCACTCCCTTGAGGCTTCCGGGTCGCTCCCCAGCTCACCGGGTTTCTCGTCACGCGAGGAAGGAGCAAGCTCCGTCCCTGGTTGTGCCGGCAACACCTGCTCGGCCACCGCACCGAGGTCGCCCCAACGCCGGTAGGCGGCAGACAGTTCCTGATCGGTTTTACCGGAGAGATCCTTCAGCAGGCTCCACAGGAGCCTGCCACCCACTTGCAACTTGGCTTCTTCCCATGGCGGAAACGGCTGGCCCGACAGGAAAAGGGTGGAAACGGCAGCCTCCTCGGGGGTCGACGCTTGAAAATAGTCGGCCATGATGGCGATTTTTGTGAGCTTCTTGGGCGTGGCTGCGATCTGCTCGCAGGTCTCGGCAAATCTCTTCATACTATTGAAACTAAAGTTTCATCGCCAAAAGCAACGGGACTAACCTCTATCCTACTGCGGCACGGTATGCGATACTTAGAAGGTTCCTGGAACACCAGGAAGTCATCCAATAATTATGCGATTCAGTCTGCGAGGTTGGCGCACGTGGTGCAGCTTCCTTGCCTCCGTACAGCTGCTACCGGCGCTCGAGGGTGGAGAGGAGACGCTGGTCGGTGGGCAGGCCGTGCTCGAAGGAGTGATGATGCGGTCGCCGCATGCCTGGGCGATTGCTTGCCGCAAGCCGTCCGGAGCCTTGTCGATCCATAGCGAGCCGCTCGAGCGCCTGTCGGAAAAGCATCCCTGGATGGGCTGGCCGGTGATTCGCGGGGTTATCACCCTGGGTTATGCCATGAGCCTGGGATTTCGCGCCCTCAAATTTTCTGCCAACGTGGCCCTCGAAGAGCTCGAACCCGCCCGCCATCAGGAAGGCGGGGAAAAGAAAAAGCTTGAAATCAGCGGTTGGGTGGCAACCCTCAACATCATATTTTCGTTGGGATTTTTCATCTTCATGTACAAATACCTGCCGCTGGTGGCCGCCACCGAGCTGAAACAACTCGACCCCGCGCTCGGCGGACAAATCATGTTCAATCTGCTCGATGGCATCATACGTATGGCGTTGTTTCTGCTGTTCATCTGGGCAACCTCGCTGTGGCCCGATATCCGTCGCGTTTATCAATATCACGGGGCGGAGCACAAAACCGTCTTTGCCTTTGAGAACGGCGATGCCTTGGATGCAGCGACGGTACAGAGGTATTCCACCTTTCACCCCCGCTGCGGTACCAGCTTTCTCATGACCGTCATGATCATTTCGATCATGGTCTACATGCTGTTTCCGGTGACCACCTTCTGGGCGCGGTTCGCTTTGCGCCTCGCTCTTTTGCCGGTGATTACCGGGATCTCTTATGAAGTCATTCGGTTCGCGGCCAAGCATCGGGGATCGCTCTTTGCTCTTATGACCACACCCGGGCTGTGGTTGCAGCGGATTACCACCCGGCCGCCCTCAGACCAGCAGGCAGAGTGTGCGATTCAAGCGTTAGATCAGGCCATGTCGCTCGAGAAGCAGCGCGGCGGTGAATTGGTCATCGCCTAGCAGAGAAACCGGCCTTGGGGCGATGGCCGATAACCCCTTCTGCCCCGGAGGGGACTGATGGGCAAGTCGAGCCCGAGAGCGAGACGGCTCAGTCTCGGTACGACGAACCACCCACAACGTAAAGTTAAAGCGAAGACAAATGTTCGAACGCCTGGAGCAAATTGAAGCCCGTTACGAAGAGCTGACCCGCACGCTGGCCTCGCCGGAGGTCGTGCAAGATTCGGGCAAATACCAGAAGACTGCCAAGGCGCACAGCGAGATTGCCCCGATGGTCGAAAAATACCGGGAATACAAGGATCTGAAGCGCGGGATCGCCGATAGCCGGACTCTGCTGGTCCAGGAAAAAGACGCTGACATGCGCGCCTACGCGCAAGAAGAGCTGGACAAGCTCGAGGCCAGAGTGCACACGGTCGAGGAAGAGTTGAAGGTTCTGCTTCTACCCAAGGATCCCAACGACGAGAAAAACGTGATTCTCGAGATTCGCGCGGGAACCGGGGGCGATGAGGCGACCTTATTCGCGGCCGAGCTGTTCCGCATGTACACGCGTTATGCGGAAACGCAAGGCTGGAAGGTGGAAGTGGTTTCAACCTCCGAGTCGACCGTGGGCGGTCTGAAGGAAGTCATCGCTACCATCCAGGGCGACCGGGTGTACTCGCGTTTGAAGTACGAGAGCGGAGTTCACCGGGTGCAACGTGTCCCGGAGACCGAACAGCAGGGTCGAATTCACACCTCCGCGGTGACCGTAGCGGTTTTGCCCGAGGCGGAAGAAGTCGACGTGAAGATTGACCCCAAGGATCTCCGCGTAGACACCTTCTGCTCGTCAGGGCCGGGCGGGCAGTCGGTAAACACCACCTACTCGGCGGTGCGAATTACGCATATTCCCACCAACACGGTGGTGAGTTGCCAGGACGAGAAGTCGCAGATTAAGAATCGCGAGAAAGCCATGCGCGTACTGCGTTCCCGGCTGTATGAGATGGAGATCGAGAAGCAGCAAGAAGCCCTCGCCAAAGAACGCCGGGCCATGGTTGGAACCGGCGACCGCAGCGAAAAGATCCGCACCTACAACTTTCCCCAAAACCGAGTTACGGATCATCGCATCAATTTGACCATCCACCGCCTACCCGAGGTCATGGATGGAAGGTTGCAGGGTCTGATCGAGGCCCTGGTCACGCATTTCGAAGCCGAGAGGCTCAAGCAGGAAACCGCGAGCACCGTGTAACCGCCCGAAGAAGAAATGATCGGAGTCTCGATTTAGCCGACGGCTGTGGCGCGCTAAACGGTTGTCCCCTTTTACTGTTTCGCTACCCGGGGATTCACGTTCCATCCTTCAACTTCGACCTTTTCCCCGCCATTCTCCGTCTGAAATGAGGCCGTGACCTCGCGGGTTTCCCCAGGCAGCAAAGCGAAATAGTTATCCTGCCATAGCACGGGCAAGATTTCGTCGTCCTCCGGAGCTTCCCGGCTGACGCGGCCGCTCGAGGCACGCTTCACCTTCAAGTGAACGGCAAAAGCCAGCGTGGAGGTCGGATTGTGGAGTGTAACCCTCGCCGCAGTTTGCTTAGCACCTTGCCTGTATTCGACCTTGGCGTCCAGATCCATCCGCGCCAGCTGATTCAACGGTCGATAGTCGGCGAAAGTCTTGCTCGGAGTCCAGGTCGAAATGTCGTATTGACCGCTGGTGTCGAGCTCTTCGCGAGCCCAGTCGAGCGTTTCCTCGCGGGTCGAAAGCCAATAGAAGTTCCGGCTCTTGGCCTCTCCGGCGGATTCCAGAGTGAGGCTTAGGAAATACGTCGTACTTAGCCCTGGCAGAGCAGGCAAGGTAAACACCCGCGTGCTGCTATCCGGCCCTGCGACCAGGTCGGCCTGCTTCGAAAATTTCTCGGTCATGTCGAGGTTGTACACCTTGGCGCTGACTTTCAGGCCGGCGAATGGCTGGTAATAAGAGTTCACCACCACAATCGAACGATCGTCGTAGGAGTACTGCACGTGCAGCGGCTCGCAGGCTTTCTTTACGCCGAAGTAGGACCCACCCGGTCGCAGATACCAGTCATACAGGTGCCAGATCATGCTCGGCCAGGCATTATTCAACATCCACTGAATGATTCCGGTCGCAGTGTACTTGTTGCGGCCATAGGCTTCCATCATGGCGCGGTGTGCTTCATAGGCTTGCACCTGGGCCTTGACGGCCAATTCCTCGACCGAGTTGGCCGGCCCATAACGCTGGTTGAGCGCGTCGATAAAGACGTTGAGCGTCTGCGACATGCCTCCGGCGTGATATTCCCAGACGGAGTCCATCGGCCAGAGGTGATCGGGCGGCAGCATGCGCCGCAGGCTCTCGATCGGCGGGATGGCTGGTCCAGGGCTGGTTTCGGTGTTAAAGCCGAAGGCGCCGCCATGACGCGTGTCGACGTACCAGAACAAGGGTGGAACGTATTCATAAGGCCCGGTCATCTTTACCCCACTTGAGCCGACGGTCGTGGTTCTCGCGGCAGCGGAGGAAATGGTGGGGTTCGGCCATTCGAGCTCTTGGAAGATTCCCAGATACAGCTTCTCGATCGGAGGCGGAGGCGCGAAGTCACTGCCGTAAAGAAAGGTAATGACCGAGGGATGGCGCTCCAGCCGGCCGATCTGGTCGCGCATCGAACTCGCCGCGACGTGTTCGTTCTCCTGATCCCAGACAGGCCAGTTCTCCCACTGATCACAGCAGCACCAGCCCGGAAGCACCATGATCCCCATCTGATCCGCCAGATCGAAGAAGTGATCATCCTCTAATTTGCCTTCCATGCGCACGGCGTTGAGGTTCAGATCGCGAACATAATTGAGTTCGGCCTGCTGCCGTTCCGGCGACGATCGCAGCAGCATGTCAAAGCTGTAACCAGCGCCGCGAATGAGAATGTTCTTGCCGTTGATCTGGAAAATTCTGTGGCCCTTCTCGTCGAGGTTCGCCGTTACCTGGCGGATGCCGAAGCGGAGGTGAGCGGAATCTGAAACTTGGCCCTGTACTTCGACCGCGAGTTCCAAGGGATACAGTTCCTGCTTTCCCACTTGTACGGGCCACCACAGACGGGGAGAGGAGATTTTCAGCTGGGAGAACTGTTCCGGCCTGAAGTGGACTACCTGGGTCTCCTTCGCCGCGAGGTGCACGGACTGCTCGAAGCTGAGGTCTTCGATTCGTCCCTTCACCACGGCGTCCACCGGACCGTCGGCCGCGTTGATTAATTCTGCGCGCACCGTCAACCGCGCTTCTTTTGTCGAAGGCAAGTTGAGTTTGGTCAGCACCGCCGGGTAACGCAGAGCGACTGGGCCGGTAGCGAAGATGTGCACATCGCGCCAGAGGCCCATCTCCTTGTCGGGAGGCATGGGCGCCCAGTCGACCAGCGTGATGGCCAAGTCGCGCGGTTGCGGAGGAGTGATCTCGACGGCGAGGGAATTGGTTTCACCGGGCTTGGCGGCCGCGGTTACATCGAGTTGGAACAAGCGCCAAGTACCCGCCAGTTGCTCGGAAGAAGCGACCTCGACGCCATTCAGCCAAGCCTTGGCGCGATAGTTGATGCCATCAAATCCGAGCCATACCGTTTTTCCTCGATACTCGGGTGGTAGCTTGAATTCGGTGCGATACCACCACGATTGCCGGAAGGGGCTGGCGGGAGGCATCATGATCGTCGAGAAATCCTCGAAGATTGGATAGCTTGTGCCGGGGATGGAGCGCAGGTTGAGCCCGAGGTAGGGATCGGGATAGATCTTGTCGTCTACGAGCGCGCTCAGCACCGTTCCAGGAACCCCGGCGGGATACCAATCGCTGGTGGGAAAACCTACCCTGGAAACCGCGGCTCCGTCGGCGTGCACGACCGTCGAAGATTGGATGAACCAGTTCTCCCTGAGCAACATCCCGCGAAGTTCGCTCTCGTCAGTCGCTCCCGCAATGGCCACGAGAAGGCCAAGGAGAGAACCGACGACAAGGGAAACCCGAATCATGGATAGCGCTCCTCTCGACGGATGAGGCTGGCCGAACCGCTCTGCCAGAAGGCATAGAGCAGGTGATTATCTCATCTTCGAACGTTGGAGGCGGACTAACCACGCGGGCCGGCGGTAGGATGATTAATGGTTCGCCCGAAGTACAACGTCTCGCAGAATATAAGCGGGTTCGGACTCAACTCCCTCCGCGCCGGCAATAGCTAACACCTGTCCGTTCGCGAGCAACGTCAGGGTGTGGCTTCCAGCCGCCTTCAGCTTGCCGGTAGAGGACCAGGTATTAGTGGACGGATTGTAGAGGTCGCTGTTGGTCTCGGCAAACGCATGGCCGCGGTATCGCTCAATGCCTCCGCCGAGCAAAACCTTTCCATTGGTGAGCAGCACCCATTGTCCGTTGGTGAGCCCGTTGCCACCTTGTCCCTTTGTGGGTGTCCAGGTGTTTGCGGATGGGTTGTAGAACTCGGCGGCATAACAGGCAAACAGGTCGCCATAGATCAGCACGCCGCTGGTCATAAGTACGGCCGTTAACCCAACGTGGCTCGGGTTGTACACGCTCGCCGCCGAACTCCACTGACCCGTAGAGGGATTATAGATTTGGCCCGGGACGAGCAGCGCCCGGCCGTCCTGTAGCAGAATCAACGGTGCCGACAAGACAGCCGAAATCAAGTTGCCTGCCGTCTGCCAAGCACCGCTCGAGGGGTTGTAGACTTCGGTGATAGCGTCCGATGAGGAGCCGGAGTTGTTTCCTCCAGCAACCAGTACCAGGCCATTTTGCAGCAATGCAGCCCCTTGTTCAGAACGGGCCAATGCCATGCTGCCAGTAGAACTCCATTTTCCGGTGAAAGGGTTGTACAACTCAGCGCTGGTGAGAGCGCCGGCCGCACCGGAACCACCAGCCACCAGAACTTCACCGTTCGGCAGCAGGGTCGCAGTGTGGTTCATGCGTGCGGCGGCCATGCTGCGGGTGGTAGCCCATGTGCCGCCGGCAGGATTATAGAGTTCGGCGCTGGATAGAATTGTTCCCGCAGTACTCTCGCCGCCAGCCACCAGAACCAGTCCATTCGCGAGCAACGTGGCCGTATGGGAGTTGCGCGCAGTGTTCAGGCTGCCCGTGACCACCCAGGTGCCTGAGGTTTGGGACGTCGCAGGCACGGCCATGCCTGCGAGTAGTACCAGCAGCAATCCTGCCGGCATGTATTTAGGGCTTCGACCGACACCAGCCCTATTTGCGTTAGCCATTTCTACCTCCTCCTTCTTTCACTCCCAGCGGCGCGGGGGAGTCCGAGCGATGGTAGAAAGAGACGCCGCGCTATCACGGCCTGGCGATAGAAATGTATTGAATTTGTCAATTACTGTGACAGGGTCAGGCAAAACCCCTGCGATATAATTTCGCCCTGTTTCAAAAAGTGCTCAGGAGATAGTGATGTACCACGGAGAATTCTTGCTTGCTGAGATAGTACTAGTCACTGCCCTCAACACTTTCCTGTTCACCTCGGACACTAATTTTGCCGCTCGAACCGAGATACACTCCTTCGAAAGTGTCACGGTCACGGACCAGCAATTTCTGGCCGGAGCCGCCGACGGGAAGCCAGTGGTAATCGCCGGAGAATTGCGGCTTCCTGCGGGCACGGGAAAGTTTCCGGCAGTCGTTCTCATTCATGGTTCGGGCGGCTTAGGGGCGAACATTCAGGTATGGGCAGAGAACCTGAATCGCATTGGGGTGGCGGTCTTCATTGTGGACTGCTTCACCGGACGAGGTATTGTTCAGACAATAACCGACCAGTCGCAAGTCGGAGCCCTGGCAATGATCGGCGATGCCTACCGTGCGCTCGCTCTGGTCGCCAAGCATGATCGAATCGATTCCTCGAAGATCGCCTTGATGGGATTCTCCAAGGGTGGCGATGTGGCCCTCTATGCCAGCCTCAAGCGCTTTCAGCGCATGTATGGCCCGGCGGGTGCGGAGTTTGCCGCCTATATACCCTTCTACGCACCTTGTAATACAAACTACCTGGATGGCGATGACGTGAGCAACCGACCTATTCGCATGTTTCACGGCAGCGCTGACAACTGGGCGCCGGTGGCCGCCTGCCGTGAGTATGTGAAGCGGCTCCAGCAACTGGGAAAAGATGTCCAATTGACGGAGTACGCAGGAGCTAACCACGCCTTCGACAATCCGCTGAATCCAGTGCACGAAGTCCCTGACGCTCAAGTCAGAGCCCGAGGATGTGTCCTCGAAGAGCGCCCAGGGGGAGTCATCGTGAACCGTCAAACTGGCCAGCCATTCAGCTTTAGTGACGCCTGTATCGAGCGGGGAGCCAGAGTGGGCTATGATCGACACGCCGCTGCGGAAGCCATCCAGGCCGTGGAACAGTTCCTAACCTCTCTTTGGAACCTCAAGCCTGCCTAAGAAGGGTCTCAAGCGGCGGTCTGTCCAGACTTCCTGGAAGACCGAAACCCCGACATCCTCTGAAGAACGCTGGGCGGGAAATGGCGAAGACGCCAAAAGAAAAGCCCCCTGCTCTTGGCAAGGGGCTTTCTGGGGGAGGGACCCGGGCCAATTTCGGCCCTTTTTATATACCGCTTACGGTTGAGGTGCAGGCGAAGCAGCACCGGTATCCGCGGCAGACAGTTGCTCCAAGTCATTCTTCATCAGACTGACTTCGACGCGTCCACCACTGGTCCGCTTTGCGCTCTTGTCCTGATCTTCCGCGTTTGCAGTTTGCACAGGAGCATTGCCCATGCCAACCACATAAATCCGGTACACAGGGATCTCATGGTTCAGCACCAGATAGCGCACCACGGAGTCCGCCATCTTCTGCGAAGTAGCGATTGCCGCCGCACCGTGACCGGAAGAGAAACCCTGCACTTCGATGATATAGCCGCGCTGGTTCTTGAGCGGTGCTGCCAGATCATCAAGAGCGCTCTTGGCATTGGTGCTCAGCACGCTCTGGCCGGGACGGAAGCGAATTTCCGTCTGGTTGGTAGGCTTGTATTGATCGATGTTCCCCACGACCTGCTCGACGTTCGTCAGACGGTTATTGGCTTGCGTCGCCGTCTGCTGCGCGGCCTGGGCTTTGTTGCCCGCATCAATAGCATGCTGGTCGGCTTCGGTAGCTCTGGCGGAGGCGAGCTGAATGCCAGCCTGTGCCCGGCTATCGACGTCCTTGATCATCTTGCTGTTCGCGGCCGTGAGTTCATCGAGCTCGTTCAGTCGGTCGCGAATCGGCTGAACTTGGCGCTGCACATACTTCTTGCGGGCAAATGGGTTGACTCGGCCCCAAAACCCCTCCCGCGCAGGCGGCTGCAGCGGTTGCAGCGATTGGCCAGACTGATCAGAAGTGCTGCTCTGCATACTCTGGGCAGGCTGACTGGCGGTCGACGGTTGGTCCTGAGTAGTTGAGCTCGTTTGTGCCAGCGCAGGCAGCGCCAACACAAAAGCAACGAGCACGGCGACGACTACACGATTCTTCATTTCCACTTCCTCCGATTTATGAGCGTTGCTGCTGGCTCTAGCACGCCAATTGGCGGCGTGTCAGGGGTTTCTTCCCTTAAGTTCGGCACCAGACTTCAAGACCCAGCCATGGGTATTCTGCGGGTTCCACGGCCGATCTTCCCCACCCCCTCGACACCCCTTGACGGGGGTATCTAAGCCTTTCTATCTAAGCCTTCTATATCAGATTATATGCCAAAGTGACATTCCTCTATGTTCTTGCTTTTCAATCGGATCAGAGCATCAGGCGAGGCTCGTTCTCCGCAAATGTTCCTTTTCAGGTAATTTTGACGATATAAAAAGTTCGAGCAGCGGTTGAAGAAGCCCTCAGGCCAGGCGAAGATCCGGAAAGAGCTTTATTTCAGCTTCGCGCACTTCGCCGAGCAGTATCTTTCGTACTGCTGGTAGATGTAGTTGTCGGTCATGCCGGCTATGTAATCGCACACCACCCGCGGCAAAGCTTCGGCCGCGGCTTTTTCCTGGTAGCCCTGAGGCAGAGCTTCCGGTCTTTCCATCCAGAACTCGAACAACTCCCGAATCACCCGCTCGCCTTCTCTCTTCTCCGATTCGAGTGCCGAACTGGAATAAAGCCTCTCGTACAGAAAGGCCTTAGCCTGACGGCGATGGCTTTCCATTTCGGGACTGAAGCCAAGCAGACGCCTTGAGTGGGTCCGTACGTCTTCCAAGCTGTTGATGGCGGCCCGTTTGATGTTGGCTTGACTTTGGCGAATCAAGTCGCCCACAAAGCAATCCAGCATGCGGCGAAGGGCCTCGTTGAATTTCAGCTTGTCAACCGCAGCAGGCCAAGCGTTCTCGGCTTCCTCATAGGAGCGAGCGAAGATCGGAATGCCGGCGCGAATGTCGCCGCAATCGAGCAGACGGGCTTCATATCCATCGTCCAGATCGGCGGCCGTATAGGCAATCTCGTCGGCCAGATCGATAAGCTGGGCTTCGAGAGGCGGTCGGAAGTCGAGCAGATACTCCGCCAGCTCGGGAAAATCGCGGGAAGAATAGTCGGCCGAGTGTTTGATGATGCCTTCGCGGACTTCGAAGGTCAGATTCAGCCCGCGAAAGGCGGCATATCGCAGTTCAAAATCCTCCACGATGCGCAGTGCGTGCAGGTTGTGGTTGAACCGGAAGCCGCGTTCGCGCATGGCGGCATCGAGGGTCTTTTCCCCGACATGACCAAACGGGGGATGACCGACGTCATGCACCAGCGCCAGCGCCTCCACCAGGTCCGCATTCAGCCCTAGCTGGAGAGCCACGGTTCGCGCGATTTGCGCCACTTCGAGAGTATGGGTAAGGCGATTACGAAAGTGATCGCAATAACGGCGGGTGAAGACTTGAGTTTTGGCCTCCAACCGCCGGAAGGCACGCGCGTGGATCACCCGGTCACGGTCGCGCTGAAAATCATTGCGATAGGGGTGCTGCGGCTCAGAATAGCGCCGCCCCCGTGATTGCTCCACTCGCACCGCGTAATCGGCGAGCATAGCTCAGTTTCTCGAGCCCCGGATGAGCAGCGTGTTGAGAACACTGAAGACGGGCGGATCGGGCACGGTTTCCGACAAAACCTGGCTTCCGCTCCTCGGCCTCGAAGTCTACTTATTGGTTGAATCTTCCTTGGCCAGCTTGATCTTGGCCGACTCGAGTTCCTTTTGCACCATGGCTACCTCTTCGGTGTCCACTTCCGGGGCAATGGTCTTGTTCCACTCCTCAAGAGCGCGCTCCCAATGCACGGCGGCCAGTTTGAGGCGCCCGGTCTTCTGGTAAAGATCCCCGAGGTGGTGCTGCACGGTAGGATCGCTGCCCATGTGTTGGGCAGCCTTGGTTAGATTGTCTTCCGCCAGCTCGTATTTGCCGAGCTTGAAATAAACCCATCCCAAGGAGTCGAGGTAAGCACCATTGGCGGGCTCGAGATCAACCGCCTTCTTGATCATGATGAGCGCTTCATCGAGCTTCTGGCCCCGGTCCGCCAACATATAACCCAGGTAATTCAGCACCGCAGCATTTTGCGGATCGCTGGCCAGGATCCCGCGAAATACGGCCTCCGACTGGTCGTATTTCTTCTCCCGCTCGTAGGTGGAACCGCGGAGGAATTCTACATATTGCTTGTCGTCATCCCGCACCGAGAGCTGCTCTGCCTTGTTCAGTGCCTGCTCGGCATCGTTCCAGCGCTTGAGCCGGCTGTACATCTGCGCCAAGGTTATGTAGACAGTGCGATCCTCCGGCTTGTCTTTCAGAAGCGATTGAACTAGCTTGATACCCTCGTCGGCCTGGCCCGTATCCGCAAGCTGCGCGGCATACACCATCTTGAGATCGCGGTCGTCGGGGAACCTCTGGACCGCTTCCCTGGCCGTGTCGGTAGCCGCTTGCCACTGTTTGGCAGAGCGCTGCGTATCGATGATCTGTTGGTACCCCCGCTCGGCATTATCGTCACCGAGGGTCAACATCTTGCGAAAGGTTTCAATCGCCTTAGCATTATTGTTTTGGTCGCGATAAATCGTCCCCAGTCGCTCGAGAAAGACGGCGCGGTTGGTCTTCTCATCCTTGCTGTAATTGCCGTCCGGCTTGTCGGTCTTCTTCAGCAGGTCTTCGAGTAAGGGGATCGCCTCGTCATAGCGCCCCTCTGCCTGGTAAATGGACGCCATGGTGTAGGGGACTTCCATCGAGTCCTGCACCATCGCCTGCGCTTGCTTCAAGTTATCGAGAGCAAGATCAAACTTGCCTTGCCGACGATAGATCTCGGCCATGCGCAGGTGGGTCTGAAAATCTTCAGGATTGGCATCGGCGATGATTTGGTACTGCTCGAGAGCGGCATCGGTCTGCCCATCGTTCATCAGGTTCTGAGCCAGGCCGCGCATCGCGTCCAGATTGTCGCGGTCGAGGGCAATGGCCTTGCGATAGGCTTCAATCGCTTTCTTATATTCCTTTTGTTGTTCGTAGGTGTAGCCGAGGACGGCGTAGATCTTGGCCGAGCGGGCGGCGTCAGGCACGTTGCCTAATACTTCGGCAGCTCGTGCCGAATCGCCTTCCTCGGTGTAAAGCAACGCCAGGGCGGTCACGGCTTCTTCGGAGTCGGGCTGCAAACGGACGGCGGTTTTGAATTCACTCTCGGCCAATCGCAAGTCGTGATTCCGGCCGTACAACCGTCCGAGCAGCAAGTGATTGTCGACGCTGTCGGGCTCGAGCCGAGTGATGTCCTGATATTGTTCGATGGCCAGCTTGAGGATATCGTCGGATCCGCTGCTGGCGCCCTCGGGCTCATCTCCCAAAGAGCGCAGGTAAATGCGCCCCAGAAGCTTGTGCGCCTCAAGATTGTTGGGGTCCCGTTTCAGAATGTCCTGGGCTTCGACCACGGCATCGCGAATGCGTCCGGTCCGCGCATACAGCTCCGCCAAGCTCGCGGTGAGGAACTCGGAGGTCGGATCGGCCTCGATGGCCTGCCTATATTCATCGATCGCCCGGCTGGCCAGCTCGCTTTTTCCGTACATCGCCACCTGCTCCTCATACATGTGAGCCAGGGTGTAGTGGTAGTAGGAGGCTGCTCGGTCGGGTTTGTGTACGGTGGTCGATGCCGCCGGGGTGGCTGGGGCTGCAGACGTCGCCGGCGCCTGCGCCACACCAGGTTTGACAGTGAGCACCAGTAGCAAAGCAGGCCAAACAATACTGTGTGTTTTCATTAAGGACCTTTGAGTTGCCCAAGCCATAAGAATTGGATGCCGAACCGGACTGGGGCGGGTGCTTAACTATTGTAAACCTTCGTCAGCAACCGCGGGGCGAAACTGCCGCTCGCGTTAAACAGAAGCGCGTACCCAGAAGTACACGACCTCCCAGGACTCACCCGCCGAGCGATGGTTAATGCCGGAAGTGCCGGACGCCAGTAAACACCATTGTCAAACCCAGACGGTTGGCAGCTTCGATGACTTCATGGTCGCGCACCGAGCCTCCCGGCTGAATAATCGCGGTAGCTCCGGCCTTGGCGACCTCCTCGACTCCATCCGGGAAGGGAAAGAACGCGTCGGAGGCCACTACGGTTCCGTCCAGAGGCAATACAGCCTTCATGGCCCCGACTCGACACGAGTCCACCCGGCTCATCTGTCCGGCCCCGATGCCAACCGTCTGTCCATCCCGGGCATACACGATGGCATTCGATTTCACATGCTTTGCCACCTTCCAGGCGAAGAGCAAGGCGCGCTTCTCCTCCTCCCGAGGCGGACGTAAGGTAACCACCTTAAGATCCTCTTCCCGGAGCTGGCGAAGGTCGGCATCCTGGACCAGAACTCCCCCGGAAATCGATCGCAGCCGCCATTTTGGCTGAGCACTCGTCAGTTCCACCAGGCGCAGGTTGCGCTTGCTGGCGAACTTGGCTTTGGCAGCATCATCGAATGCCGGAGCGGCGACGACCTCGAGAAACAGCTTGGCCATCTCTTCCGCTGTGTCGCTGTCAACGGTGCGGTTCACCCCGACAACTCCCCCAAAGGCCGAAACCGGATCGGAATCGAGCGCTTTCTTGTAGGCCTCGACCAAAGACCGGCCCACGGCTGTTCCACAAGGATTCGAATGCTTAATGATGGTGCAAACCGGATCTTCAAATTCCTGGGCTAGATCCCAAGCCGCCTCAAGATCCGTAATGTTGTTGTAAGAAAGCTCCTTGCCCTGAATTTGGCGTCCGCTGGCGACGCCCTTGCCCGAGCCATCGCTGTAAATGGCGGCCTTCTGGTGAGGGTTTTCTCCGTAGCGCAAATCCATGACCTTGCAGAATCGAGGACGCAGGACAGAGGGAAAGCCCGATTCCTCACCCAGGGCAAAGTTGTTGTCGGCACTGATCCGCTCGAGGGTCGAAGCAATCGCCGCATCGTAGGCGGCGGTGGTGGCAAACGCCTTTTGCGCCAACTGCCATTTGGTGGCCACCGAGAGTTCACCACCGGAGCGCAGGAGTTCCTGGGCAAGGGCATCGTAATCGGCGGGAGAGGTAACGACCGCTACATCCTGAAAATTCTTGGCGGCGGAGCGAATCATCGACGGACCGCCGATGTCGATGTTCTCGATCAATTCTTCGAACTGGACACCGGCTTTGTCGCGAGTCTTCTCGAACGCGTACAGATTGACCACCACCATGTCGATAGGCTTGATGCCGTGTTCCTCGACCGCGGTGCGGTGCGCCGCGTTCGCTCGACGATGCAAAATCCCACCATGCACTTTGGGATGCAGGGTCTTAAGCCGGCCGTCGAGCATCTCCGGGAAACCCGTCAGCTCGGAAATGTCCTTCACCCGGATCCCGGAGTCTGCGAGCAGCTTGGCCGTTCCACCTGTCGAAATCAGCTCTATCTGGAGTCGAGTCAAAGTACGTGCGAACTCGACCAAACCGGTCTTATCGGTGACGCTCAGAATGGCACGCTGGATTTTCGGCATGGAGCCTTCGTCGGCACCTTGAAAGGCAAGGGAAGATTCTACCAGCTACTAGGGATTCGCCGGATCGAGCAATCGGACCAACAAGAATCGCCAGCTCTCGCCGGGACGGAAACGCCGCCTGTGGTTCGATAGTTGTTCCCTACTAGGTTGCGAGATAACCGATGGTTAGCTGATTCGAGGAGAGTAGTCGGATCAGACTTTCGCTTTGGCTTTGAGACGGACCTGCCCGTTCTCAGTTTCGACCGTGTATTCCACCGTTGGGCAGCCATACTGCTTGCGAATCTGGTCGGTCTTCTTGCGCACGAAGGTCTGGAAACTATCAAAGCTTCCGCCGCCGGACTCGCCGGCCTTCTGTTTGGCTTGGGTAAGAGCCTGATAGAGCTTCTCCACTTCCCCGCGCTCGAGTTCAGGGTCGGAACACTGAATCGTAAGCCGCCCGAGTTGCTCCTGGGTGTCAAGAACATCTTCAGAAGAATCTGCGTTGACAGAGGAATCGGCGTTGACATGCGCGAGCCCGTAGACGCGACGGTGTTCCGTCTCCGCTGAACGCCGGCCACCTTCTTCCCGAATCCGCCCCTTTTTGCGCCACAGATCGGAGTAGATGGCATAGCGCTGGGCCATTTCGTTGTAGCGAAAACGTTGCGAGAAGTTTAGGCGGGCGCCGTCGCTGAACTTGCGCAGAAGGCTCAGGACCTTCCACTCGACGTCGGTGGGAGGCCTCTTGGTTGGATTACTGAAATACATCTCATACTCAATCTTGAGTCGACGCAATTGCGACTCAAGTACCGTCAATTCTTCATCAACCGTCACAGGCCGTTCCCCAGACCTTAGTGTAGGGACCATTTGCCCGGCTGGCGAGGTTTCCATGGGTCACCTTGGGGATCGTACCGAGGTCACTCCACTAAGGTCCGGCCCCGCTTAGGCCGCGATCGACTGACTGGCCCCGCGCCTGGAAGCGGTCAGGAATTCGCCTTTCGGCCCCGAGGTCGGGTTGGTCGGTAAGGCCCGAACCCACGGGTGCCGGGTCGAAGTCAGAAGAAAACCTGTTTCAGGGGGGATCTATAATCTTAAATCATGGTAAGCACAGGCTTTTGCTCTTGGCGCCGCCCAATCGCCTTTTTGCTGGCACTTGGTTTATTGGCTGGGGTGAGCGCCGCCGCCAAGCATTTTGTGATGCCGGAAGCGCATCCGGCTAAGAGCTACCCGGCCCATGACGAACATCCGAACGAAGGGGTAACGGTCGGTCTAGATCCCTACGACTTGGGAGAAAAGACCAACATCTTTTCCGTCCACTACCACGAGGTTGGTTTTCTGCCCATTTTTGTCGTGATTAGCAATGACGGCAATCAGCCAATCTCCCTGGTCGACAGCAAGGCTCAACTGGAGACCTATGACCGCAGCAAAATCCCTCCCGCCACCCGAGATGACATCTATCGGCGCATCTCGCGGCCCATCGGGGAAGTGTCTCCCAGTCCGCTGCCTTGGCCCAAGAAAACCAAGGGTTCGGTCCCCAAAGACGTGCAGGACGAGGTGGAGAACTCCCAGTTTGCCGCCCGTGCCGTCGAACCCCACAGCACGCAGGCGGGATTCATGTTCTTTGATGTGTCAGGAATTGACGCCCCGCTGGCCGGGGCGCACTTCTATCTGACCGGGGTTCGCGACTCCAAGGGAAGTGAGCTCATGTATTTTGAGGTACCGCTCGAAAAGTATCTGGGGGCATCGGGCTCGACTACCCCTTGACTTGGCAACGGTCGCGAATGGCGAGGCGGAATGCCTTTATAATCGCTTGCTATGGCGACCCTGCCCGAGATTTCCCCTCCAGCCCGCGGCAACTACGAGCCGGTCATCGGCTTGGAAGTGCACGTACAGCTGCTGACGGCCAGCAAGATTTTCTGTTCCTGCTCGACTCGCTTCGGGGCCCCGCCCAATACCAATGTTTGTCCGGTGTGTTTGGGATTGCCCGGAGCATTGCCGGTTTTGAACCGGGCCGCCGTCGAGTTCGCGGTGCTGGCGGCGATGGCCCTGAATTGCCGCATCAACCGCACTTCGATTTTCGCCCGCAAGAACTATTTCTATCCCGATCTGCCCAAGGGATACCAGATCTCCCAATACGACCAGCCGCTGGCCGAGTTTGGCTGGATCTGGGTCGGCAGTCCCAGCGGGGAGAAGAAGATTGGCATCACGCGCCTGCACTTGGAAGAAGACGCGGGCAAAAGCCTGCACGAGGGCTTTGCCGATGCCGGCCGCACCACCGCCATCGACCTCAACCGCAGCGGAGTACCTCTCATCGAGATTGTGAGCGAGCCGGAGATCTCCTCCCCCCAGGAAGCCTACGAGTACCTCACCCTGCTCAAGGAAATCATCCTGTACACCGGCGTCAGCGATTGCAATATGGAGGAGGGCTCGTTGCGATGCGATGCCAACGTCAGCGTGCGCCCACGAGGGGAAAAGCAGTTGGGAACCAAGACCGAGATCAAGAATGTCAACTCCTTCCGCTTCATACGCCAAGCTCTCGAATACGAGGTCGAACGTCAGATCGGCGTCCTCGAGTCCGGCGGCCACATTACGCAGGAGACACGACTGTATGAGGCCAACCAAGGAAAAACCTACAGCATGCGCTCGAAAGAGGAGGCGCATGACTATCGCTACTTCCCTGAGCCCGACCTGCCGCCCCTAATCATCGCCGAAAGCTGGGAGAAGGAAATCCGCAGCAGGCTCCCCGAACTGCCGGAGGCCAGGCGTAAGCGCCTGGTGTCGGAATATGGGGTGACGGAGTATGACGCGCAGGTTCTTACCAGCACGCGGAATCTTGCCGAGCAGTTCGAAGCGGCAGCCAAGGCGGCGAAGAACCCAAAGCGGGTTGCGAATCTGGTGCAGGCAGAACTGCTGGGAAGGCTCAAGGCCCGAGGCCTGGATATCACCGGGTCTCCCATTTCCATGAAGGGTGTGGCGATTTCGGCCGACTTGGTTGAAGACGGCGCGATTTCAGGCAAGATGCTCAAACAGCTTTACGATCTTTGCTTCGAACGACAAGAGGATTTTGCCGAGGCTTACCAGAAGGAAAAACCGGAGCAGATCAGTGATCGCTCTCAGCTCGATACGATCATCGAGCAGGTGATTGCGGC
>DATJVZ010000109.1:0-4671 GCA_035501575.1 Terriglobales bacterium | reverse complement strand
CTGTTTCCAGTTAAATCGGCAGTTTCCGGTCGAAACTTTAGCTCTCCGGCTGACTCTAACTACTTGTGGTTCTGTAACTTGCCTTGGCTTGTCGAAATCGGGGAGCGGTTTCGCCCGATGTCCTGTCCGGGCTGCGGCTCGCCTCAATCGTGTGTAGATGTTGACTGATCATGGATGCGATACCGATCCCGCCGGCCTTGCTCAGGGCCTCGGCCATGAACTGACAACCTATGCTTTGGAATTGGTCGTGACCGGAATCACTGTCCTGGTCTGGATCTGGTCCGGGTACACTGGCGAACGACTTTTCCGCCTTTTCGAGCCACTCGCCCAGCAAGATACTTTCGAAGTCTTTCGCTGCCTTGTCGATCTTCCCGAATCGGTCGTTCGCGGATTTCTCCTGCAAGATGCGAAGCGCTTGTGCGCTTTTGGCCTGAGATAGGTCTTGCGTGGTGACGGTTGACACGCTCGAAGGAAACTCAATCGTGCTCATAGGATCTCCAATTCGGCTTGCAACCCGCCGGCAGCTTTGATCGCCTGCAAGATGGCTACGATGTCCCGGGCAGTCGCGCCCATGGCATGCAAGCCGCTAATCAGTTCTTCGACACTCGCGCCCGCGCCTAACTGGATGGAATGAACCGGCTGTTCCTTTGCTTCGACGTCGGTCTGCGGCACGACCACGGTCTTGCCGTTAGACAAAGGCGCTGGCTGTGAAACGATAAGCTCGGTCGAGACCTCGACGGTGAGACCACCATGCAACACCGATACCGGTGAGAGTTTGACGTCCCCGCCCATCACGATCGTCCCCGTCCGCTCGTTCAACACGACTTTGGCCGGAGGATGAATGGAGATAGCGAGGTTCTGAACCCGCGCGATCAGCAAGGGTACGGAAGCCATGCCGGATTGGGGCACGCTCACATCGATGCGACGGCTGTCCACGAATGTGGCGGCATCTTTGCCCAGATCGTGGTTGATGGCCGCCGTAACTTCACGCGCGGCTGAGAAATCCGGTTCACGCAGGACCAGCGATAGAGTCGTGAGATGACTCAGATCCACCGAAACGTAGCGTTCTACGGTGCCGCCGGCCGGTACTCGGCCTACGGTAGCATGGTTCACCTCTTTGGCATTGAGACTGGAACCCGCCGTATAGCCGCCCAAAGTCAGAGGCCCTTGCGCCTCCGCGTAAACGTTCCCGTCGGCGGCGTGGAGCGCCGTGAGCAATAAGACACCACCCTCCAGACTCTTGGCATCGCCGGCAGAAGAAACGGTTACATCGATGGTCGTACCCGGCTCTGCAAAAGGAGGAAGGGAAGCGGTCACCATGGCCGCAGCGATGTTGCGGGTTTGCACCTGCGCGGCGGGAATCTGAAGTCCGAGGCGTTGCAGAACGTTGGCCAAAGTTTGCGTCGTGAACAGGGTTTGCTGACTATCACCGGTTCGCCTCAGACCAACCACAACGCCATATCCGATGAGCGGGTTTTCCCGGACGCCGGCGATCGTCGTGATATCCCGAATCAGCACCTGTTTGCTGGGGTCGTCGGTGGCAGTGCCGGGTACGGCCGGCGCCACCAACACCAGGCTCAGGAGACAAACACCGAGTTGGACTAGAAAGCGCGTCATTCTCAAACATCCAATCCGTCTTACCACCCGATCAGCCATAGTAGAGTGCGCATGATCACATTCGGCTGGCGGATGGAATCAGAGACAACGCCCTTACCTCTGAGCTCAATCTCTAGGTTCCCCAGCGCGGTTGAAGGAGCTGTGTTGTTCGGCGAAATGTCTCCCGGCCGAAGGATTCCACGGACAATCATCGTCTCGTGCTGGCTGTTGATGAGAATCGAGCGTTCCGCTTCTACGATCATGTTTCCGTTTGGCAATACGGCAAGGACGCGCCCCGAAAGGCTCGTGGTGAGGGTATTGCCCGCCGAAGTTTCGCCCGTCCCCTTGAGAACCGTCGCGGAATTCGCACCGAACAGAGGATTCACCCCTGTGGTCTTCAGCTTCCCGGGCAACGCCGTGATTGCAGAACTGGTTTGGAAAGCCCTGGAGCTATTGACATCCCCGGTCGACTGGGCCGCGGTCGCTTCGATCACTGTCAATGTGACGTTATCGCCCACATATCGCGCCTTGTAGTCGCTGCTCATATCGCTCAGCGCACCCTGTTGAACCCAGAGGCTACCCGGCTGCGTTGGCGCGGCGACCGACTGTGCTTGTTGCATCGCGCGGGCGATATATGCGGCACGCGTGTGGTTGGGATCTTGCGCAGGAACTTTTGTCCTGTCGGCCAGCAGGGCCGAGGGAATAGCAAAGAACAGGGTGGCCAAAATTACCGTGATATTTCGCGAAATTAAGCTTCTCGTACGCATCGATCTTTCCTGTCTGTCAAAGCGTGACTTTGAGCAACCCGGATCCGACGATCTCTGCCTTGAAGAATTGCTTCCGGTCCGTGCTGGTCACTCGAATGGTCTGGCCACGATCGCCGTTCTGGAGACAGATGACCGGCATCGTGATACGCACCGTACGGTCTTCAAACATCAAAGTCGCATGATCGCCATTCCGCATAAGAATCTGTTTGCGAGGGATTCGAAAAAGATCTCGCCTAGGACCGCCCGCCACCTGTGCGGATACCGCCGCGGACATGGCCGCCGTACCGCCTTCGACCAGCACATAGAAAGGCAGACACACTCGTGGGTCATGGCATCGCAACTCCACCCTTAGCCTGTCTTCCGTCCACTTCGCGAGGTTGATCACCTCGAGGCCCGAGTTCGGCCCGACGGCGGTGACTTGGGACAGAAATTTCACCTGCGCGGCGTTAACCGGGACTCCCAAGGCCGCCATCGCCTCGGCGACTCCCTGCGACGAAATTGGGAAGCGGGAGTTCGATTCTCGGCCCATGGCGTGAGGGACCAGGATCGCTAGCAATAGCAGGCTGCCCAGGGTTCTTATCTTTCTTCCGTCACTCATCCCGCTTGCCTCAACGTCCCATCTGGGTCAGATCCTGTAACATCTGATCGGCCGAAGTAACGACCCGCGAATTGGATTCGTACGCTCGTTGGGCCACGATCATCTGCACAAATTCCGAGACGATGTCTACGTTCGATTGCTCGAGCATTCCTTGCTGAAGAGTCCCGAAACCTTCGGCTGATCCCGGCGCCCCCACCAGGGCGTCTCCCGAAGCCGTGGTTGCGAGAAAAAGGTTATTGCCGATGCTATTCAGACCACCGGGGTTGGGAAACATCGCCAGTTGGATGCTGCCCACTTGTTGGGCCGCGATCTGCCCTGTTTCGGTAACTGAAACCGTTCCATCGGAACCGACGGTGACCGTCGTGGCGTTGGCCGGAATCGTGATATTAGGCTGGACGGGATTACCGTCGGCCGTCACAAGGTTGCCTTGGGCATCCAAATGGAAGGATCCGGAACGGGTGTAGGCAATCGTGCCATCCGGCAACGTTACTTGGAAGAAGCCGAGCCCTTGAATCGCCAGGTCCAGCGGATTTCCGGTCGAGCTAAAATTTCCCTGAGTTTGGACAACTTCGGAGGCTCGCGGCATGGTTCCTAATCCCACTTGCAGACCGGCGGCAACCGTGGTTTGCTGCGTCGCGGCCGCGCCGGGCATGACCAGATTCTGATACACCAGATCCGAAAACTGGAGCCGCCGCCCGTAGAATCCGGCGGTGCTCGAGTTGGCCAAGTTATTGGCGATGTTGTCGAGATTCAATTGCTGCGCGACCATGCCGCTGGCAGCCGTATAAAGCGCACGTAGCATAACGTCCCCCCTAAGGGTTCGCTGAGATTCGCGGCAAGTCCTGGGCCGCGATTTGGTTCATATCAGAATGAAACATCGATAATGCGCGCTGCATCAGTTCCGCATAGCGTTGCAGCGTAATCAACTCGACAGCACCGGCGACCGGGTTCACATTAGAGATTTCAAGCGACCCTTGTTGAATCGTCGCGCCGGTGGCCGCCACTTCACTCTTGGGCGGTGCGGAATAATAAGTCTTGCCCACACTCTCGAGGGGAGTTCCCGCGGGAAAGTCCACAATCTTTAACTGACCTGCCAACGCTCCGTTGACCGAGATGGTTCCATCCTGGCTTATCGAAACCGGGCCGCCGACAATGTCGATGGCACCGTTCACGCCCAGGACCGGGTCTCCATCGGAGGTTACCAGTCTGTTTTTCGGCGAGACGTGAAAGTTGCCGTTCCGGGTGAACACCTGCCCGGCGGCGGTACGAACCACAAAAAAGCCGGATCCTTCAATCGCCAAGTCAAAGTCGTTGCCAGTCTTCTCGAGATTGCCTTGGGAATAATCGAGGTGGCTATCGCCTAGAACCGAATAGTTGTTCACCGATTGGTTCAAATCTGACATGGGGAAGAGCGAGGAACCCGCGAGCAGGGAGCGAAACACCTCGTGCTGCGCGCGAAAGCCGGGGGTACTGACGTTGGCCAAGTTGTTGGCCACCAGGTCGAGCGCCTGGCTTCGTGCCATGAGCGCCGTGCATGCTGCATAGAAGCCGCTGTCCATGATGTTCCCTGGACACAAGGAAGCACGAGCAGGGCCATACGATTGCCGCTCTATCCGCTGGTAAGTGATTGAAGAGTGACCGGCCTATTGCTTCGCAATGAGAGCCGGATTAGATGAATTGTTCGCTTCCCAGGCTGCGAACGGCACCATG
>DATJVZ010000108.1:0-10179 GCA_035501575.1 Terriglobales bacterium | reverse complement strand
GCTCCCCAATGAGAACTACGCAGGCAACGTTCTACCCATGCGGCCCTATTACATCCTGATGAAGCTGCCCGGTAGCAGCCAGCTCGAGTACCTTCTGATGACCCCGTTTACGCCTCAGAATCGCGACAACATGATTTCTTGGATGGCCGCCAGATTTGATTTTCCGGAGTATGGGAAGATGCTCTTTTATCAGCTGCCTAAGGAGAAGCTGATCTACGGCCCCATGCAAATCGAGGCGATGATCGATCAGAACACAACCATCTCCGAGCAACTGACCCTATGGGATCAAAAAGGCTCGAGAGTTATTCGAGGGAACCTAATCGCGGTGCCGATCGAGAACTCGTTTCTTTATGTGGTGCCGCTGTACCTCACGGCGGCAGGCACTAATTTCCCGCAACTCAAGCGCGTAATCGTGATTGCGGGAGACAAAGTAGCGATGGAGCCGACGCTCGACGAGGCAATCCAATCCGTATTCGGGCCGCCGCCACAGACTCCGGCCCAAGGGAGCGTCAATTTGCTGGAGTGGGGCCAGGCGAAGGTGCAATTCGATAAGGCCCAAAGAGCAATGCAGCAAGGCGATTGGGAAACGTTTGGACAGGCGATGGAGGCTCTCAAGCACTTGCTAACAGGGCCCGGGCCGTAGCCCAAGCTTCTCACGATCAAAGACGATCACGCTCGTCGCGTGCCGGTTTGTTCCGTAAACTCTTCACGCATACTAGAAGTCGGACACGAAGGGGGTTCTCCGAACAGCAGGGTGGTACGTGTTTAGCTTCGCAGCTCCCGCTGACGGCGTACCCTGCCAGCCCTATAGTCTGTGCAGGCAGCTGTTCAGTTTGATGGAAAACCATCGCGCCGCCAAGAACGAAGAAAGCGAGCGACTTTACGGTCAGGGCATTCATCACCGAGCCCATTCGCTAGCGCCCATGCTCTCGCCTACGCAACGCTACTAGTGACCCTCTTTGTGCTGATCACTAGCATAACCTCCCGCCTCGTGCTCGATCGAACGCCCGCCGACGCCGGTACCCTTCGGCGGGTGTCGCTCGTTGTATGCAAGCAGGAACTTTCGAAAATGGGTGGACAAGATGTTGGTCAGGTCATCGTTGAAAAGACTGATCTGACCAATCGGACGACGGCAACAAGATGCAGTTCCTAGCGTGTCTTTAGAACCGGAGCTACAACCTCCTCCTTGATGTCTCGAGCAAATCGTTTCTCTTGTCGGCTCGAATACACGAACTCATGTCCCGTCAACAGCCCTGGGTAATACCAACTCAACAAGGCTTCCGGTTGGTCGTGAGGCCGCTCCGCAAACTCGACTTCAGTTCTATTGGTGGACGCTACGCGGTCCTCAGGAATCGTTTGCAAAGTAGCGTATTCTTTCGACCAGTTCTTGCTAAAGATCTCCACCAGGTTGCGATCGGACTGAGAGTCGAGGACTACGAACCAGTATGTTCCCGCGGGCAACACCGTGCCGGGGATTTCAATCGGCTGACTGAATGACAATTCCGTCTTTTGGTTCCATATGTCAGCTCGCGCCATCGGCAAGAATGCCGAGAAAGCCAAAATTATTCCGCAAACTCCACATAATACATTCCGAATCTTCATATTTAACCTCCTTAAGGATTGTCCCCTGTTTAGTAAGAACCATGATGATCCAATTCGAGTTGTCTGAGCCGGACCAGATGGCGGATGGCGTGAGAACGAGAAAATCTCGGTGGACGAGAGACACACTACACCCCCGCCTGGGAAGCGATGGTAGGAACCAGGAAACCGAATGACTGCAACCTTCTACCTTGGCCGACCGGGGTGCTGCCTATGATACATCTGCTCCATTTGCTGCGTCTGTCTTCTCTCCAATTCCTCCGTCTGTTGCTGGTGCGACGTTCCATGGCTTCTGTTTGGGGCTGACTGGCGTTGCGCTGCTCCATTTCCTGGTGCTCTAGTTCTTGCTCTCGCTCCAGGTTTTCCCGTTCTCTTGTCTGCTCGTTGAAGAGCTCATCTTGCTGCTCGCGATATTCCTCGTCTAGTTGCGCATTTCCACTATTTGGGGGACCGAGATGTTGCAGAGGCGGAAGTTCATTCGGATGAACAGCCGTCTGACCGCGGTTTTCGGTCATGGACTCCCGGTTGACGGGAGGCTGGTAAGGCGCTCCAGCTTCTCTTGCTGCCATCACCTCCCTGCCGGAGAACTCACCAGCGCGAGCGGTAGCGGCGATAGGAGGCCGGCCGCGATTCATTGAGGCACGCAACTCAGGATTCTGGCGGGCCTTACTGATCTGTTCCATTTGTGCTTCTACCGGCCGGATATGCCGCTCGCGCGCTGCGAGTTCATCCTCGGGTCGAGGACGCGCCACGATTCCGCCAGGACCGCCGTTATAACTGGATCGATTGACCGTGACATTGGTCACGGCTTCGTTGTAGACATTACGAATATTGACAACATTAATATTGGTGACCGCGCGGTTGTAGTAGAAACGGTCGTGCTCCCACCGTCCTCCCACGAAACCAAAGCCGAAATAACCAAAGCCGTAGTCGATCCCGCCATAGAAGCCAACAACCGGCGCCCAATAGCCTTGGTTGAAGACAAATACACCGTTGTCCCATCCCCACCATGGCGGAGTCCACAGGAGACCCACTTCCGGAGGCAGAACCCAGGTTCCCGGAACCCAATAGTAATCGTACGCAGCTGCGTCCCAAGCCCAATAGCCCGGTGTCCAGATATAGCCGTCGCCTGGGCAGATGGGCTGTTCGTAGATAGGCAGAGCCGGGGGTCCGAATGCAACCGCAATTCGGACTTGAGCCGACGAACGTAGTGGTACGCCCAGCCCGACAATAGCGAGCATGAACGTACAGAAGAAGGCGGTCAGACGCAAAGTGTCACTCCGTGCGTCGCGCAGCAATTCACCGCAACCTCTGTGAGTAAAGCATGCTCGTGAACCGCCACGACAGACAATTACAATGCTAGGTTCAGAAAATAAGGAAGGCATAAGGACGTATCTTGAGCCCGCCGGTGAGGTCACACTGAGGCTAAGGCCGACTCGGTGCTAGGCGCGATGCTCAAAGTCCCGGGCCCGGGGGATAGGGCGGCAAGTCGGGGGGGCGTGGAGGTAGCTTCTTGGGATTGGATTGGATCTGCTGCATGAGCATATCAATCGCTTTTTCAAGCTGCGGGTCTCTCCCTGTTACGACAAGGTCCGGCGAGTTATCGACGACCACGTCCGGCTCGACACCACGGTTTTCGATGACCCACTTGCTATCGAGGCTGTAGAGCGAGAATTCCGGCCTGGTGATGTAGCCGCCATCCATGAGGGGTATCTCCCCGCGAATGCCGCGAACCCCGCCCCAGGTGCGTTCCCCGATGAGCGGGCCGAGCTTGTACTGTTTGAAGAAATAACTGAAGAAGTCACCATCGGATGCCGCGTAGTGATTGGTCACGCAGGCCAGGTACCCGTGGAAAACCCTCTCGGGAACCGTGCCCGACTCCCAGTTGCGGGCCGATTGCATGCCTGCCAGCACTCGGCGCAAGCGCTCGAAAAGAAGCTGGTCGACGAACCCGCCGCCGTTGTAGCGTATGTCAAAAATGATTCCCTCTTTACGGATCTGCGGGAAGTACTGTTTCATGAACTGATTGAGACCTTCCTCCTCCATATTGCGCAGAAAAACATATCCGATGCGTCCGTCGCTGGCTCGGTTGACTCGCCTACGATTCGTTTCAATCATGTCATCCTCACGCAAATTGAACTCATCAGCGATCGGCTTTACGATCACCTTGCGCGCACCATCTGCCGTGGGCTTTGAGTTAACCGCGAGGGTAACGACTTCGTTGGCGGCGTTGATGAGCAACTCGTCAGGGGTCTGTGGTGAACGCAGGGCCCGACCGTTAATGGCGACCAGATAATCGCCTTCTTTTACGTTGACGCCTGGTTCGGTTAAGGGAGAGCGCGTCTGAGCATCCCAGTTTTCGCCTGGGAAGATTTTCTTGAAGCGATACATACCGGTAGCCAAATCGACATCATAATCAGCGCCCAGCAAGCCCACGTTCACGGGGTGCAGGTTAGGATAATCACCGCCTCCGACGTAAGTGTGGGAGTTCGACAGCTCTCCGATCATTTCTCCGAGGATGTAGGTGAGCGAATAGCGATCGGCGACGTAAGGAAGCAGTTGCGCATACTGATCGTGGATCTTCTGCCAATTGAATCCGTTCATCGCGGGCTCGTAGAAATAGTCTCGCTCCTGACGCCAAACCTCGTGAAACATCTCCTTCCATTCCTGCGGAGGATCGACCTCGACCCGCATGCCACTGAGATTCACCAGGCCATCCCCCGCCTTGTGAGGGGTGTCGGAAGGCTTGGCATCGATGATGCCAAATCGGGGCGAACCGCCATCAATCTTGCCGGCCTCAACCTGATATAGGAGCTTGGTACCGTCCGCGGAGAGTGCAAAGCGATCGGCACCTTCAATGAGCACCTTGTCTTTGCGTTCCTTCAGATCATAGACATGGATGGCTGGAGTTTCTCCGGGGAGCGGCCCAGATAATCCCTGAATTGGCGCTGTCGAATAATAGATTGCGTCCTTCGAAGCATCAAAACTGCGAATCACTGCCGGTGGTACGGCAAGAGCAACGGTACGATTTTGTATGCCGTCGAGATCAATCCTGAACACCTTGGGCTGCCGGCTCGCTGTTCCTACGGCTTTCTCCTGTGTCTTTTCCTCCCTCTGGGAAGAGGGTTGCTTCGGGTTCTTACCCACTCCCGGTTCGGGCGTTGGCGTCGGGGCTGTCGGCTCCTTGCTCTTCACCTCCACCTCATCGCTCAGCGCGGGGAATGGTGAGGGCTCGTCTGCTGTTAGCGTAACCAGATACACCCGAGTCGTCTTCGGGTTTACAACTTCAGCGTCGATGTTGCCCAAGACCCCGTTATAGTCGCGGTCCGAAAGGAAGTAGAGGTAGCGCTTGTCGGGATCAAACACCGAGCTAAAGCTGTTGTCCAGAGTCGAGGTGACAGGAGTGATCCTATGGTCCGCGAGGCTGTATAGATAGACCACTGCATACCCAGAAGCTTGCGTTTTGTCGAAAGCAACCCACTGGCTATCTGGGGACCAAGTGTAGTTGTGTATCTCGAAGTACTTGCCGCGATCAACCTCTACCGGTTTCCTTTCCTTAATATCGACGTACCACAGCTTTAGGTCCTGGTCTGCCCAGGCGAGCTTCGAGCTGTCGGGAGACCAGACTGGCTGGAACATGAAACCCTTGTGGCCGCTCGTAATCTCCTGTTCCTCACCAAGGCCATCCTGAGGGGAAATGTAGATTTCATCCTCGCCAGTGCGGTCAGAGACGTAGGCAATCCACTGACCGTTTGGCGACCAAGCCACCTTTTGTTCTCGGACACCGGGAGAATTCGTCAGGTTGCGAATGCTCCCCTCTTTCGCGGGCGCTGTGAGAACCTCGCCGCGCGCTGCGAAAACCGCGCGTTTGCCGTCGGGCGCGATATCGTAGTCCGTGATGTTGCGACTCGCGTCAACCCAATGCTTCATGGCCTGATCGCGCTCACCGTTCACAGAAATCGTCAGTCTCTTTGCCTGGCGCGACTCGAGATCGTAGAGATAAAGATAGCCGCCGTTCTCGAAAATAATCGAGTCCGGGCCCAGGCTTGGCCACATGACGTCGAACTGGTCGAATTTTGTCAGTTGCTCGACCTGCTTGTTGGCTAGCTCAAATTTGTAAAGGTTAAGTCGATGTTCCGCCCCGCGATCGGAAGTAAAGAAGATCGTGTTTCCGTGCCACATAGGGAAGGAATCTGTGTATTCGGTATGAGGGATGACCTGATCGACAACATTATTCTTGAGGTCATAGATCGTGATGTCCTGAGCCAAGCCACCTGTGTAACGCTTCCATTGGCGGAAGTTTCGAAAAATGCGGTTGTAGGCGATTTTGGTGCCGTCGGCCGAATAGGAGAGCAGCCCACCTTCCATCATCGGCAGTGGTTGCGCTAACCCTCCGCCACTGCTGATCACGTAGGGGTGTTTGGTCCACCCGTTGCTCGCATCGCGCCGCGAAAGAAAAACGATATCTTTGCTGTCCGGCGTCCAACCAATCACCTGATTGAGAACGCCCATGCGATCGGGCAGCGGCTGTGCCGAACCCTGGTAGAAGGTCAGTTGTTTGGGCTGGCCGCCGTCAGACGCCATCACATAAACATTGAAATTGCCATCGTACTGGCCGGTGAAAGCGAGCCACTTTCCATCGGGGGAAAATTTGGGAAACAACTCTCTTCCTGGGCTTGATGTGATTCGCCGGGCGGCACCCCCTGAACTGGATGCCAACCAAAGGTCGCCGCCGTAGACGAATGCAACTTTGTCCTTGTGGACGTCGGGAAACAGCAACAGCCGGCCCTCTTGTTCGTCCTGCGCGGACAAGAGGCTGGCGCACATAAGGATGGCCAACACGCAGACATTCTTAGTCAAAATCAACTTTCTCGTTCCGCTGATGATCACGAATCGGGTTGCTCGCCACGCCGCCCATCGCTCACACACCGACGCAGGCCGCTGTTGCGGCCGGCTCATGCCGCACGCGGCAAACTCGGCGGCAGATTCAACTCCGCACGAGACCGAAGCACCTGAAGCAGGTGAGCCCGGGTTACGATCCCCTGTACTCGACCGTCTGACGTGACGGGCAATTGGTTGACGTCCTCCCGTCCCATGATTTCCAGGGCTTCCAGAGCCGGCATGTCGCGCGAAACCGAGTGAATACTATTGATTGGACGCATCACCTTGCGCACGGTCGTGAAAGGCCAACGGTCGGCCGGGAGAGCGCGCACTTCATGGGTAGTTATCAGACCGACCAGCCGATCGTTTTCCGATACCAAAAAGCACCGCCGGCCGGTTCGTAGAAGCTGTTTATGCACGAAGTCCTGCACCGACGTACTGCGATCGATCGTAGTACAGTCGGTAGACATTACATCCGCAACGCGCAAGCCACGGAGAAGCCTCCCCGTCCTGACCTGCAGGTACGAGGCCCCAGCCGCTTGCAAGAGAAACCACCCGATAAAGGCGAGCCAGAGCCCTCCCAGACCGGCTCCTTGAAAGAATCGCAGGATCCCGAAACCGATGAACAACACGGCGATCACTTGCCCGACAAATGCCGCTGCGCGAGTCGAGCGCTCCGCGTCATCCATCACCCACCAGAGGATAGCATGCAGCACCCGGCCCCCATCCAGAGGGAACCCCGGAATCATGTTGAACGCCCCGAGAGCGAGGTTGATGTAGCCAAGCCAAACAAGGAGCGCAGTGCCGGGAGTGACAGGCGCAGTTCGCGGATCCCAGCCGGCGACCTTGGCCAGCGCCAGCAGGATGAGACCGAGAACCCCGCTCGTAAAAGGCCCGACAATAGCCATCCAAAATTCCGTTTTTGGGTCGGACGCTTCCTTTTCGATTTGAGCAACTCCCCCGAGAAGAAAAAGGGTGATTTTGTGAATGGGCAACCCGTGCGTTTTCGCAACCAATGCGTGAGACAACTCATGGGCAAACAGGCAGGCAAAGAAGAGTATCCCTGTAATAATCGCTGTGGTCCATACGAGCGCCTCACTCCAATTCCGGTTGACCGCATGGAACTGAGCAGCCAGCGAGAAGGTGATGAGCAGCGCAATCACCAGCCAACTGTAGTGCAGCCCAAGTTCAACTCCGAAAATGGTGCCCAGCTTGATTTGTGATTTCATTCACTCCTCCTGCTCGTGGCCTCATATGGCAGAAGTTCATGGGCACTGAAATAGGGTGCGGTGGATGACGCTCTTTCCTCTCTTTGGGACTGTGTCTCCTTCAAAAGTTCACGAGCGTACCGTCTAGACGCTTCTGGAATACGAGAATCGAAAGCGATGGCGCGCACGATGGGAGCGATCGCCTCAAACTCTGCCAGTTGTCGGCGAGTCACTTGTCTTTGCATCTGCTTCAACTCCGCGGCTAACGCACTCGGATCATCAGCGCGCAGCCCGGACAGCTTCCACCCGTATTCCATCGTGGTGGCAATACGCTCGAACAAAAGCGTAAGCTGCTTTATTGAGCGGTTCATCGAGGACGTATAGTCAATCCCGTTCCGGACGGGACCCTCGGCGAACGTAAGCGACTTCCACCCCATTCGCCCATTGTCATCGCTAGTTCTCAACTTTCCTTTGAAGAAATGCAGCTTCTCAGTCAGTTGAAAAATCTCGTTCCGCGTCTGACTCGTGGCAGTGAAATCGTCCATTTTAGGCTCGCCTTCGCGCCGCTCTGAGTTAGGTTCCGCCCAGTACGAGGTAGTACCCATCGAACTGACCGTGATCGAGTAATAAGAGCGATTCGCGCCCCAAAGGCTCTTCGTAAATGTCACTGTCGGTACCGCCGGCCCCTGAAGAGGCGGCAAGCTTGGTAGTTCCTGACTTCGGCCTCCTCCCGCCAAGAAGAAGAGAACCGGCGCAACTCGAATCGTCCTCGCCACCGCATCCACGTTTAGCTACCTTACATTGGCTGAACCACCACAAAGGTCGTAGCCCCACCTCGGTTGATCAGCAGCACAACCGCTTCTTTTCCTGCCTGTCGAACGAGTCGCTGATAGTCAGCTACCGAATTTACGGGCTGTCGGTTCACCTGTTCAATCACGTCTCCACGCTGCAGGCCCGCCTCCGCGGCCGGGGAAGTGTTAGGCACGTAGGCGACGACAACCCCTTTGACGTCGGACCCCAAGCCAAGCTGTTGTCGCGTATCCACGTCGAGTTCCTGCACCTGAACACCCGCCAGAGGGGAGTTTTCGGCAGCGCCAAGAGAATTCTTGGAGCCCTTGCTTGCGGGTGTCTCGCCGAGAGTCAGAGAGACTTCTTTAGACTCACCATTGCGCAATATTTTCAGACGGACGGTCGTGCCCGGCGTCATGTTACCAACTCGTAAGCGCAAATCATTCGGGCCGCTTATCGGCTGCCCGTCCAGCTCGGTTATAACGTCGCCTGTCTCGAGCCCGGCTTTCGCGCCTGGACTGTCGTGCTCGACGTCGCCAACCAATGCTCCCTTTTCCGGCGGAATGTGGAAAGCCTTCGCGAGACTTGGCGTCACTTCCTGCGGCACTACACCGATGTAGCCGCGTACCACTTTCCCGTTCTTCAGGATCTGGTCTATGACATACTTGCCCATCTTGATGGGAATGGCGAAACCGATACCCTGATTGCCGCCAGAATTACCAGAAAGAATCGCGGTATTGATTCCAATCAGTTCACCTCGAATATTCAGCAGCGCGCCCCCGGAGTTGCCGGGATTAATCGCAGCATCGGTCTGAATGAAGTCCTCGTAGTCTTCTATATCGAGACCATTGCGTCCCGTGGCACTGATAATCCCCATCGTCCCGGTCTCGCCCACCCCAAAGGGATTGCCGATGGCGAGCGCGTAATCTCCAACCTGGAGCTTCGACGAGTCTCCCAGCGTAATGGTGGGTAAGCTGCTTGCGTCAATCTTGACAACTGCAATATCCGTTTTCGGATCGGCACCAATCACTTTTCCAGGAAATTCCCGCTTGTCCGCAAGCATAACTTTGATGTCGGTGGACTTGGCGATGACGTGATTATTGGTGAGGATGTAACCGTCGGGACTAATAATGACCCCCGATCCTAAACCCTGCTCGCGCTCCTGTTGCGGCCCTTGGGGCAGTTGTCCTCCAAAGAACTGCTGGAAGAAGGGATCATTGAAGTACGGCATTTGTGGCACGTTCACGATGCGAGACATGGCGATACTGACCACCGCCGGAAGCGCAGGTTTGAAGACCGACTCGAAGCCATATTCGGCGCCAGGGTCGACACCCTTCGGCTCAGCGTGAACAACAAACACAGGAGCAATCTTTGAGCTATTGAACAATGGGTGGCCGGCAACGCCGAAAACGAAGACTACGAGTAAGCCCTCCATCAGAACGATGGCGGCCAAGATCATCATAACTGCGTACTGTCGAAACATCGTTTTGTCATTCACGACTTTGCGCATTCAATAATTACCGGCTACGCGCAGGTTATTCGTCACCAGTTCAGTCATTGTCACAATGTTCGCGTCTTCTGCGGCTCGCACCCGGTCTTCTCGTGAATCGACGTCTCCTTCGAGCGTGATGCTGCCCTCATTGACCACAATGTGAATCGGCAATCGGCCCGCGTCTACGTATTCGGAAAAATAAGGGTCGTC
>DATJVZ010000107.1:0-24376 GCA_035501575.1 Terriglobales bacterium | reverse complement strand
GCCACTGGTAACCAGCTTTATCATCGCCAAGTGGCTTTCGCGTTCTTGGCTCCACAAAGGCTTCAGGCTGGCTTTGCCGCTTTGGTAGATCTGCTTGATCTGCGTTTGTTGGGCATCGCTAAGATCGAGCATATCCATCATTCTCGGTCCTAAGAAATCCCCACCGCGTCGTGCACCGGGGCCTTGGGCTGTCGCCAACCCGGTCAGCAGCATGGAAGCCACGACGAGCGTAATGGGGGCAATACGAACCAATTTCATGATCTTCTCCTTCGGTCTTACTCTCGGAATTTCCCGAGTTCTCGCTAGATAAAAACACTGATTGCCGGTTTCAGAGGTAAATTGTCCGTCAACCGGAGTAAAGTTTTGTAAAACTGGTTCGAGCTGGCGGGGACGCTGTTTTACTGCTTCCCGGTGGGTGTATTGTACATCTGTAGGAGCAGTGTGGATCGCATTCTGGTAATCGACGACGACACGGAACTGTGTGGGCTGGTGGGTGAGTATCTCGAACCGGAGGGCTTTGCGATCGAAGCCGTCTCGGACGGCAAGTCTGGTCTTGATCGGGCTTTGAGCGGCGATCACCGGCTGGTGGTGCTCGACGTGATGTTGCCCGGAATGAACGGCTTTGACGTCCTCCGCAGGGTTCGCCAAACATCGAAGGTTCCGGTCCTGCTGCTGACCGCCCGCGGGGAAGATGTGGATCGCATCGTGGGCTTGGAAATCGGCGCCGACGATTATCTCCCCAAGCCATTCAATCCCCGGGAACTGGTCGCCCGCATCCGGGCCATTCTCAGGCGAAGCCAGGTCATGGAAAAGGGCGCAGCCGGTGAAATTCCCGAGGTTCTCGAAGTCGGGGACGTTGAACTTGATCCCGCCAGCCGAACCGTGCAGCATAAGGGGCGCCCCGTCGACTTGACTTCGGTTGAGTTTAACCTGCTTCATGTCTTGTTGCGGGAAGCGGGTCGGGTGGTGACTCGCGAAAATCTGGTCAATGAGGTACTAAGCCGCAAGTTCTCACCTTTCGATCGCAGCATCGACATGCACGTCAGCAAAGTGCGCAAGAAATTGGGCGATACCGACGATGGTTCCGACCACATTAAGACCGTACGGGGCGTGGGATACATTTTCGCCCATCCTCGCGACCATGGGGTGAGTGGCGAATGAGAAGCCTGTTCGTCAAGATCTTCCTTTGCTACTGGCTGGCGCAGGCGCTATTTTTCATTTTGGCTATTCTGGTCGCCTCCGCTTTACGACCATCCCGGGAAATTTCCAATTTGCAAGCCCAGCAGGTGACTTTTCTTAACGAAGCACTCCAGGTTTACCAAACCGCGGGGGAGACGCCGACGTGGAAGTACTTGCGCAGCATCCACGACGCCCATCACGTGCACGTTTACATTCTGGATGAGGCGGGCAAGGACATTCTGGGACGCAACACAAAAGACACAAAAGAGTGGCTGCAGCGTGCCCAACGCGGGGAAATGAGCACGGCCGACACCTTTTGGGGAAGATTCCGGCCGAACCAGTTCTTGCGGGCTTCGACGACGGGGCCGGATGGCCATCGTTACACGATCATTACCGAGCTGCTGTCGGACCCCCACCCGTGGTACTTCTCTCATGGGCCGGGACTCGGCATCCTGATTGGCCTTATCTCGTCAGGGTTGGTCTGTTATCTGCTGGCGCGGTATCTGACATCTCCGATCGTGCGTCTGCGGGCGGCAACCCAGAAGCTGGCTGGCGGTGACCTAAGCGCCCGCGCCGGAGTGCCGGCCTTCGGTGGGCACGACGAAACCGCTGAGTTGATGCGGGATTTCGACCGCATGGCCGAGCGCATTCAAAACCTGGTAGCAGCCCAAAGGCGGTTGCTGACCGATATCTCCCACGAACTGCGGTCGCCTCTGGCCCGGCTGAATGTCGCCCTGGAATTAGCGCGGCAGAGAAGCGGTGCAGAAGCCGCGGGGGCACTCGAGCGGATTGACCGGGAAAGCACCCGTCTCAATGAGATGATTCAGCGCTTGCTGACACTGGCAAGGCTGGAAGCCGGCGAAGACTCGCTCGAAAAATGCCCCGTTGACCTCGGGCAGCTGATTCGCGAGATCGCCAAGGACGCCAGCTTCGAAGCCCAGAGCCGTCGTTCGCACGTCGCGGTGGACATTGCGGAGGATTGTGTAGTTTATGGCAATCCGAGCCTCCTGCATAGTGCCATCGAAAATGTGGTGCGCAACGCGATTCGCTATACGGAAAAGGGTACGAGTGTTCAGATTCAACTGGAGCGCTCCGCGGCCGCTCCAGCCGAAGCCATCGTGCGTGTGAGTGACTTCGGTCCGGGCGTGCCGGAAGATGCGCTCGACAAGCTGTTCCGACCCTTCTATCGCATCGACGACGCTCGTGGGCGCCAGACAGGGGGTGTCGGCTTGGGACTCTCGATCACCGCCCGCGCCGTGGCTCTTTGCGGCGGGACGGTCGAAGCCCGGAACCGAGCCCAAGGCGGTCTCATGCTCGAGATTCGCTTACCGTTGCTGCCCACTGAACTCCCCAAGGATGCGGTGCTCGAAATCCCGGTTTCGGTCGCGGAGGGCAACCACGAGTAAGCGGGGTTTGCTCTTTCCCCGCGTTCCTGATACAACCTGGAAGTAGCTCTTCAACATCGAATTGCGCGGATCGATTTGCCAACTCCGCCATAAAACCCAGGAGCCAGCGTTGGGATGAGGCCCCCTTTTTGGTCCTGTCTGCTTGCGATTCTTTTGTGTGGATTGGCTGGATGCGGCTCTAAGAACATACCTGCCACTCCCAGTACGCAAATTAAAAACGCCACCATCTATTCTGCCGTCCTGGGTAATCCCGGCTACATCGAGTCCTTTTCCGCGACTCTGAGCATAGGTTCGCTCAACCAGATTGGATCCCAGCGAGGCGCGGGCACTACGCCTTTCAGCATTGCGATCACGCCCTCGCTCACTGCTCTGTTCGTGGACAACAACGGTTCCAATAGCGTCTTCGCCTACAGTCTCAATTCGGATGGCTCGATCGGACCCGTAGCTGGCATCACCCGGACCGGAGCGTCGCCCATGGGCATGGCAATCGATCCCTTAGGGAGGTTCTTGTTTGTCGCCAATCAGGCGGCGAGCACCGTCTCGGTCTACTCGATTCATGGAACGAGCTTGCAGGAGGTGAGCGGTTCGCCGTTCACGACCAAGGCCGCGGGTTCTCCCCAAGCCACTCTGCCTACGGGGGTGGCGGTAAGCGTTACCGGGAATTTCCTTTACGTGGCGAACAACTTTACCAATTCGGTCGGCGCCTATTCCATTTCTTCATCCGGCGCGCTCGCAGCTCTGGGCGCTTCGCCCTATCCACTGGGTTCATCCTTGGTGGCGGCAACCGCTCCCTCAGGACTAGCCATCACTCCCGGCGGAGGATATCTCTATGTCGCCAACACCGGCACGAGCAACGTTTCCGGCTTTGCCATCTGCGATAAGGTAGTCCTCACTTGTGTCAATCCGAACATTCCAGATGGGACCTTGACCCCGGTACTAGGTTCCCCGTTCACGGCCGGACTTGGACCGATTGCGGTTGCTGCGGACCCTTATTTCGACTTCGTTTATGTTCTCAACAATCGGTCCTCTCAGATCTCCGAGTATTCTTTTGCTCCGGGTACAGGAGTATTGAACCCCTTGTCAACGCCTACGGCTTCCACCGGTCTGAGCCCGCTTTCCTTTGTCATCATTGCCGGGGCGACGGGCAGCAATGCGGGGTTCCCCACCACCGAACCCAACGACTTTATCTACGTCGCCAATAGCGGCGCCTCGACACTCGCCGCGTTTTCCCTGAACACCACCACCGGAGTCCTGACCCCGTTAGGCCCAGGCACCGATATTGCCGGCAATCCCTCGGCCGTGGCCGCACCTTAGAGATTTGCTCGAAGCTACGGGCGGAGCCTGACAAGGCCGAAAGAATCCTTGGCTGAGGGTGAGGAATATTGACCTAACAGGTTTTCTCCTTGGGCTACTCGAATTCGGGGGCCGCTGCGAAATCGGACTGACCCTGCCGGTCCTTTCACCCGCTACGTGGGCACCTTCAAAATCATGTAGCCGCCGAGGAGGGCGAAAATCAGATCGGGGGACCAGGCAGCCAAAAACGGAGGCAGCTCACTGATATTACCCATCGCTTCAAACAAACCGGAGACCGTCCAGTACACTACGGCGATGGCTACCGCCGTGGCTACCCCGGTGATCGCTCCTCGCCGGCTGGTGGACAGCGAGAAGGGAACTGCCAGCACCGCCATGACCAAGGCGATCACGGGAAAGGCAAATTTCTTTTCCAGCTGGACCCGCAGTCGAACCACATCAAACCCGCTCTGCTCGAGATCGCGGATGTAGCGCTGCAACTCCTTGGCGTTCATCTCCGAGGATTGCTTAACTTCCTTCTTGAAGTACGTCGGGGGCTCGTCCACGAAAGGAAAGGTGGCTAACTTAAACTTGCGGTAATCGGCGATGGCGGGGCCGCGCAGCTCCCGCACCCAGCCCTGGGTACAGACCCATTGCCGCAGGCTTTCTTCCCAGCGGGCGCGGGCGGCGTAAATTCGGTGGGTCAGCTCAAAGGTGTGGGGGTCGAATTGAAAGACGGAAAGCTTTCCAAATTGGTTGCGCTCGGAGTCGAACAGCTCGTAGTAGTAAATATTGGAATGCTCGCCGAAGATCCATTTCCGGTCGGGATTCAAATAGGTCTGCGCCGGTTTGCCCTTGATCATATTGCGCAAGGCATCCTGTCGTTTGTTGGCATAGGGCAAATACAGCTGGTCGGAGAAGAACAACCCCGTTGCCAACACCGCACAGCCCACCAGTAGCGGGGTAACGATGCGATAGATACTGATACCGGTGGCCTTAATGGCAGTGATTTCGTTCGAGCGTTGCATGAGGCCCAAGGTAACCAGAACCGCCAGCAGGATTCCCAAAGGAGCGATGTTGTACAGGAAATACGGAGAGACATCCAGCAGATACTCGGCAACGATCAAGGGAGCGATTTGATTGCGCAGAATGTCTCCCAGCAACTCGAAGACCGTGAAGACCAGCAGCAGCAGCAAGAACGTGGCCAGCACCAGGCCCAGATTTACGACAAACTCCCGCAGCACATAGTCATCCAGAATCATCGGGAAGTGAGCCGTCAAGACCCGGCGCCGGGCGAACGCCCGCGCAAAAGCATCAGAGCGCGCTGAGCGCGCCGGGGCCGTCGCGCCATTGGTGGGCCGGGGTCCTGCGCGATGCCATAGGCTTCGAAACGACGAGAGGTCAATCGGCCTGCGCTCGAAGCGCACCCAAAGAATCGCTCCTCCCACAAAGAAGACCAGATCCGCCAGCCATACTCCCAGGGCGGGCGACAATTTTCCTTGTCGCGCCATGGAAACTCCTACCAGTGACACCAGGTAGTAGGCAAACACCAGGAGAATAGTGAGGACAAACCCCGTCGATTTGCCGCCCTTGCGAGACGCCAAGCCGAAGGGAATGCCAACCAGGGCCAATACCAGGCACGAAGTAGGCAGCGCAAAGCGCTGGTGCAGTTCGATCAGCTCCCACTTGGCGCTGGGGTTGTTCTTATCGGCGCTTTGCCGCCAGAGCTCGCTGGTGGCAATTTGCGAGAGCGGAACCGGCTCCGGCAGCTTCCGACTGTCGGATTCCGGCAGCGCTATGGGCATGTCGGTCTGTTCGAAGGTGGAGATCTGATAGTGGTTGGGATCGGTTGGATCGGTTTCGTGGGTTGATCCTTTGCTGAGGTGCAGGTGCAGAGTATTCGGTCCTTCGCTAACCAGAATGCCTTGTTGGGCCAAGGTGATGCGCGGGGCAGCGGGGGTGCTGGTATCGGCGATGAAAACGCCTTTCCAAATCGCGGCGCCTTGGGCCTCGGTGACGTCTTCGACATAAAGCACGAGTTGCGGGAATCCTTCGTAGAAGACCCGGGGTTGAACTTCGAAGGATGCCTGGGAAGACTTCAGCCGATCCTGGAGGTGCGCCATGGCGGCCTGCGATCGCGGTGCCAAATACACGGCATTGCCCAGCGCCAGCAGCCAGGCCGTGGCCGCGAAAATCGAAATGATCCGCAAGAACGTCAGAGGACCGACGCCGCTGGCGCGCATGGCGGTGATTTCGCTGTCCGCCGCCAGGCGGCTCAAGCCAATCAATATGCCGACCAACACTGCGGCAGGAATACTGATGGTAAGGGAAGTGGGCAGAATGAAGAAGAACACCTGAGCAACACTGGGCAAAGGAGCGCTGTTGCGGACCACTAACTCAAGGATCCGACCCAGATCGCGGGTAAATAGAACGAAGGTGAACACGGCAACGCCGATCAAAGCGTGTGCCGTGACCTCGCGCAGAATGTAGCGGGTCAGAATTCGCATGGGCCGCTGATCTAAGGCAGTCTAGCATGGCAAAAGCTTGGCCTTCGGCCGCCGGCGGTTCACCGGCAACGGGTGCCGTTATGGGGAAGGACGGGCGTCCTGCGCGGACCTATCGAGTGCCGAGTGGTTTTCGAGGAGGGGAGTTTTCAGCCTGGAATCGCTCATGGGCTCGGAGCAACGTCCTTCCCGGCCAATCGCAAGGTTCCAGAACTGATGGGGCGCTTTTTCCCGCACCAACCAGGCCTTTCGACAAGATTACCAAAGAAAGGGAGGATGAACCTCCGGAACATTTTTAGGCTTCCGATGAGCCCCTAAACTGTAGTCAGGACAAGCCGCGACACCTACCCGGTCGGCCGATTCGCAGGTTTAGAAACAGCGGATTCGCGACCTGAGGTTGGCCGACGGATGACTGAGCCATGATGAATAAGAAGGTAATGCGATCCTTGCTTGAGAACATGGAACGCGAGGCGGAAGAGTCCTTGCAAAGGGATTCGGCTTTCTCGGAGGTCCTACAGGTACTGAAGTGGGAAATCAACAACGATCCTCGGGTTCAATCAGCAATTCGCGACCTTGAGGCGCGCGGTCGCCGGGTCTTTAGCTCGGTTGTGCCTCGCATCAGGATCCGCATCCGAGGGGAAGAGGGTGTTCTTCTTCTCCCTGGACGGACCGAAGTCCCGGCCTCGGCTGCGGTCGAGCAGGTCGGGAGACTGACCGAGGAGCTGAGAAGCGCAGCCAGCGCAGTAATCATGAAGAGTCGCTATCGCGAGGAGCTAGAACTCATCGTAAATAAGGCGGTGGGGGCAAGCGACCGCTTCGAGGGAATTGCCTCGGAGATCGAAAACGCCGGTTACGAGGTGCTTATCTGTCTTGATCTCTCTGCCTACGCTCAGGTTCAGCAGGCTCCTCCTAGGGTCTCGCGTGGTCGAGTCGACGAAGCGATGGTTCGTCCACGAAGACCCGCTCACGAAGAGGCTTTGAACCTTAAGTTCTCCGACCACGATTTGCGGTTTCTAAAGGCGTTGAGAATCAAGGCCGATAAGGACTAAGAAAAGACGGGCTGCCCGGCTGTCAGGCAGTAGTTCGCGATTATTCAGCCTTAAAAAACAGGATTGCCAGAGGCGGCAAAGTAAGGTTGAGCGAGTACGGGCGCCCATGTGCTCTTATGGGCTCGGCATGTACCTGTCCAAAATTTCCCATGCCGCTTCCTCCGTACTCTTTGGCATCGCTGTTCAGCAGTTCCTTCCACAACCCTCCTTTGGGGGCGCCAATACGGTAGCCCAACCTGGGGACGGGAGTGAAATTACAGACCACGATAACCTGCTGGGTGGCAGAGCTGCCTTTGCGCATCAGGGATATTGTGCTCCAAGCGTTGTCGCTGCAGTCGATCCATTCGAATCCGGCAGGATCGTTGTCCAGTTCGTGCAGGGCGGGCTGCTCGCGATAGAGGCGATTCAACTGCTCCACCCACATTTGTGTGCCACGGTGAAGCGGATATTGCAGGATGTGCCATTCTAAGCTCGTGTCGTGCCCCCACTCGCGTACTTGTCCGAACTCGCCTCCCATAAAGAGCAACTTCTTGCCCGGCTGGGCGTACATGTATCCCAGCAACAGGCGCAGATTGGCAAACTTCTGCCATTCGTCGCCGCTCATTTTCCCAATCAATGAGCCTTTGCCGTGCACAACCTCATCGTGCGAAAGCGGCAGCACAAAGTTCTCGCTGAAACCATAGAGCATGCGGAAGGTCAGCTGGTTGTGGTGATATCGCCGATAGATCGGATCTTGCTCGAAATACTGGAGCGTGTCGTGCATCCATCCCATATCCCACTTGAAACCAAAACCCAACCCCCCGAGATAAACCGGCCGGGAAACCATGGGCCATGAGGTCGATTCTTCCGCAAAGGTCTCGACATCCGGAAATTCGCGGTACACCTCCTGATTGAACTGGCGCAGGAACTCGATGGCCTCGAGATTTTCGCGGCCGCCATACTGGTTGGGCAGCCACTCTCCAGGGTTGCGCGAGTAATCGAGATACAGCATGGAAGCTACGGCATCCACCCTCAGTCCGTCCACATGATATCGGTCGAGCCAAAACATTGCGCTGGAGACCAGGAACCCGCGCACTTCGTTGCGTCCATAGTTGAAAATGTAGGTTTTCCAATCCGGATGAAGTCCTCTGCGGGCGTCGGCGTGTTCGAAGAGATGGGTGCCATCAAAGTAGGCGAGCCCGTGCGCATCGGACGGGAAGTGGGAGGGAACCCAATCGAGAATTACGCCGATCCCGCGTTGGTGCAGATAGTCGATCAGATACATGAAGTCCTGCGGCAAACCATACCGTGCCGTCGGGGCAAAATATCCCGTGGTCTGATATCCCCAGGATCCGTAAAACGGATGTTCCATGATGGGCAGCAATTCGACATGGGTGAAGCCCATGTGCTCGACGTACTCGGCCAGTTGCCAAGCCATTTCACGATAGCTGAGCGGACGGTTGTGGTCTTCGGGCACCCGTCTCCAGGAACCGAGATGCACTTCGTAGATCGAAATGGGCGCCTGGTGGGTATTCCTGTCCTTTCGTTTCTCCATCCACTCCCGATCCGACCACTCATATTCCAGGTCCCAAACCACTGAAGCCGTGCGCGGCGGCCTCTCATGTCGGAAGCCAAACGGGTCGGCTTTTTCTGCGACATATCCCTGATTATGAGAGCGAATGTGGAACTTATACAGCGATCCCTTAGTCGCGCCCGGGACGAATCCTTCCCAGATTCCCGAACTCTCCCTGGGTCGCAGGGGATTCGTACCGGGAGTCCAATCGTTGAAGCTGCCAATGACGCTCACCTCCTGGGCGTTCGGCGCCCAGACGCTGAAGGCAACGCCGTATTCGTCACCGGCGCTGACTAGATGCGCGCCGAGCTTGTTGTAGATGCGATAGTGACGGCCCTCGTTGAATAGATAGAGGTCCTGCGCGCTCAACAAGCTGAAATCAGAACGGGTTTGGCGGACGGTTTCGGTCGTGTTCATGGCCTTCACGGTTCCGATTGCGACAAGGGCCCACTCGGCTCGCCGCTCAGAAGCCAGGTCTATTTGTCCCTAGCTTGCTTTGGATGCTTTCGGCAATCGCCCCGGGTACAGGTCTCTGCCTTTCCAATGATCGCAAAGTCCGCTGACCCTATCGAGCAATCTACGTCGGCGGGAGTGCCTAAAGTGTACACGGGAACGTGTTCGCTTCCGCATCCGCCAATCCCATAAATGGGCACCGGTGGCCTCCATAAACTCAGGGAAAGCGTAAGATCCGCTTATATTTCAGTCACTTGGCTCTTCTAATCTTACGTCGAATGAGATTATCTTTGGCCGGTCGTTTGCTTTCACCACCGCAGCCAATACCTTCAGGCCAGGGAAGGTGTGGTTGATGGTCTTAGGAGGGAAAGCCTAAGGAGGGGGGCATGGCACGAGTGGAGTACATGCGGGAATTGCTATCCGGCCCGTTCGATCCTGAAAAAATGAAGCAAACAGCCGCTGCGGGTTGGCAGTTGGTTGCCCTGGAATGGAAGCGTCAGGTGGCTGGGCAGGCCCCGGAACCAGAAACCAGGGAGGACACTCCCTACGGGCTGCGTGTGGCACCCGAGTGTCTAGACCTTGAGGAAGAGCCGGTAGAAAAGCAAGCTCTGGTGTTGATGATGGATCTCCTCATCATGGACAACCCCTTCTCGAAAGTTGCCGATGAATTAAACGAGAAGGGCTACCGGACACGTAGGGGCGCACGCTGGAGCGCAGTCTCCGTGTTTCAAATGCTGCCTCGCTTGATCGAGGTAGCACCCCAAGTGTTCTCCAGTAAGCAGTGGGGGGAACGCCGGCAGCACCTTACCTAACCCGCCATATGACTGGTCGCAGGTGCGTGGTCATTCCATGAGGAACGCCTCACAGCTTTGAGAGGCAAGGATCGGCCTGCTGGGGTTTATATCTTTACAATTCGCCAGGCGGCGTCCGCACTAGCGGCCGAGGACCTTCGAATGGAGCAAGCCGTGAAATACGCCAGTGCGGGTAATTTATCCTGGAACGTGTCGAGTGCCGAGCGCGTACATCGGGTCATGAGGAGAACACACGTAGGGTGCCTGTTGGTCCTGATGCTGGTGCCTTGCCTGGCCCTGGCCCAGTCGGATCAACCCCCAGCCCAATCTGTTCCCCTTCCACCCGCAACCCCCGCTGTGGCCACCGCGTCGAATTCTGCTCTTTCTTCTGCTCTGTCGGGCGATCTTTCTAACGAAGAAGTCCGTCTGCTCATTCAGAAAGCGGCCGAGAACGACATCGTCAACGACCAGAAACAGCGCAACTACACCTACACCGAGCGTGCCGAAGAGCGCAGGTTGGACGGAACGGGGCAGGTAAGTTCCACGGAGTCAACGACCCGCGAGGTGATGATGCTGTACGGTGAACCCGTCGAGCGTCTGGTCCGACGAAACGATCAGCCGCTCTCGGAGAAAGAGGCCTCCAAGGAAGAGCAAAGAATTCAAAAGATCATGGAAAAGCGCAAGAACGAAACGGAGGAGGAGCGAAAGAAACGGCTGGAACGGGAGGCAAAAGAGCGTGAGGAGGAACGCGAGTTTGTAAGGGAGGTAAGCGACGCCTACACCTTCCATGTTGCCGGGTTGGAAAGCGTCGACGGACGCGAGACGTACGTGATCGACGCCGATCCCCGCCCGGATTTCCATCCCCATAGTAAAGAAGCCAAATATCTCTCCAAGGTTCGAGGTCGCATCTGGATCGACAAAACCGACGGTCAGTGGATGAAAGTCGATATCGAGGCGCTCGACACTCTCTCCTTTGGACTTTTTCTAGCCCGCGTGCACCCCGGCACGCACATCGTCGTGGAACAAACCCGGGTCAATGATGAGGTCTGGCTTCCCAAGCACGTATGGCTGAAGCTGGACGCTAAAATCGCGCTGCTCAAGAACTACAACCTGACCGCGGACATCACCTATACGGATTACAAGAAATTCCGGGCTGATACCAAGATCCTGGGGTCGGAAGTCATTGACAATCAATAGCTTCGGCGAATAGCCCGCTCGCCAAGCGTTCAGGCCGGGTCGGCCCACGTGCTAGACTAACTTTTTCATGCCGGTTCTGCGCGTCATCATCTTGTGGCATCAGCATCAGCCCTTCTACAAAGACTTGGTTACCGGCGAATATCGCTTACCTTGGGTACGGCTTCACGCCCTCAAAGACTATTTCGGGATGGTCAAGCTCCTCGATGAGTTCCCCTCCGTTCATCAGACGTTCAACTTGGTTCCCTCGCTGATTCGCCAAATTCAGGATTACGTAGCGGGAACCGCCGAAGATCCCTTGCTCCGAGTCGCCGCGAAGCCGGCCGGCGATCTCACGGCGGAGGAACGCCAGTTTGCGCTGCAATACCTATTTCAAGCGAATCCCGTGCATATGATTGGACGTTATCCGCGCTATCGCGACCTTTGGGACCGATTCGGCAGTGTCGGGCACTCTTCGGAGCGGGCCGACCGCTATTTTCATGCGCAAGATCTTACTGATCTACAGGTGCTGTCGCAGCTTGCCTGGTTCGACGAGTTCTTCCTCGAGGATCCAGAGATCGCTGGGTTGGTCCGGAAGGGGCGGGGATACAGTCTCGACGATCAGAAGTTCGTAATCGCCCGCCAACGACAGTTGCTCGGCGAGGTTCTTCCCGCGCACGCGGTGGCGGCAAAGCAAGGAAGAATCGAAATCTCCACTTCGCCCTTCTACCACCCGATCCTGCCGCTAGTTTCTGACACCAGCCAAGGGGCTGTGTCTTGTCCCGGGTTATCCTTGCCGCAAAATCGGTTTCGCCACCCCGAAGATGCTCGCGAGCAACTTCGCCGCGCCCTAGATTTTCACCAGCAGGTTTTTGGCCTTCGTCCCGTGGGAGTCTGGCCGTCGGAGGGGAGCGTTTCGGACGAGGTTTTGACGATCGCGCACGAGCTGGGTGTGAACTGGATGGCGACCGACGAAGGCGTGTTAGGCCGGTCGCTCGGAGTGAACTTTGCCCGAGACGGATCGGGACGTCTGTCCGATCAACAGGCGGAACAACTCTATACCATCTATCGCTTCGAAGGTGGCCGGACCCGCATGCATTTGATCTTTCGCGACCACACGATCTCCGACCTGATCGGCTTTGTTTACTCGGGGATGAATGAACACGAAGCTGCAGCCCACCTCATGCGGAATATTAGGCAAGCCAGCCAACCCGTTCTGGATAAAGGCAAAGACGCTGTCGTGTCGATCATCCTCGATGGCGAAAACGCGTGGGAATATTATCCCCGCTCGGGGCGCGAGTTCCTGCGCCGCTTTTACGACGCGCTCGCACGGGAGGCCGGGGTCGAGGCGGTTACGGTTTCCGAAGCCATTCAACGCCACCAGGATTTCGCCCCGCTCACGGCCTTAGTGCCGGGTTCTTGGATCAACGGCAACTTTAACGTATGGATCGGTGCGGTCGAAGATAACAAGGCATGGGACTATCTGTATCACGCGCGCAATTTCTACTCCCAGGCGGCGACGCACGCGAGCGAAGCTCAACGTCAGCTGGCATTTGAGGAACTGCTCATAGCCGAAGGCAGCGACTGGAACTGGTGGTACGGTCCCGAGCATCATTCCGCCAATGATCGCGAATTCGACGAACTCTACCGCAAGCACTTATCCAACGTCTACCAAGCCCTGGGGGCAACTGCTCCCGACTCTCTGGCTCAACCCATCACTGCCAGCCGGTCCGTGCCGGAGTTCAGTCCGCAAACGGCTTACATCCACCCCCGCATCACCGGGGATTTGGTGAGGTATTTTGAATGGATGGGGGCGGCGGGTTACCGGGCGAATCACCGCTCGGGCGCCATGCATGGCAAGCGCTTCCTGATGGATTCAGTCTATGCCGGGATCGATGAAAATAACGTCTACGGCCGCTTGGACTTCATTGACAAGCTGCCAGAGATGGACTTCGAGTTGGTGGTGAATCTGGAATCCTGGGCGGCGAACGCGGGACGTCCGCGTCGTGCCCTGCGAGTGGAAGCGCGAATTGAAGCGGGAAAAATGAACTCGTGGCAGGTGAGTTCGCCGGATGAGGAAATGCTGCTCGCGACCTCCGCGCAAGCGAACACCGAAGTCAGGATTGCCTTGGCTCGTAACTTCGAGTGGAAGGTTCCCTTGTCATGGCTTTTGGCAACGCCGGTGGCGTCCGCCGAAACCGCGGTAGGGAACCCCTCACTGCCGATTGCTACCAAGTTGCGCGTGCGCTTCAGCCTCTGGCAAAACCGCCTGCCGGTTGATGCGCTGCCGCTCGAAGGTTGGATCGAGCTGCAACTGCTGAGCGAGCCGGGTTTGGCGGCCCTAGCCTTTTAGCCGCCAAGTTTCATCCCGGACCGGACTCCGCACCTAAAGACTGCTACACCGCGCCCAGCCTACTGTCCAGCCGAGGCCTGCTTCATCTCCAGGGGGCGGCTTAACTCCATCGTTAATTCCGTTCCCGCCGGCAAGGACGCGTACTTCTTCTTGCTCATCCAATGGGCCACGGTTGCCGACGCCCCGATTGCGCCTCCGATCAGGAGACCTTTACCGCCGCCCGCTAACCCGCCAATCAGCATACCGCCGCCTGTGCCGGCACCAACTTCAATCAGATCCTTGTTATCGTATCCCTTTCCTTTAAACTGACCTTCGTCGTTTACGCCGGTGCCATTGTGAAGATTGGTGTCGAACAGCCTGGCATTCAGCGTGAAACGCTCGCCATTCGGCATAATCAGCGTTTCGGGAAGGATTCCAATGGTTGGTTTACCCTCGATCCTGCGTGGTTGGCTGATTCGGGTAACGCGGCCCTCGATGGTGGCGCCGACGGGAACGACCGACTTTCCGCCAAGCATCACCGCCTGGGTAACCCGCGCCGAAAATGGATCCCCGTCCCTGCTCGTCAGCGTGGCGAGAGTCTTATCAAGTTTGACGCTTAGCATTGTGCCCGCTGGCAACGAAATGTTGTCTTGCCCGAGCGCCGCCCCGGACAGCAGGATTGCCGAAATGAGTACCAGAAGCTGCTTCACACGCCCTCCTCTCCATTCTGCGCAAATGAAAATCATGCAACCGAATTCTCAAGCCGAGTGACCGATGAAGAGTGTCACGGCCATCCGATTTTTACTGAGCCACAGGCATCATGACACAGATCAATCGGCAGGAGAGATGGACGCACCAAGCTGGTTCATAGCAAGCTGTAGCCAATGCACGCGAAGCTGAGGTGGCCGAGAACTGCAAGTGGGATGAACAACGTCCGTCTCGATCAGCCTGGGGCGCCGACGGACAACTTCTTGAGCACCTCGAGAACCGCCGCGACGGGGATTCGATCGGTTTGGTTCGCACCGCGGTAGATGAATCGCACGATGCCGCCATCGTCAATGATGAGCGTCGCCGGACGCGCGATATGAATCGCGTCATGTCCCAAGCGGTGATAGACTCCGTAGGCCTTGGTTACAGCGCGATCTTCATCCAGCAAGAAGGGAAACGAAACCGGATGCTTGGCCAGAAACTTTGCCGGTTTGAACATGCCGGTGCGTTTTTCGGCTGCGATGTAAACTAACCCCGAGCCAGCCTGTTCGATTGCATTCTGGAACGGCTCGAACTGAGCCATGCGCTTGCGGCAGTTCGGTCACCAGGTCCCGCGCAGAAACTCCAGAATGACTCTTCCCCGAGTAACCAGCGAGGGAAGCGAGAAAATTCCTTCGCGGTTGACTGCGGAAAGCGCGAACCCGGGTGCCCGGGACCCAACCTCGAGGGTATCGGTGCGGTTCTGCATGGCACCCCGAATGTAAAATACGCACAGGCGCAGGAGCAAGATCGGAAAATTCGCCGGGAACCATTCCAAATACCCTTGCTAGGGGCCTTGGCTTGAGCTGAAAGAGCGCAGAGCCCCCTCCCGAAAGCTCGGGATCTTCCCCCAGCATCCGCCGTTGACCAGACCGCGCTGGCAGAATTTGCTCGCCGGCCTGCTCTCGCGTGTTTGTCGACGTTTTTTGATAGGCTGTCAGGAGAGATGACTACCATGAGAGCAAGCTGTCTAACTGCAATCGTTTTGGGGATGTGGATTCCCACGGCTTTCGCCCAAGTGACCGCGTCCGTTGCGGGCGATACTCCGGCCACGAGCGAACAAATTCAAAGGCTCTTTGCCGTCATGGATGTTCGTCAGCAGACGCATCGCATGATGGCATCGATGGTTCAGCAAATGCAGGCCATGAGTGCGGCGACAATTAAACAACGATATCCGCAAGTCTCGGCCGCGGAGCTGGCGAAGCTAAACAAGATCTCCGAGTCTATCTTGAGAGACATGCCGCTGGACGCCATGCTGGACGACATGATCCCCGTCTACCAGAAGTACCTCAGCCAGACCGATGTGAATGCCATGATCGATTTCTACCAATCGCCGACGGGAAAGAAACTAATCATTGAGATGCCGCAGATTACGCAGGAGGCGATGCAGGTTTCCTACCGACACATGGAGAAGCAGGTGGATGCGGTGATGCAGAAGGTCGACGACACAATGAAAGAAGACCAGCAGGGCAAGCCGCCACGGCCGAGCCCTCAGAACCCTCAGAATCCTCAGAACCCGTAGAGAACGGAGGCGCAATCCACCCGATGAATCGTCCCAAGCCTCTCGTCCTAGTCATCCTTGACGGCTGGGGTTTTCGTGCGGAAACCGCAGCCAACGCCATTGCGCTAGCCCGCAAGCCGACCTACGATCGCTTGCTGCGCGACTATCCCAACATCCTGCTTCACACCAGCGGCAAATACGTTGGCCTGCCCGAAGGGCAAATGGGCAATAGCGAAGTCGGCCATCTCAACATCGGCGCTGGTCGAATCGTGCACATGGATATCACCCGCATCGATCAGATGATTCAAAGCGGCGAGTTCTTCCGCCAACCGGTGCTCGTCGACGCCATGAAACACGCGCGGGAAGGGCGGCGCTTGCACCTGTTTGGGCTGGTCTCCGATGGTGGCGTGCATTCCCATCAGACGCACCTTTACGCGCTCCTGAAAATGGCGAAGCAGAACGGAGTGGACCGCGTCTTTGTACATGCCTTTATGGATGGCCGGGACACGCTGCCTACCAGCGGCGCAGGGTTTCTCGAGCAACTCGAGCAGAAGATGCGGGAATACAATTGCGGCGCGATTGCGACCGTGAACGGGCGCTACTATGCCATGGATCGCGATCGCCGCTGGGAGCGCATCGCCAAGGCATTTGCCGCCATGGTTCACGGTGATGGAGAGGCCAGAAGGTACAGCGAGGCCGTCCAGGGCGTGAAGGATTCTTACAACCAGGGAGTAACCGATGAGTTTGTGGTTCCCTTTGTCTGTAGCGACCGCCCGGGACAACCGCGGGCAACCATCCGCGACGAAGATTCCTGCATCTGCTTCAATTTTCGCGCCGACCGGGTGCGGCAGATTACCCGAGCTCTAGCGCGAAACAGCGGTCTCAACCCAACCGAAGGCCGCGATTTGCCGGGTGCGGAAGATCTCGACGCCATGCTCCCGCGGGATGGCGTGCCCAAGAATCTCCACTACGTATGCATGACCCGCTACGACAGGAATTTCTCGCTCCCGGTGGTGATTCCTCCCGAATCCCTGGACAACATATTGGCCAATGTCATGGCGCAGATGAAGCTGCGCAACCTGCGGGTGGCGGAAACCGAGAAATATGCGCACGTGACGTATTTCTTTAACGGAGGAGTCGAACAGCCATTTCCCGGCGAAGACCGGATCCTGGTGCCTTCTCCGAAGGTTGCCACCTACGATCTGAAACCCGAGATGAGCGCCGCGGGTATCGCCGATGCCTTGGTCAAGGCCGTGGGGGACGACGCCTTTGATGTCATCATCGTGAACTTCGCCAACGCGGACATGGTGGGCCACTCGGGCAAAATCGAGCCGACGGTGAAGGCGGTGGAGACCGTCGATGCCTGCCTCGAGCGAATCGAGGCGGCGGTGCGCGCGCGCGGCGGAGCCATGCTCATTACCGCCGACCATGGCAACGCCGAGATGATGGTCGACCCCGTCAGCGGAGGACCGCACACGGCGCACACCACCAATCCGGTTCCATGCATCGTCGTTTCCGAAAACAGCAAGCAATTCAGCTTGCAGCCGAACGGCTCACTGCGCGACATCTCGCCGACCCTCTTAGGCATGCTTGGCATTCCGCAACCCAAGGAGATGACGGGACGGGATCTGCGGAAGATGAAGCAGGACTAGGCAGGCAGGTCGCTTGGGTAAAGACAATCGCTAGGAAGAAAGGTTGCGGTACGACAGGGTGCACCAGCCCCGGGGCAGGAAACTCCGAAGATTGAGGTAAATGATGAGCCGGATCGACCCAGGCTGCGATTGAGCAAGCAGCCCTAGGCTGACCTGGTCATGGCGGTAAAGGGCTGCCCCGCCGGAACGCTGGCTACGACCACCGTTCCGCCCTTCGTGGAAGACACTTCGAGCTTGCCTCCGAGTTGGCGCATACGCTCGTTCATGCCTCGCAGTCCGACTCCTAAAGAACCCATCCAGTCCTCACTCGATTGCTCCAACAAGGCAAGCGGAATTCCTCTTCCCGTGTCCCGGACCTCGAGAAAAGCGAATCCGTCCGCCATGGACAGTCGAATGGTGGCCGTCGAACTTCCCGAGTGCCGATGAACATTGGTCAAGCTTTCTTGCAGGATGCGAAACATCGCCAACTCCACCTCGGTTGGCAGCCGGCCGAAATCAGGGGCGACTTCGAAAGTGGTGGCAATATTGCTGCGCTTGGAAAACCCGTCGAGGTACCACGGTATCGCCGATTTCAGCCCCATTTCTTCGAGCATGGGAGGATACAGCAGATACGATATGGTTCGTAGTTCTTTGATTGCGTCGCCCGCCAGACGAGCGCATTGGGCAACGTCGCGACTGGCTCCGTTCGGGCCCACGTTGAGAACCGATTCCAAGGAATCGAGGTTCATCTTCAACGCCGCCAGATATTGCCCCAGGCTGTCGTGAAGATCTCTGCCGATGCGTCTCCTCTCTTCATCTTGCATACGCAACAAGCGCAGCGAAAGGCCACGAAGCGAGCGTTCGGAAATCGCCAGTCTTTTCTCGGCGGACCGCTTTTCGGCCACCTCGGACGCCAGTTCGGTATTGGCGTTGCGAAGGTCTTCTTGGGCTTGCATTCTCTCCGTAAAATCCCGTGTTACCTTTGTGAAACCGATCACTTTACCTTGCTCGTCTCGCGTCGCGGTGATGACGACGTTGGCCCAGAACCGCGAGCCGTCCTTGCGAACCCGCCAACCCTCGTCTTCGATTCGGCCCTCTTTGGTGGCAACTTCCAGCTCCCACTGGGGCTTGCCGCTTTCCACATCTTCCTGTGGGTAAAAGGCGGAGAAGTGTTTGCCGAGAATCTCCGATGCCGCGTAGCCCTTGAGCCGCTCGGCCCCTTTGTTCCAACTGCAGACGTTCCCCTCGGCATCCAGCACAAAGATCGCGTAATCCCCCACCGCCTCGACAAACAGCCGAAACCGTTCCTCATTTTGCCGTATTTCGGCTTCGCGCAAATATGCCTCGCGCAGCGTCTGCTCCGCCTGCTCTCGTGCTTCGAGCTCTTCGCTCAACAAACGGTAGTGGTAGTACAGCAGAATCAGTGCCAAAATGAAACTGGCGAAGACCAAAGCGGTGGCCATGAAGAACCGTAGTTGAGCGGCCTTGGTTCTTTGGCCAAGCAGCCGAGTCTCTTCCACTCTGATGGCTTCGGCCGCAGCCGCTCCTTTCGAAGCGGAATCGACGTTCTGCCGCAACAGACTCGACAGCTCCACAGATTGGCCTTGCTGCCGCTGGACGATTGAATCCTGCCACGCTTTGAGACGCGCGTTGGTGACGGATGCAAAGCGGTCACAATGTTCGCGTTGCGTCTGGTTATCGTTGGTGAGCGCCCGTAGTTCACGCATGCGATCGGCAATTCTTGAGACCGCGGCTTGGTACTCCGTTAAGTTGGAATCGCTGCCCGACAGCAGATAGCTCATTCTCATGCGTCCCGCCTCACTGATCGTGGCTTCGAGGTCGCCGAGAACGGCACGTACTTCTTGGGTATGCGTTACCCATCGTTCACTGGCTCTGAAATAAGTGAACGCAAGATAGGTGGCAAGCACAGAGATGCCTAGCAGGGCGATGGCAAGCGAAAATAATGTACGCGGTTTTGCTGGTTGCGACATTGTGCTCATCCGGGTTGGTCCTCGGCCATTTACTACAGGCGGGAAAGGAAAGCGAACACCATCTTACACCATGCTGACTTCAGTAGCTGACTGCTTTTCGAACGGACAACGCGTGGTTTGGGGCCTTGAGGCGGCACATCAATGTTCGAACCCTATGTAAAGCATTCGCTAATGTCTCCCATTCACCTCCGCGGTACGCTTGGTTGCTTTTTCCTAGCTCGCAAGTCTGCTTGTCATCGCCGTTTGCGCAAATGGTTAACTAAGCGGATTCCGCCATGCTTCGCCTCAGCCTCGCCAGCGCTGCCGGAGCCTGGCAGTCTCCGGATGCCGATTTGCTTTGGTGGAGAGGAGAAGCTTGCAAGCTTCAAGACGGATGCAATCTTTTGCTCTTGCCATGCGAAACATATTGCGGATATGAGTTACCCCTGTCGGGCCGCCTTGCGCGAGGGTGCCCGGGAACCCTCACTCTTTCAACCACCTGCGTCACGGTCCGGAGCCAAGGGAACAGTAAGCCCCATGCCAAACCTAACTAACTGGTTTTCCTGCCCATCCGCACTCTCAAGAAAGTGGTTGTAGGCACGAGATGAATCATGCAGGCAGGTTCTATCAGATTCGTACAAACCCAAAGTGCCCGCAAGTTACATCCCACGGTTACCGTTGCCGGGTTCTAGCACAAGCATTTCCCGGAGAGTAACTCTGCCGACTCTCTTCCGTCATCTTGTCGGGGAACCCTGCTTGGTGTGGTATCGGAGCAGCCGATATTTGCATTCTGCGGAAGTACATGGACCTTTCGATACTTATCGACATCTTCCCGGGATGCTGGGCGGATCAGGATTCAAAATGATGAGGCGCCAGATGATGCTGTACGCGTTTCAGTCCACGGCTCTGCTCTGGGCTCTGGTGGTGTGCCTTCGCACAGTCGACCTGGGATGGAATCCGTTCGCGGGTATTGGCCTCGGCATGTTTGGGGCCATACCGATTTCATTCCTCGGTATCCGCATCCATTCACGACGCGTCCAGCGCTGAAAGTTCGACTGCCTGGGGGGCCCGGAAGTAAGCCCGCGGCAGGTTACGCCGCCTGCCCGGCCACTCGACAGACGTGCTCGCAGTTCGAGCAGAAGCTGCGATCGCAATGCTGGCACACAATTTCATGAGCCTCGCATAGAGCCGTACCACAGGCCGCGCACAGAGTCCAAGCAATTTTGCCGCAACGCTCGGGTTGAGTACCGGTAAGGCGGTTGCCGAGCGGGGCATCACAGCGGCGCTCTGCCTCTACTGGTGAGCTCATCGAACCCTCCCGGGAAATCTCCCCAATCCTTAGCCAGAAATTTGCTCCCGAAAAGCTCCCTCGGCAATCGGGTAGTTACGTTATTGCTTTCTTGGTTACTGTCGCGATGAAGCCGAGTTGATTAGCTGGTAGGCAGGATTCCCGATCCGTGCCGGGATGGTAAGCTTTCGCCTCCACTTTGTGCATCGCACCCGTACTTCAAACCATCTCAAGTAGGACGTGAACAAGGCATAGGGTAACTTTCCATGGGTTTTGCCGTCCAACCCCAAGAGGAGAACGTCAGGTGAAGTCGGAGTGTCTACCTTTTAGCGCCATTCCGCATGTCAGCCGCTTGTTCACCGATTTCTTATATGACTATCCGCGAGTCCGGTCTTTCTATCGAAGATCTCCCTATATCACCGAATGGCTGAGAGAGGAAGCCGCTGCGATTAGCTACCCGGCGGGACGCCGGCAGTCTGTTGGTCAGATTCTCCAGCGTCAGAACGAGTCCTGGGGGTGTTCAGCGCAGACCATGGCGAACATCGCTCGCCTGCGCTCGGGAGCCGCTGCGATAGTGACTGGCCAACAAGTGGGCTTGTTCGGTGGCCCTTTGTTTTCTCTCTACAAGGCACTTACGGCCATCAAACTGGCCCAGGTAGCCACGGAAATGGGCGTCGATTGTGTTCCTGTTTTCTGGCTAGCCACCGAAGACCATGACTTGGCGGAGGTCAACCGAGTCTCGATTCCTGGGCCGGAGGGTTTACTTGAAACCTTGGCCGCATCGATCGAAGGCCAACCCGATGCGCCGGTGGGAATGCTCAGGTTCGATGCGCAGATTCGCACGCTTCTGGCACAAGCGATCACTTGGTTAGGCGAGACCCCTGTCGCCCAGGCCTTGCGCGACAGCTACCGGCCAGGCGAGGGCTTCGGAAGCGCCTTCGCTCGACTGTTCGCTTTCCTGTTTGCCGACTGGGGTGTGGTTCTGTTAGATGCCTCGGATCCCGAACTCCACCAGATCGCCGCGCCGCTCTATCGCGAGGCCATCCAGCGCAATGCGGAATTGCATGCGGCTCTTTCGGCGCGGGGCCAAGAGCTCGAAGCGGCTGGATATCATCAGCAAGTCAAGGTGACGCCGTCGTCGACTCTCCTGTTTACCCTGAACAACGGAGCGCGAGTTCCTCTCGAGCGCAATTCGGACGAGACTAACGACGGCACCTTCAAGGTCGGCAAGGAGCGTCTCGGCCAGGGGGAGTTGTTGGCTCGAATGGCTTCTTCGCCGCAGCAGTTCAGCGGTAATGTTTTGCTTCGCCCTGTGGTCGAAGATTTCTTACTACCCACTCTGGCCTACACGGGAGGCGCCGCCGAAGTTGCGTACTTTGCTCAAGCCGGTGTAGTACATGAAAAGCTGCTGGGGAGAGCCACGCCGATCGTGCCGCGCTTCTCCGCCACCATCGTGGAATCAAAACCGAAGCGCCTTCTCGAGCAATACCAGTTGAACGTAACCGATCTGTTTCACAGCCCGGAGCACTTGCGTGAGGCCCTGGCCGCCCGCGCGCTGCCGGCGGAATTGCAGTCGGCCTTTGAGCAGGCCGGGGTTTCACTCCAGCATTCGCTCGAGGCAATTCGCGCCGCTCTCGCCCGCCTAGATAAGACTTTGGTGGAGGCGACAGAAAATGCGGCCGCGAAAATGCAACACCAGCTGGACGGTCTGCACGCCCGCGCGGCGCGCGCCGAATTGCGGCAGACCGAGGTCTTACGGCGGCACGGTGAAGTGCTGACCAATGCTCTCTACCCGAACCAGTCGCTGCAGGAACGCGAGCTCGCCGGCATTTATTTCTTATCGCGCCATGGGACGGAGCTTCTGCACGTTTTCTACGACGCTATCCCCAGCGATTGCCTGGATCATCAGGTAATCTCGCTTTGATGGCCTCCTGCCCGAATCGCCGCGCATCTTTCACTCCATGTGGTAGATTATCCGCTTACAACCTCGTTCTTTATTTCCCGCATCTTGATCTCCGGATCGCACAGTGCTTAGCGCCGCTGTTTTCTTGGTAGGGTTACTTGCCATGCATCTTCGTGGAGTAGGATCAATCGAACATATTCGTGCGTGCAGGCCAGAGGTTTAACTCGGAAAGGAGATTCCGCGTGATGTACTTCGGCCCCATCCGTAGCTCGTCGGCTGTTCTTATTCTAATCGCGTGGTCGAGCACACTTTCCCCCGCCCATACCACGAGTCAAAACGCATCCGCCACGCGCGAAGCGGGTCTCGCAGCTTGGCAGCAGGTATACTCCGTCCTCACCTTTTCTCGCTGTATTAATTGCCACACGGCAACGAACTATCCTGAGCAGGGCGATGATCGGCATCGTCATTGGTTCAACGTCGTGCGTGGGCCAGAAGGGAAAGGTGTGCCAGGCCTCAACTGTGCTACCTGTCATCAGTCAGCCAATGCGGACACGACCGGTGTTCCCGGAGCGCCCAACTGGCGCCTGGCACCGCTTTCCATGAAGTGGCAGGACACGAACGACAGCATCCGGTCGAGCCCAGCGGTTTGCCGGTCTCTTACCGGTCGCTCGCAGAATGGCAACCTGGATGGCCCCGGCATCTTGCGGCACCATGAGGAAGAACCTTTGGTGCTCTGGGCTTTCCAGCCGGGACACCGCCGCGACGGTACGGAACGTTCTCTACCGCCGCTCACGCACGAACAATTTGTTGACGCTACGCGGAGATGGGTCAAAGCGGGAATGCCGTGTCCGCAGAATTTTTGATCGGAGGGGTTACATGCAAACTTACAAGCTAATGGTCAACGGTGAAACCCGAGAAGTCGCGGTTGACCCCGGTACCCCGCTGCTTTGGGTGCTGCGTGAAGATCTGAAGATGACCGGGACGAAATACGGATGTGGCATCTCCGCCTGCGGTGCTTGCACCGTGCACCTGGGGGGAGTCGCGACTCGTTCGTGCGTGGTTCCCGTTTCGCTGATCGGAGACCGGCCGATCGTGACCATCGAGGCCATCGGACAGGACCGGGTGGGCCGTGCGGTGCAAGACGCCTGGGTTGCGGAGGACGTTGTGCAATGCGGCTACTGCCAGAGCGGTCAGATTATGAGTGCGGTCGCACTGCTGAACAGCCGCCAGAAACCCACGGACGCCGACATCGAGGAATCTATGGGCGGAAACCTCTGCCGCTGTGGCACCTATGTTCGCATTCGCAAAGCAATCAAGGTTGCTTCGCAGCAGCTGGCATAAAGGAGGAGACCATGTCCATTACCACCCGGTTCGCTTTGGAATCAGGTCTCAGTCGCCGCAGTTTCCTGCGCGTGTCAGCGACCGCGGCCGGCGGTTTGATCGCCTCTCTTTATCTCGACTCGCGCCTGCTGGCCGAGGCTCCTCCCGCCAAGATCTATCCTCCGGATGCCTTCGTTCACATTCAGCGGGACGGAACAATTGTCATTCAGGTCAATCGCCTCGAGTTTGGCCAGGGCGTTCAAACCTCTCTGCCGATGCTCTTGGCC
>DATJVZ010000106.1:0-3214 GCA_035501575.1 Terriglobales bacterium | reverse complement strand
GTTGCTCCGGCGGACGTCCCGAAGCGCAATTCCTTGCCTTCGAGATTGCCCAGATGCTGATCGACGGGGAGACCCGCGACGGCCGGCAGCGTGACCATTCGCTTTCCGCCCGGCGCGCTCGGGTCGGGAATCTGATAGGTTCTGGCCACCGGATGCGCGGTCAATCCAGGATTTGGCTTCAAGGTGTCAAAGTAGATCGCCCACACCACCGTCCCAATCATAAAGAACATCATCACGCCAAAAATCAGCCATGCATGACTCAGGCGGTTCAGCATGCGGCCAAACATGAGCACCAGCCCGAAGGGAAACAACATCATCGCCACGCAGGACAGAAAATTCGTGAAACCCGTAGGATTCTCGAACGGGTGTGCTGAGTTCATCCCGTAGAACCCACCACCATTCGTCCCCAATTGCTTCATCGGGACGAACGCGGCCAGCGGGCCGACAACGATGGTCTGTGGCTTTGGTTGGCCGTTGTCCAGGGTACCCATGGCGGCCGGCTCGAGTGTGTGAACCTCGTGAAAGCTTTTGAACGTCATCGGACTGCCCTGCTGAACAAACAGGACTGCCAGTAGGAGGCAGGCGGGAAGGAACATGTAAGCCACCACTCGCCACATATCCACAAAGAAGTTTCCGACGGTGGGCCCGCCGCGGAGAGCACGGATCATCATCGTCAGCGCACAAAAGCCGATGGAAGCCGACAGGAAGAACATCGTAAACCCGAAAAAGATCTGACTGAAATTGGAGAAGTGCACATCGCCGGCATAGTGCTGAACGTCCGTGTTCGTCATAAACGAGATGACGGTATGAAAGATTGTGGACGGCGCGAGCATGCCTTTGTGCTGGGGGTTGAGAGGCATCCAGGGCTGAACCGCCAACACCACAAATCCGAAAACAAAAAGTACAGTGTTAAAAACAAGCAGTGAGAGCGTATATTGCTTCCAGCTCTGTGGGCCGCAGTCCAGGCGGTCCTCAAGCCACCGCAAGAAACGGGGGACGCGGTACGTTCCGTCCATGATACGCGACATATACCGGCTCAGGGGAATTGCAAGGAGAGTTGTCAAAACAAGCATCGAAATCGGAAGAATCCACATTTTTTGATCCTCGTTTCCTGGACTTTTTGCCGCTTGAAAGCACTCCAGCGCCCGTCAGATGGAACTAATTCGGCGCACTATAACGGTTTCGGAGCGCAAGGTTGACTTCGAGCACGTTTACTAATTTCTCTCCAGCAAGCCCACCGAAGGGAGCCCGAGCGTTGGCCTGAAGTATCTGATCAATTTCCTTTCGGATTTCGGACTCGTTACCTTTCGTATCCGCAGCCCATTTCGACGCCACTCGATCCAACTGGAACTCGGCGTTCTGCAGCGTGATGTTGGGGTCGAGCCCAGCTCCCGACGTGGTCAACATGTCGCCGGGAACCTCCTGCAAGTCGGCGTTAAAATGGTCTTGCCGCCACATATCGAAAAAGATCGATTGGATATCTGATCCGTCCTTTACTGGCTCGATCGACGTTTCAGGTTTTCCGCCGGGTGCGGTGCGAGTTACGGCGGACGGAAATCGCCCTGGATTCTCCTTTGAGAAGGACTGGAAGAAAGCCACGGCCAAGTCGGCGGCCTTGGGTTGAGGCGTGGCCGGATTGGACTTAATCCAGTCGGACACGACGGCGGCATGGTTTTTCGCCCACGTATCTACATACGCGGCGTGCACCGGATCCGCGTTCACCCAGACGGTAGCAAGGTTGGGATGCAGCGCGGCCCACTGTGCGACGATTCCCGGTTGGCCTTGATAACGGTCCTGCTGGAACCAGGTCTCGACGTCCGGGGCGACAAGTTGCCCCGCCTTGGGGCCGCTGCGGTATTTCACGATAGGCCCAAGCATCCTCGCAACGCGATCGCGCAGGGCATAGTTCGAGGCTGCGAGCGTTGACGACGCGGATGCAGAGGCGTCGTAACCAGCGGCGGAAGGGCGCGGCTGAAAATACTCATCCTTGGTAAACGGCTGCGCAATAAGCCTCGATCCGACCACCTGTCCATCAGGGCCCTTCAACAGACTTCCTTCTGCCTGGAACGGGAAGAACAGATGCGCAATGGCCCAGACGACCGCCGGATAAATCCCGCAAGCGGCCACGACCGTGAACAGCAGCAACAGAAGACTCTTGGACAATATTCGAGACATGGTCACTCCTCCAGACTTAGGAAGCGAAACGCAGGCCGACCATTACGAGGTCGATCAGCTTGATGCCGATAAAGGGTAAGACCACTCCACCGAGTCCCCAGATCAGCAGATTCCGGCGCAGCAAAGCATCGGCGCCGAGCGGCTGATATTTGACACCCCGGAGCGCAACCGGAATTAGCACGGGAATGATCAGGGCGTTGAAGACCACGGCCGAGAGAATGGCCGAGGTTGCCGAGTGCAGGTGCATGATGTCCATCGTTTTCAGCCAGGGCAAAGTCCCGGCGAAAAGCGCGGGGATGATGGCGAAGTATTTCGCCACGTCGTTGGCGACGGAAAATGTAGTCAAAGCCCCGCGCGTCATCAGGAGCTGCTTGCCGATCTCTACGACTTCGATCAGTTTGGTGGGATCGCTATCCAAGTCCACCATATTGCCGGCTTCCTTGGCCGCCTGGGTGCCAGCATTCATCGCGACAGCGACATCCGCCTGTGCCAACGCTGGGGCGTCATTGGTGCCGTCACCCATCATGGCCACCAGTTTCCCCTCAGCCTGTTCCTTGCGAATGTAGGCAAGCTTATTTTCCGGGGTGGCTTGAGCGATAAAATCGTCCACGCCTGCCTGCTTGGCAATGGTTGCGGCGGTACGCGGATTGTCGCCCGTGATCATTACGGTGCGCAGGCCCATCCTCCGTAGTCGTTCGAAACGGGCCTTCATGGAAGGCTTCAGAATGTCCTCAAGCACAATTACACCCGCGACTTTGGCGTTGTCGGCAACGACGAGCGGCGTAGCACCCTTCGATGCCACTTCGTCGACCAGAGGAAAGAGATCGGAGGGGATCCTCCCGCCTTCATTTAAGACACACTTGGCGATTGCATCAGCCGCGCCTTTCCTGATGCGACGGCCATCGAAATCGACTCCGCTCATTCGTGTATAGGCCGTGAAGGGCACAAATTCTGCATCATCCGATATACTTATCGGCGCATATTGCGAATCGTGCAGGCTCACAATACTTCTGCCTTCAGGTGTCTCATCTGCGGCAGA
>DATJVZ010000105.1:0-3737 GCA_035501575.1 Terriglobales bacterium | reverse complement strand
GTGGCTGCGCGGAGAGGGAGGCCACTACCGCCAGGGCCATCGAGGAGTGGAACGCTACACGATTCATATGTTTCCCCTTCGGCGAATCGTATCAGAACGCGAATCCGGCCGATGTAACAGTGTTGTAAAGGAAAGAGGGGCGGACAATCGCCTGCCGGAATTACAACATCGTTACATCTCTTGGTCCTAGGCTCCTGTAGCGTAGAGAAAAGATTTCAAAACCATTTACCAGACGGAGTTCCACGAATTGACAGGTTTCATGGTTCGAACCAGGCTGACCTCGATTGCAGCCATCCTCGCTTGGGGGGCGGCCATCTGTTGCGGGCAAGCAGGTACAGGAGAAGTCATCGGCACGGTCCGGGATGCCTCCGGCGCTGTTCTGCCGAATGTGACCGTAACGGTGACGCAGCAAAGCAGCCTGGTATCGCGGGAAGTCACCACAGCAGCCGATGGGAACTACACCGTGCCATCGCTCCCCATTGGCGAGTACATGATCAAGGCGGAACGCGCCAATTTTGCGACTCAGGTTCGGGAAGGATTCATGCTTCAAGTGGGCCGGGAGGAGCGAGTAGATTTCACGCTCCATGTCGGGGAACGAACGGAGACCGTCACGGTGGTCGAGGGGGCACCGCTGCTACGGACCGGTGATGCGGAAGTCAGTGAGGTGATCGCCAACGAGCGGATCCTGGATCTGCCGCTCAATGGACGCCAATTCGTCGATCTGACGCTGCTGAGCGATAACGTATTCAAGTCGCCTCGGGGCACCCGCGGTTCGGCACTCGCGCAGACCGGAACAGGCGTCCTGGTCGCTGGCCAGAGGGCCGGGCACAACATGTATTATCTGGACGGCGTCTCGGTCACGGATCAGTATTTCAACCATTTGGTGGCTTCGCCGTCTGTTGATGCGATCGACGAGTTCAATATTCAGAAGTCCATCTACCCGGCGGAATACGGCGGCAAAGCATCGGCGACTATCAGTGCAGTGACCCGCTCGGGTGGCAATGAGGTTCGCGGCTCCGTCTATGAGTTTCTTCGAAATGACGCGCTCGACGCGCGCAATTTCTTCGACCCCCGCAACAACCCGCCCTATCGTCAGAGTCAATTCGGGGCGAGTCTCGGTGGGCCGGTCAGGAAAGACAAGACGTTCTATTTTCTGAACTACGAAGGGCTGCGGACCAGGCAGGCCTTGACCCAAACCTTCTCCGTGCCAACGGCAGCGGTGCGGAGCGGGGATTTCTCCGGCCTCCCTGTGATTTATGACCCGAAGAGCGGCGACGCCTCGGGCAAACGGACGCCGCTTGCGGACAATCGCATTCCCACTACGCGGCTCGATCCGGCTGCTCTGGCATTCCTCAACAAACTACCGGCGACGAACCTTGCGGGGCTAGCCCAGAATTACCTGGCGACGCCAAAGCTCACCAACAACAACGACCAGGGGGTATTCCGGCTCGATCACCACCTAGCCACAAACGACACTCTCTTCGGCCGAGTGTATATCGCCGATTTCGACACGTTCCAGCCGTTTGGCAGCAGCATGCTGAATGAGAGCCTCGTTCCGGGATTTGGGTACTTTCTCACTACTAGAACCAAGAGCATCGCGATCGGCGAGACTCACGTATTCACGCCAACCCTGATCAGCGAGGCGCGATTCGGATTTCTGCGGGTATCGGGGGGCCAACAGAGCGAGAATCAGGGCATCAATTTCGCGGCGCAGAACGGGATTGGCGGCATCGCGCCGAATCCGGATCAAACCGGCTATCCTTCGGTCAGCTTTTCCGGAGCGTACACCACCGCGGGCGACCCGGCGAATCTGTTCACGCGGCGCGACAATAGCTTCGATTACATGGAGAATCTCTCCTGGATTCGCGGCCGGCATAGCATGAAATTTGGCGGGTACATTTTCCGGTTGCAGTTCAACCCCAGCGAATCGCCGAACGCCCGCGGATCGTTCACTTTCACGCCACGGTACACCTCGTCGGCTGCCGGACTGGGCGACGGGAACGCCTTCGCGGATTTCCTTTTTGGGTATCCCTCGTCCGCGCAAGCCGGCATTGGGCCGGGAGGTACAGAATACGGCCGCAGCTTATGGACCCATTTCTATGCCCAGGATGAGTGGCGCATCGCCCGCAACCTCACGTTGAATTACGGCCTGCGGTACGAGATCAACGGTCAGATGACCGATTCGCAGAACCGGCTTTCGGCGATTGAGGTGAACCGATTCGTGATCGCCAGCGACGGCAGCGGACAGATCAATCCAGCCGCCAACAGCCTGCTCGGTTTGATTCCCGTTCCGTATGTCACTTCCCAAGCCGCAGGCTACGACCGCTCCCTGCAACTGCCGAACTACCATCACATCGCTCCGCGTGCCGGATTGGCTTGGGCATTGAGCGACAAGCTGGTGATTCGCGCCGGGTGGGGATTGTTCTTCAACCAGGCCGCGTATAACATTCAGACCGCCCTCACCGAGAACTTGCCGTTTTTCTTCAACAAAAGCGTCAACACCTCGGCGACCACGGCGATTCCCACGCTCACGACTTCCAACATTCTCCTGTCGAATGCCAACGGAACCATCGGGGGGGCGACGCTCGATTATCCATATCGCTCCGAATACGCCGATTCGTGGAGCCTGGACGTGCAGCGGACGCTCGGGTCGAATTGGTTGTTGCAGGTGGGGTATTTCGGCTCGCACGTGGCCGGCGCGGACGACAGCACGTACGGCAATATTCCGGTTCCCGGTCCGGGAGCCATCGACCCGCGGCGGCCCGATCCTCTTTTGAGCGGCTTCAAAGCAATTCGCTGGGATGGATGGTCGATCTATCATTCCGGCACGATTCGAATCGAAAAACGACTAGCGAACGGGCTCAGTTTTAACGCCAGTTATACGCTGTCGAAATCGATCGACGACGCGTCGGACGTGGGCAGCACTTTCTCGGAAACCAACATTCCGCAGAATGTCCGCGACGTGCGGGCCGAGAAGGCGCTCTCCAGCTTCGACCATCGCCATCGTTTTGTCTTCTCTTACACCTATGCTTTGCCATTCGGCAAAGGCCACGCGTTCGGCCCGCTAGGCATCGGTGGCAAACTGGTGGAAGGGTGGTCGCTCTCCGGGCTCGGGTCGGCACAATCCGGCGCGCCGTTCACCGTCATCCTGCCTACCGACAATGCCAATATCGGAACCGGACCGGCGCAGCGTCCCGATTTGATCGGCGATCCGAACGCCAACGCCCCTCATACCGCACAGCAATGGTTCAACACGGCTTCGTTTGCGATGCCCGCTCCTTTTACTTTCGGCGATGCGGGACGAAACGTGGTGTTTGGTGATTCGGAGGTTAACTTCGACATGTCGCTCCATAAGGACACCGCGATCACGGAACGCGCCCGCCTCCAATTCCGAGCCGAAGTTTTCAACATCTTGAATCACACGAATTTCGCCGACGTGCCCGGTCGCACCGCCTTTACCGCCACGTTCGGGCGCTATACCAGCGCGTTGAATCCCCGGCAGATGCAACTCGCGCTGAAACTGCTTTTTTAGTAGGTTGGTTCTGGGGAAGGCCCCGCGGATGAATCATCGTGTGCTCCTGGTGGAGGATGAAGAGGGCTTGCGCATGTTCCTCGGTGACAGCCTCCGCAATGAAGGATATAAGGTCGAGTTGGCGTCCGACGGCGATGAGGGACTCGAAAAAGCCCTGGCGCTTCCAATCGACCTCGTCATCCTCGACCTGATGCTGCCCCGGAGG
>DATJVZ010000104.1:0-8692 GCA_035501575.1 Terriglobales bacterium | reverse complement strand
GATCCGGAACACGACAAGATCGCCACGGCGCCGAATTTTCTTCTGGCCAAGGACAGACTGAAGCCAGACTGGGCGGAACGTTGGGTGCTCGATCCTCAGGCGATTAGCCCGGGTACTTCGATGCCCTCAGGGCTATTCCGTCGGACCAACAATCAGTGGGTCTTCGCCGGGCCAACGCCACCATCGTTCGAGGGCTATGACAAGGATCATTCCAAGCTCCTGGTCGATTACATTTTTCAGCTGACCCCGGAGGAGCAGAAGCGTGTAGCCTCCTCCATGGGGAAAACGGCAGCATCGAGCGAGCAGCCGAGCAAGTCCGGGCAAACTGCGACTGCAGCTAGTGGCGGTTCGCGGTAAAATGCTAGGTTCGTCCCAATTAGGAGCATCGTCCTGAGCGTCTTCCGGCACCAAAGATCTGGCGCCGCTGGGCGCTCGACCGCAGGGGCAACTTGGAACTTACACGAGATCCTCTCGATTTCTTTCGATCGCTCCTGCGCCCGAGAATTTTTAAAAACTCTATAACGAAAGGTTACATCATGAACAAGAAGGTATGGACAGCAATGCTCGGGTTGTTGTGTATGGGCGTCGCCTTGCTTCCCGGCTGCAGCAAGAAGGAAGCCCCGAGTGAAGCGCAACCTACGGCGGCAGCGCCTGCACCCGCCGCCACTCCCATCGACCCCAGCACCGTGGCCAGTGTAAGCGGAACTGTGAAGCTCGATGGAGCGGCTCCCAAGGCCCCCAAGATTGACATGAGCCAGGATCCGGCGTGCAAGGGAACGAACATGGCGGAGACCATCGTTGCCGACAATGGCGACTTAGCGAACGTCTTCGTGTACGTAAAGGATGGGTTGGGGACCCGCACCTTTGATGTGCCCACGCAGGCGGTGACTATTGACCAGCAGGGTTGCAAGTATCATCCCCATGTGCTCGGGGTCATGACTGGTCAAAATATTGAGATCAAGAATGACGACCCGACCACGCACAACATCCACCCAACCCCCCAGTCCAACCGGGAATGGAACGAGTCCCAGCCGCCGCAGAGCGCGGCTATCGAGAAGAACTTTGCGCGGGAAGAGATCATGCTGCCGGTGAAGTGCAACCAGCACCCTTGGATGCGGATGTACATCAACGTTGTGAAGAGCCCCTTTTACGCGGTCACGGGACCGGACGGGAAATACGAAATTAAGGGCCTTCCGCCGGGCGACTACACGATTGCCTTCGTTCAGGAAAAACTCGGGGAGCAGGAGCAGAAGGTCACACTGGCCGCCAAGGACAGCAAGACTGTGGATATGACCTTCAAGGAATAACCAACATGGAAAGCGGGACGGTTCACTCCGTCCCGCGTTTTCAACCGGGTCGGCTGTAGCGACCCGGAGGTGGCTGGGAATTCCACGGGTCAAGGGGTGTACTCTGAAGGGTCTCTCGACACCTTACAACCGGCCTCTGCACAGGTTTGCGGTGTTTCTAGCCGGTTGGACATTCCTGCTGATCATCGCCGGCGCCTTAGTGACCAGCAGCGATGCGGGCCTGTCGGTTCCCGACTGGCCCACTTCCTTCGGATCTCTCTACAAGATCCCGCACATGGTGGGCGGTGTGCGTTTTGAGCACACTCATCGCATGATCGCTCAAGTGGCTGGCTTGCTGACGATCATTCTTGCCGTTTGGACATGGCGAGCCGACCAGCGACCGTGGATGAGATATCTGGGAATCGGTGCGCTGGGCACGGTTATCGCCCAAGGTATCCTGGGCGGGCTTACCGTGTTGTTCTATCTCCCGCCAGCGATTTCCTCAGCCCACGCGGCGCTGGCGCAAACCTTTTTCTGCCTCACGGTGGCGATTGCAGTGTTTACTGGCCCTCAGTGGGTGGAGGAGGTTCCTAAAGTCGAAGCCGACGTGCGTCGTCCCAGCCTCATCACCCTGGCCTTGCTCTCGATCCTCGTGCTCTACGTGCAGTTGTGGTTGGGCGCGATGTTTCGCCACCGCGGAATTAGTTGGTGGCCCCATGTGATCAATGCGCCGGTTGTCGGTTTGGTGTTGGCTTGGACGGCGATCCGTGCGCTTTCGCTGTACAGCAAAATCGATGCCGTACGACGGCCTGCGATCCTGACCTTGGCGCTGCTCATCACCCAGCTTTTCCTGGGCTTTCTGGCCTTCCTGACCCGCGTTGCTTGGGGTCATGATGCCGTTCAGCCCGAACTGCCCATGATCCTCTCGACGGTCGCCCATGTCGCTGTTGGTGCGCTCCTTCTAGCCACGGTGGTGGTCTTGGCGATTCAAGTCTGGCGGCACGTGCCGATCCCTTTTGAGGAGCGGGTCGGCAGTCACCAGCATCGGCCGGCAGTAGCCTAGCGCCATTGCGCATCAAGAACGCCGCCAGATAACCCGTAAATCCAAGGGGTTGAGGGATCTCCCTCCCGCTGCGGCTCGTCTCACTGTAAAATAGAGCGTGGTTCCTACAGACCCTGCCTATTCCGTCGCGAACGTCGAAGTCGATCTTGTGGTCTCTCCACCGGCTGTGATTTCGCTGCAAGATGTCGCGCACAAGTACGAGAATCGCACGGCTTTGAACGGGGTCTCCTTCGACGTCCAGTCCGCTGAATTGTTTGGCTTACTCGGACCGAACGGCAGCGGCAAGACCACGCTCTTCCGAATCCTCTCCACTCTGATGGTTCCCGTCTCCGGCCACGCAAAAATCCTGGGACATGATGTCGCTCGCGACCCAGGCCTCTTGCGCCACCAGATCGGCGTGGTTTTTCAAGCTCAAAGCATCGACGTAAAGCTGACGGCGACGGAGAATCTATGGCACCAGGGTCATCTCTACGGATTGCGGGGTACGGCCCTGCGGAATCGCATTCAAGAGATGCTCGAGCGAGTGGGACTCGCGGATCGTGCCCGGGAAAAAGTCGAGACATTTTCCGGGGGGATGCAGAGGCGGCTGGAACTGGCGAAAGGACTTCTCCACCATCCCTCGGTGTTATTGATGGATGAACCGACCACCGGGCTTGATCCCGGAGCGCGGCGCGATGTCTGGCAATACCTGGCCACCTTGCGTGACAAAGAGCGCGTAACCGTCCTAATCACCACCCATCTCATGGAAGAGGCGGAACGTTGCGACCGCTTGGCCATTCTTAATGAGGGCAAGGTCGTAGCGCTCGGCACCCCCGACGAACTGAAACATGAAATTGGTGGAGACATAATTCTGTTCGATTCCAAGGATCCCGAGTCTCTCGCCCAACGAATTCGTGCCCAGTTCGGATTGGATGCTCAAGTACTTCAGCAACAGGTTCGGGTGGAACGGGAGAGTGGTCACCGCTTCGTTACCGATGTGGTTGAGGCTTTCCCGGGAGAGATCGAAGCCGTCTCGGTGAGTAAGCCGACTCTGGAAGACGTCTTCATCCACCGCACCGGTCACCGATTCTGGACGGACGAGAAGAACGCCTAGGGCAAGCCTGCAACCCGATTGCATATCCACAGCGCGGGTGGCGGCGGAAGGAATGAACTGAATCATGGTTAGCCGCAGTGAAACCTTAGTTGTCCCCAGAACTCCGACCTCGGCGGGAGTGGCTTTGCCCGCGTTTACCCTTTGGTGGCGAGAAGTGGTTCGCTTCTACCGTCAGCGCTCGCGGGTCGTTGGCGTGATCGCCTCCCCCGTCCTGTTCTGGATTGTGATTGGTTCGGGGTTCGGCAGTTCGTTTCGCTCGGGCGATGCTCACGGACAGCAGCACTATCTCGACTACTTTTATCCGGGGGCGTTGATCATGATCGTGTTATTCACTTCGATTTTCACCATGATGTCGGTGATCGAAGACCGCAAGGAAGGATTCTTACTCTCCGTAATGGTCGCTCCCGTTCCCCGCTCCGCCATCGTATTGGGTAAAGTCCTGGGCGGGACCACCTTGGCCGCCCTCCAGGGATTGATCTTTTTGGTATTCGCACCGTTCGTCGGTGTGCATCTCGGGCTGGGGGAACTTCTGGTAGTCGTGCTGGTCGTGTTCCTGGTTTCCTTTGCGCTCACGGCGCTGGGGTTCGCCATTGCCTGGCCCATGGACTCGACGCAAGCATTCCATGCCATCATCAATCTGTTTCTGATTCCGCTTTGGCTGCTGTCGGGTGCGCTGTTTCCGCTCTCGGGCGCCTCGGGATGGCTACGTCTGCTGATGCAGATCAATCCCTTGACCTACGGGGTTGAAGCGCTGCGCGGGCTTTTATATCCAGAGAGCGCGACCGTGACTTCCCTGCCGACCAATCTCGCCGCAATTGCCCTGTTCGCACTTTGCATGTTTGTTCTATGCTTTCTTATGGTGAATCGGCGCACCACAAAGCCGTCAGCTTGATGCAGATCCCGCCTCAATACGCGGTTTTCCCCGGCCTGGACGCTAGCTTGAATGGCACCAGTGCGGTGCTGTTGGTGATCGGCCGAGGACTGATTAAGCGCGGGCGCATGATGGCACACCGGGCAGTCATGATTACTGCCCTGATTTCCTCCAGCCTGTTTCTCGCGAGCTACCTTTACTACCATTGGCATGTGGGATCGGTTCACTTTCAGGGACAGGGATGGGTGCGGCCTCTCTACTTCACCATCCTGATTTCGCACACATTCCTGGCTGCGGTGATTGTGCCGATGATCATCGTCACGTTCAGCCGGGCGCTTCGCGAGCGCTATGATCGCCATCGTGCGATCGCTCGCTGGACCTATCCGTTGTGGCTGTATGTCTCGCTGACCGGGGTGGTTGTTTATCTGATGCTCTACCGGATCTTCGCAGGGTAACCTTCGAACGGCGGGACATGAGGTTCTAAAATTGTCCGTAGTGCGACTAAAGATTGACGTCTCCGGCACAATCGGCGACGCCGCGTGGCGCCAGATTCGCCAGTTTGATCAGATTCAGAGTGCTGCCTTTGGAGCTCAATTTGGCAGCAACGAAAAATGCAAACATGCCGCCAACGCCCCGCATGTGAAGGGCGAATGGATCGGCGCCGAAATCCGGCTGCAGACGCCACTTCTAGCGCAATACGCCGTTTCGCATTATCTCGAACAAGACCGCGTTCTCGACGCAGACGTCGTCGAGTGATCCGGATCACGCTTCGGCCCCTGGCCAACCTCTAGCCACCATCAAGTGCACAAGCATATCGTCCACCGTATGCTCCCGATTTTCCCCTCGGCCAAGAAAAGCATTCTGCCCAGCGGCTCTTCATGCAGCTCTGTGGTAGCGCCGCAGCTGGCCATAGCCTGGTCGTAGCAGCCGAATCCGGCCTGGCGTCGCCTAACGCGCGCTGGTCCCGATGCCCAGGTCCTCTGCGGTATCAGCATGGTAGGCAAGAGTGCCGGGCGAATGTGGGCAAATCCTGGGTCCCAATGGAACCCATCGAAACTCTGGTCTAAAATTCGATGAGGCTCCCCAATCATCGGAAATGGAATGGTGCTTTAGGAAGACATTGGTTGCGGCCCTGATCAGTTCTGTTCTCTTGAGCATCGTGCAAGCTCATACCGACCCTTGAATCACTGCCTTTCTGGGTACATAAACCAACCTCATCAAGCGCGTAGGCCAATGCACGCAGCATTATTTCTCGCGAGTGTTGCTGAGAGAAATGGCAGCGTTTGGTGAATACCCGTCATCGTAAGAGGATATTTGTCTTCACGCGAGCCCTCGCCGCGGCACTTGCTGGAAGGGTCTCAGGGCAGGTTCAAACGCACTTCCGACTTGCCGACCGCCGGACGGCTGCGTGATTTTCCTTGTGGATAATCGCTTCCTAATGCTCCGGAGTCGAGAGCGTGATTTCTGTTATATTCCCAGTCATAGCTCCTTTTATGGCCTCTGGTGCACATCCCCCTGGCGAATCCGAACTGAAGATTCGTCCACGAATGTCGATGCGCAATCGGCTGATCTTTCTTTTGACCGGCTGGTTGATCGTACTGATGCCATTCCTGTTCTGGTGGAATACCTGGTTCGGTCGCCCGCTTTCCGACCGGCAGATCGCCAGTTACTTGCACGACGACCGACATCCCCGGCAGATCCAACACGCCCTGGTGCAAATCGGCGAACGCATGAGCCAACACGACCCGACCGTCACGCGCTGGTATGGGGAACTTCCCCGCCTGGCCTCCTATCAGGTGGAGGAGGTCCGCAATACCGACGCGTGGGTCATGGGCCAAGACCCTTCCGGCTCAGGCTTTCACGGGGCGCTGCGAAACATGCTCGCCGATCCTTCCCTTAACGTCCGCGGGAACGCCGCCCTATCGCTGGTCCGATTTGGCGACGCCACTGGAAGACCGCAACTTCTCGAACTCCTTCAGCCGGCCAAAATCGTCTCTCCCCAGCCCGGAACGATGATCGATGCCGCCCAGACCGGCACCGCCGTTCATCAGGGTGGCACCGTGGCAAAACTCGAAAGCGGCGAGGGTCAAAAAATAGAGGTGCGTTCTCCGATCAGCGGACGTTTGCGGGAGATATCTGCCCGAATAGGCCAGCCTTTAGGAGCCGGCACTTTAATTGCGATTGTCAGCCCGGGTACGGCGCAGGTCTGGGAAGCCCTGCGCGCCCTTTATTTGGTCGGGCAGCCTGAAGATATTGCCGCAATTCTGCCCTACGAGCGAGATCTTCCCGATACTCCAGACCGGGTTCGGCAGCAAGCCATCGAGACTGAAAAGGCGATCCGGGATAGAGAGCAGTAGGACCCCGGAGTTAGCAGCGTTGCCAATTACCCGAAAAACGCCGTAAAGCCCCGCCCTTCAGGGCTGGGGATATAAGGCGTATTTGCGAAGCAAAACGGAGTTTCGCAAGTATTAGATTAGTGGCTTGCAGTATTATCAGGTCTTCAACCTTGCCAGGTTTCCGTTGAGCATTCCTCACGCAGTGCCACCATCGGATCTAGATCACCGGCACGGCGTGCGGGCATCCAGCAAGGGATCGCGGTACTGCTGTCTCCCCGTCCCACGGGGTGAGCAGGCAGTCGAGTTGGAGTCGAAGGCCAATAGGAAGTGGGCCGCTCGATCACTTCGATAAGCGGGCCAGGTAGACGGAAAAGGGCTCCAGGGACACTTTGTCACCCCCAGCCTTCGGTGGGGAGTTGAGTGTCGTCAACAGCACTTTCATCCGCGCCTGGGAGAAACCCTGCTTCGTCAAGTCGAAGTTTATTTCTTGAACGCTGGCTGACATGTTCAATGCGACCAGGACGGCCTCGTTTTGGTAACGTCGGAGATAGGACAAGACATTGGCGTTGTCTTCGTTCAGCGGCAGGTAATCTCCGTCCAGCAACGCACGGTCTTGATGACGAAGCGCTAACAGATGCCGGTAGAACTGTAGAATCGAATTCGGATCTTTCGATTCGTTCTCGACATTGTATTTTTTGTAGGTTGACGGGATCGGCAACCAAGGCGTGCCGCGAGTAAAGCCCGCGTTCGGGCCATCGCTCCACTGCATAGGAGTACGCTCCCCGTCGCGACCCTTGTATCCGGGCCAACCGGTGATTCCCATCGGGTCCTTTACATCTTCCTTACGGATAGGGTCGTTGTTCGTCATACCGAGTTCCTCACCGTAATACAGGATGGGCGTGCCGCGCAGCGTCAAATAAAGCGCGGCCATGAGCTTGGCGATCTCGTCATTGTGCTTGCCGTCGCCATAGCGGACATAGGACCGCTCCATGTCGTGGTTGCCGATAACGTACGTGGGCCATCCACCGGTCGACTCGGCGAGCGCGATCTGTTTCCGGAATTCAGGGGCCGAAAGCTTGTCCACTTTGCAGAACATGAAATCCATGGGCAACTGGATTTCATCATTATGGGTGCCGTAGTACTCCTTCAGCTCGGCCGCACTGTCGGTGTAGGTTTCGCCCACCAGCACGGCGCCATTTTCCTCGGCAACGCCGCGCAAGCGGCGAAGCACAGCATGGTTTTCCGGCAGTTTGCCGTTGTATTGGTCGAGCATCTTTGGGTCGCCCATCTCATTGAAGCCAGCGAGAACGGGGTTATCCCGCAGCTCCGGATCCTCAAACAGTAGGTCGACGGCATCGAGACGGAACCCGGAAGCACCGTGCCGGTACCAGAAACGCGTCACATCGAACATAGCCTTTTCCACCGCCGGGTTACGCCAGTTCAGATCAGGTTGTGCAGCCGCAAAGTAGTGGTAGTAATACTGGCCGGTGGCAGGATCCAGCTTCCAGGTGCTGCCACCGAACCCGGAGATCCAGTTGTTGGGCGGTTTGCCGTCACCCTTGCCATCGCGCCATACGTACCAGTCACGATGGAGGGAGGTTGGCGATGACTTCGAGTTCAGAAACCAGGGGTGTTGGTCGGAAGTGTGGTTCATCACGAAGTCCATGATGATGCGAATATGCTTCCCCTTCGCCGCATTGGCGAGATGATCAAAATCAGCCAGCGTCCCATACATGGGATCGATATTCTCGTAGTCGGAGACGTCGTAGCCAAAATCGACCTGCGGGGACGGATAGCAGGGGGTAATCCAGATCGCGTCCACCCCGAGCTTCTGGAGATAGCCGAGCTTGGATTCGATCCCTTTCAAATCGCCGATGCCATCACTGTTGCGGTCGGCAAAGCTGCGAGGGTAGATCTCGTAGAACACCGCATGCTGCCACCATTGGTGACCTTCCGCGTCGACCGGCTTCCCCTGCCCGAAGGAGAACGCCGATAACACACATAGACCGAGGGTCAGCAAGGCTGAAGCGGTGTGTTCCCCTC
>DATJVZ010000103.1:0-2480 GCA_035501575.1 Terriglobales bacterium | reverse complement strand
AAGAACGGTAGCGCCAGTTTAAACCGTGGTTTGGTGTGGGCGAACGGTCAAAACTGACAGCTACAGGGGGGGAAATCGAAACGTGCGGCTGAAGCGGTTATAGTCATGGAAGGTGACGACCATCTTTGGCGCGAACAGCGATTGGATTTTCGCCAGTCCGCTCAAGCTCGGCCGCCAGCCGTACTCGTATACGGAGTGTACGCGAATTGCAGAAAGCTGTTGAGACTGCCGGAATCGGTAAACTCGGCACTCATGCATTCAGGCACGCGTACCGATCATGGCTGGATGCTGTAGGGACTTCGGTTGCCGTACAACAAAACTGATGCGGCACTCGGATATCAGAACCACGATGAAGATCTACGGCGACATGGTAACGGATGAGATGGAAGAGGCGCACGCGAAAGTCGTGGGCTTGACATTGTCTCAGGCTTAACGGATCGCAAGCGGTCGCGCGGATTTCTAACTGCTTGAAAGGATGGCTCCTCAGGTAGGACTCGAACCTACAACCCTCCGGTTAACAGCCGGATGCTCTGCCATTGAGCTACTGAGGAGTGTGGCGGCGCGTCAAGCACCGCATAACTACCAAACTTATCATATCATCGGCGTATCTGCCTGAAAAACATGCCGCCAGGAGTAAAGACACAAGTGGTCCAAGAAATTCTTCACGGTCGACGGATTGTCGATCCCTACCGTTGGCTGGAGGATGCGAGCCATCCCGACGCAGAGAAGTACGTGCGCGAGGAGCTTGCTTATACGCGCAGTGTTCTCGATTCCCTGCCCGGGCGGGAACAGATCCAAAGCCGGATTACACAACTGGCCTCGATCGGAACCATCACTCCCCCAGAGGCGGCCGGCAAATCCTACTTCTATACGCGACGCAAAGGTGCCCAGAATCAGCCCGTCCTGCTGGTGCGGGAAGGACTTCGCGGCCAGGATCGGGCTCTTGTCGACGTCAATCAGATGGCTCTCGATGGCACGGTCGCGCTCGACTGGTGGTTTCCATCCGACGATGGCAAGTATGTGGCCTATGGCTGCTCGACGAGCGGTTCGGAGGAAAGCATCCTGCACGTCATCGAAAGCGCCACCGGCAAGACTTTGCCGGACACAATCGAGGGCACGCGCTTCGCCAGCCTTGCCTGGAAAAAGGACAACTCAGGGTTTTATTACACGCGCCACCCGAAAAAAGGCGAAGTACCGGGGGGCGAGGAAGTGTATCACGTGAAGGTTTTTTATCATGCCATTGGCAGCGACCCGGCTCGAGATCCGCTGCTCTTTGGGGAAGGCCGCAATCCACAGGACATCCCGCAAGTTGCTTTGGCGGAGGATGAAGACCGCTGGCTCCTGATCACGGTATTCGAAGGCTGGGCGAAGAGCGAGATCTATTTGCAGGATCTCGAGGCCGGAACTCCGCCGGTCGAGCTTACCCGCGGGCTACCGTTCCTCTATAGCGCCGAGGTGTTCGGAGGGAAACTTTACATCACGACGAATGAAGACGCCCCTCGTTTTCGCGTGTTCACCATCGATGCCAGAAATCCTCGGCGGGAAGAATGGAAGGAACTGATTGCCGAGAGCGATGCCGTCTTAAAGGGCGTGAACATCTTCGGCGGAAAATTGCTGGCGCAGTACGAGAAAAATGCCAGTTCGCAGCTGATGCTGTTCGACTTGAATGGCCGAGGGCTTGCCGAGATTCAACTGCCTACAATTGGCACCGTGAATGCCACCGTCGGACGGTGGGATCGGAGTGAGGTGTTCTTCGACTTTGTGTCGTTCACGGTTCCACCTTCGGTCTATCGCATGGAGCTGGGTTCCGAAGGCAGCGAACTTTGGGACAAGGTGGACGCGGAGGGCATCGATCCGCTCGCTTATGAGGTAAAGCAGGTTTGGTTTTCCTCGAAGGACGGCACGAAGGTCCCTATGTTTGTCTTCCACCAAAAGGGCTTGGCGCTGAATGGCAAGAACCCGACCTTGCTGACCGGTTATGGCGGCTTCAACCTGAGCCTGACGCCCGACTTCCGCGGAAGTCGGTTCCTGTGGCTGGAGCGCGGCGGAGTTTTCGGGGTCGCCAATCTTCGCGGGGGCGCCGAATTCGGCGAGGAATGGCACCGCGCAGGCATGCTGGACAAAAAACAGAACGTCTTTGACGATTTCATCGCGGCGGCGGAGCATCTGATGGCAGCGAAGTACACGGATAAGGAGCGACTGGCGATTCAGGGTGGTTCGAACGGGGGCTTGTTGATGGGCGCGGCCTTCACCCAGCGTCCCGATCTTTTTCGCGCCGTCGTCTGTCAGGTGCCGTTGCTCGATATGCTGCGCTACGAGAATTTCCAGATTGCGAAGCTTTGGATTCCGGAATATGGTTCGGCGGAGGACGCGCAACAATTCGAGTGGTTGTACGCCTACTCGCCCTATCATCACGTGACTCCCGGGATGGAGTATCCGGCGATCTTATTTATGACGGCGGATCGCGATACCCGTGTCGA
>DATJVZ010000102.1:0-11700 GCA_035501575.1 Terriglobales bacterium | reverse complement strand
GGACACGCGTTTTCCGGCGACACGCAATGGATGCGGGAGTTCGAGGACGCCTTCGAGTACAGCGAAACCGAAGACCAAGAGCTCGCCATTAGCGACGTCAAATTCGACATGGAATCGTCCCAGCCGATGGACCGCCTGCTCTGCGGCGACGTCGGCTACGGCAAGACGGAAGTCGCCATGCGCGCCGCCTTCAAAGCCGTCAATGACAATAAGCAAGTCGCGGTGCTCGCGCCCACTACCGTGCTTGCCTTCCAGCACTACGAAACCTTCAAGCAGCGATTTGCGGCATTCCCCGTCAACATTGAGATGATCAGCCGATTTCGCAGCCCGCGCCAGCAGAAACAGATTCTCGAGAGAGTAGAAGCCGGCAAGGTCGACGTGCTGATTGGGACGCATCGCCTGCTGTCGAAAGACGTCAAGTTCGCCGACCTTGGCCTGCTGGTTGTCGACGAAGAGCAGCGCTTCGGGGTTCGTCACAAAGAACGTCTCAAGCAGATGCGCAAGGAAGTCGATGTGCTGGCCATGTCAGCCACGCCGATTCCGCGAACTCTGCACATGTCGCTCGTGGGGTTGCGCGACCTGAGCCTGATTGAAACCCCGCCCAAGGATCGCATCTCGATTCAAACGGTGGTCGCCAATTGGGACGAGAAACTGATTCAGTCCGCGCTGCAACAGGAACTCGACCGCGGCGGGCAGGTCTATTTTGTGCACAACCGGGTGGAGAGCATCTGGGAGATTGGCGCCAAACTGCAAGAACTCGTTCCCCAAGCCCGCATCCTCGTCGGGCATGGACAGACGTCAGAAGGAGAGCTCGAAAAGGTGATGCTGAAATTCATGCATCATGAGGCCGACATCCTGGTAGCCACCACGATCATCGAGAACGGTCTGGACATCCCGCTGTGCAACACCATTGTCATCAACCGCGCCGATCGTTTCGGGCTTTCCGAGCTGTATCAGTTGCGGGGACGGGTCGGACGCTCCAATCGCCGCGCCTATGCCTACCTGTTAATCCCTGCCGACATCGAGCTCACGCCCATTGCTCGCCGGCGGCTGGCGGCGCTCAAGGAATTTTCCGATCTGGGGGCCGGCTTTAAGATCGCCGCTCTCGATCTGGAGTTGCGCGGCGCCGGGAACCTGTTAGGGGGCGAGCAAAGCGGCCACATCGAGGCCGTCGGCTTCGAGCTCTACACGCAAATGCTGGATCGGGCCGTCCGCGAGTTGAAAGGGGAGATCGCCCCCGACGAAGCCAAGATTCAACTCAACCTCGGGCTGAACATCCGTATTCCGGCCGATTACATCACGGAGGAGAATCAGCGTCTGCGCATGTATAAGCGCATCGCCGGGGTGGAAACCGAATCCCAGTTGCATAACGTCGGGGAGGAACTCCGGGATCGTTACGGGGAACCGCCGGCGGCTGTCGCCAACCTCTTGGAATACGCCTCGCTCAAGCTGCTGGGGTCGCGCGTCGGCGTGACGGCAATCGACCGCAAGCGGGAAAGCGTCAGCATCAAGTTCCGCTCGAACGCCGCCATTGACCCCGCCAAGCTGGCGCGATTCGTATCCTCGGAGCCTGACGCAGCGTTCACACCCGATGAGACGCTGAGATTTACCATGAAAGCCAGCGGCGCTCGCGAGGTTCTGAACCAACTTCGGCGTGTGCTCGAGCAACTTTCCGAAGTTTCAGAACTGGCTTCGCAGACGCAGGCTGACTGACCTTTAGCCTACTTTCGGCGAAACTAGCTGCAGCATTTCGAGGAGATGGCGTTAGGCCTCTCAAGCCTCACGCCGAGTTGTCTATCGAGTGACCTACGTAGCTTGTGTCGTGTTACCCTCGAGGGTTCCCAACCACTGCGATGCAGCTCCCGGCCGAATTCGTACCCACCAGCTATGCCCTGGCCGCCGTGTTCGCCTGGGGCACGAGCGATTTTCTCGGAGGATACGCCTCCCGTCGTGCCAACGCGTTCCTTCTGACGACCCTCGCCCATGCCAGTGGCCTGGTCTTCATGCTGCTTGTGGCAGTTCGAACCCATGCCCAGTTTCCTTCCCCGCACAGCCAGTTGTGGGCCGTCGTGGGCGGGATCTCGGGCGGGGCCGCGCTCGCCATTTTCTACCGTGCGCTTGCCGCCGGACGAATGGGCTTGGTTGCCCCGGTGGCTGCGGTGCTCGGAGCCGCGATTCCAGCCATCTTTCTCATGACGACCCAAGGGCGACCGGGTGCTGTGCACCTTGCGGGTTTTGTCGTTGCCATCGTCGGCATTTGGCTCATCTCTCGCAGTGAAGACGGCAGGGGTCCAGAAGGAATCGGCCTCGCCGTCTTGGCCGGGGTGGGTTTTGCCGGGTTCTTCCTCGGCATCTCGCAGGCAACGGACGGCTCCCCGGCATGGCTTGCCGCAATTTCCCGCGTTGGAGCCCTAATGGTGACCGGTTTGATCGCGCTCGTTCAAGGAAAGTTGCGGGACATGACCCCGGCCAGCGCGGGTTGGGGTTTAATCGCCGGATGCCTCGATACTTCCGGTACTGCCCTATTCCTCTGGGCCAGCCGGACCGGACGGTTGGACTCCGCCGTCGTACTGACATCCCTCTATCCGGCAGTCACGGTCTTGCTTGCCCGACTGATTCTCGACGAGCATTTCACACGCCGCAAGGCCCTGGGCATGCTCGCCGCATTGCTGGCCGTCCCCATGATTGCCAGGGGTTGAGCGATTTGCTGGCCTCCCGTATCTCATTCAATTCCGGCGCGGCCCTCCGTGGGAAGTTTCTTGTACCATCTCCTCATGCCACTCCTTGAAATTCGCCATCTGAGCAAGACCTTTCCCTTGGGTGAATCCTTGTTTGATGGCGCAGGCCGGGGCGAGGTGCGTGCGGTGGACGATGTGTCGCTCGATATCGAAAGCGGCGAAACCCTTGGTCTGGTAGGAGAGTCGGGGTCGGGGAAGAGCACTCTGGGCCGGCTGATCTTGCGGCTGGTAGAGCCAAGTTCCGGAACCATTATTTTTGAGGGAAGGGACTGGCTGGCCGCCACTGGCGGCGCCATGCGTCGCGCGCGCCGCGACATGCAGATCATCTTTCAGGATCCTTTCGGATCCTTGGATCCGCGCATGCGGGTTGAAGACGTGGTCAGCGAGCCGCTGATTATCCACGAGCAATTGACGCGAGCCGAACGTCGTGCGCGTACCGCCGAACTGCTACACGCCGTGGGCCTCGACCCATCCGCCATGCAGCGCTTCCCGCACGAATTCAGCGGCGGGCAACGGCAGCGAATCGGCATCGCCCGGGCTTTGGCCCTCCGGCCGAAGTTCGTGGTAGCCGATGAACCCGTCTCCGCCCTCGATGTCAGTGTGGCGGCGCAAATCGTTAATCTCCTGGCACAATTACAGCGCCAGTTCGGCCTCACCTACCTGTTCATCTCCCACTCCATGCCGCTGGTTCGCTATCTGGCGAACCGCATCGCCGTGATGTATCGCGGCAGGATCGTCGAAATCGGGCCCACCCAGCAGATCACCCGCGATCCGCAGCACCCGTATACGAGAAGTCTGCTCGAAGCAACGCCCGGGGTTGAGGCCTAGGCTGCTAGTCGAGCTCAGCTGCCCCCACACGACGCTTGCCTTCGCGATCTTCATCGAGCCCTCGAGGCGGGTACCCCGCAGATTGCAGCCGCTACTAATTCGGTGGGGAAAAGCGGGGTTTGCTGCCCTCTCTCCATCGCTCTACAATGCGCCTCGGACGTTCGAGGAGGTCTCTGATGGCTGCCGCCCCCGTAGTCCCGATGCCTGCGCCGGAAGAGGCGCCTCTTTCTGAAGGGGCGCGCATCGTCGATACGTTCCTTGCACCTAACCGAAGCTTCCTGGACTTACGCCGCAACGCCAGCTGGTGGGCGCCCTTTCTACTGCTTTCCATCGCTACCCTCGGCTTTTCCTACACCATCGATCAGAAAATCGGGTTCCGAAAGGTAACCGAGAACCAGATCCAACAGTCGCCCAAATTAGCGCAACGCTTCGAGCGCCAGTCTCCCGATCAGCAAAGGCAGGCCGTTGACCTCCAGGCTGCGGGGCTCAAGTACTTTCTCTACGGCTATCCGGCCGTGATTCTGCTCTCAAACCTCATCATCGCAGCCCTGCTGTTTGCCACCTTCAGGTTTGCCGCCGGCGCCGATCTCAAATTCAAGACTTTCTATGCCATCGTCATGTACGCAAGCCTGCCTTTGGTGGTGAAGACCATTCTGGCCATACTCTCCCTGGCCGCCGGTGCCAATCCGGATACTTTTGTCTTGCAAAATCCGGTGATGACCAATCCTGGTTATTTTCTTAGCCCGGCTGATTCCCCGTTTTTATTCAGCCTTGCCTCGGCGGTTGACATCTTCATGATCTGGACGCTCGTTCTCACCGCCATCGGCTTTGCCGCCGTCGCCAAGCTGAAGCGTTCGACAGCCCTGGCGGTTGTCTTCATTTGGTACTTTGTCTTTGTCTTGGGAAGTGGATCAGCGGCCATGTTTTCGGGAAAGGGATGACTCGAAGTTCGGACACAGGTTCGGATTCTGTGCGGAACTGACCTAAAGCGCCGCCATCTATCTCCGGCTGGATGGAATCTGCCGCCTACGGCCAGAAAAAGTAAGGGCGGAACTCGAAGTTATTTGATCTGGACGAGGTCCCCGGCGGCAGGGTTTAGTTGCGCGGGCGAGGGATGCTGGGGAGCACGCCAGGAATCAAAGACCGAAACCTGGTGCACGCAGGACACGGTGCAGTGCGGCGCGCAGGATTTCTCGGTCAGGTATTCGCGGCGAAGATGTTCGACCGTATAGTTTTCCAGCGGAATCGCGGGATAGCCCCGTTGCTGCGAACAGTAGTGCACCAGCCCGCCTTCGCAGATATACAGATAGCGGGATCCGGCGCGGCAGCGCCACTGGTTGGGCCGACCGCGTGCAATATTGTCCTGAAAGGCGTGAACTCGGGTGAAGCTCCGCTTCTCGAGCGCCTTCATCGCTTGATACACGCGCCGCTCCTCACTGCCGAGCGCTTGCAGTTGACCGCCTCCATCATGGATGATGCCCACGGTTGAGCTGAATCCAAGCTCCAGGGCGCGTTTTCCGATGATCAGCGCATCCTCGGGGTTGCGCACCCCGCCTCCCACCACCGAGTTGATGTTGACGTGGAACTCGGCGTATTCGGCGAGCGTTTCGAGTTTCTTGTCGAGCACCTTCAGGCTTTTTTTCGAAACCTCATCGGGCATCACATTGTCGATCGAAATCTGCAGCCATTCGAGTCCCGCACGGTTTAACCGCTCAACGCGCTCGGGCACCAGCAAATATCCATTGGTAATCAGGCCGGCGATCATGCCGTGAGTGCGGATGCGGCGAATGATTTGGTCGAGCTCGGGGTGCAGCAGCGGTTCTCCGCCACTGATGGTGACGACCGAAGTACCGAGTTGTGCCAACTTGTCCAGGCGCGCGAACATGGTCGCGGTAGGCACGGGCTGGGAAAAGTCGTCGTACTCATTGCAATACGTGCAGGACAGATTGCAGCGCCGGATAGGAATAATATGCGCCAGCAAGGGATGCTCGGTGGACACCAGAGCGTGCCCGACCGACCGCAAGCCGCGGACTTGGCGGAGGAAACTCCTTACCTGCCTGCGCAGAATTTTCTGAAATGATGGCATGGGGTAAATCAAGCCCGCACTACAACATAATGCAATACCCGGTACGGCGGATTCAACTGAAGCCGAGCTAGCACTCTACGGTAAAGACCGTATTGAACTAGCCAGACAGATTTGCGATTCTCAAGCTGAGGTTCTCCGGAATTATTGTCTCTTGAGGTGTCGCCATGCTGAAAATTCGAACCACACCTGGACCGGGTTCGAACTGGCGGGAATTATATCAAGCAGCATTGTTCGAAACCGATCGCCGGAGGCTCGGCGAACGGATTACTGTCGCCGAGCGAGCGCTCGTCACGCGTGGACGGGAACTGTTCTTCGCCGAGGACATGGATCCGTCCGAACAACGAGCGGTTGAGCAGGCCCTCAATTCCTTGCACGCGCTCGAGAATTGCCTCGGCCTCAAGCGTAACGCCCGATAGGCCTGCAACTGTCCAGGACCTTGGGCGTCTTCAGTTTTGCCATTCCCCCAAGGACACACGACGAGCTTTCCGTTGAGGTTCCTCTGTTCGTCGATTTGCCGGATTTAGCAAACTTGGTTCCACACCCTCGCCGTAAGGCCTTTGATTAAAAGCGCTTCGCATGGTTCAGCGGGCCTGGTTTTTCTAAAAGCGGACAAGAAACGTAGCCAAGTACGTTCGTATCGCAGGGACGAGAGCTCACCGTAATCGACCTGCTGGGGAAGGCTATAATCAGCTGTTGGGCATCCGACCCATTGTGTTTTCAAGACTTCGAGAGATTCCGGAACTTTTGGCCTAAGGGGACCGTATCTGACGGTGTTGCTCTCCCCCTCAGCAGACCCCGGGATTCGACGGAGAGCCCGAGCCCAGGCCGGCTGAACGCTAAGCTGAAGCCGACTGGAGCGGGGAGGCAATGCGTAGCGGGAAAAAACTTGCCGTTGGAGCCGGGGCGATCCTGCTGCTCGCGGCGATCGTCGCGTTCACCGTCTATCAAAGCCATAAGAATGTAGTGACGGTTGAAACCAGCAGGGCGCAGCGGCAGGACTTAGCTTCGGTGGTGAGCGCCTCCGGGGAAATAAAGCCGAAGACGTACGTTAATATCGGCGCGAACGCATTTGGCAAGATCACGAACCTCTTCGTCAAGGAAGGGGAGCGGGTAAAAAAAGGGCAGATGCTGGCGCGTTTGGAAGATGTGCAAGCGGAAGCTGACTTGAATGCGACCCAGGCTACGCTTGAGGCAGCTCGCGCCGATGCAGCTGCCGCCGAAGCCGCCCGCAATACGGCGCTGGCCGACCTCAACCGCGCCAAGTCCGATGCCGAACGCTCGGCTCTCGACTGGAGCCGCGCCGAAGGGTTGTTCAAAGACGCGCTGATTTCCCGGCAAGAGTACGACAGCCAAAAGGCGGCTCATCGGGCGACCGAGGCCGGGCTCGCCCAGGCGGAAGCCCGGGTAGCGCAGGCCAAGGCACAACAGGAGTCGGCCAATCGCCGAGTCTCCCAGGCGAACGCGAACCTCACCCATGCCGCTGACGTTCTCCACAAGACGATGTATCAAGCTCCCTTTGACGGGGTCATCACCAGCGTTCCCGTGCGCGAAGGGGAAACCGTCGTGATTGGCATCCAGAATTCGCCCGGCAGTGTACTGATGACGCTGGCGGACATGTCGGTGATCACGGCCGAGGTTCGAGTGGACGAAACCGATATTGTCAACGTGGATTTGGGAGAGCGTGCCGAGGTGAGTATCGATGCGATTCCCCGGAAAACTTTCAAGGCGATCGTCACCGAAATGGGAAATAATGCCATGGTGCGCTCGACCGGCATATCGACCTCGCAACAGACGACGGGTAACCAGGAGGCGAAGGATTTCAGAGTAGTCGTGACCCTCGAAGATCCGCCCGAAGGTCTGCGGCCCGGTCTCTCGGCGACGGCCAAGATCACGACGGCAACCCGTAGCCAGGCGCTGACGATTCCCATCCAAGCCCTAACGGTGCGCCGGCAGGAGGATTTGGTTAGGACCGACGAGAAAAACTCGGTCGAAGCGGCCGCTCCTTCCAAGCCGGCTGCGGACAGCAAGCCGGAGATTCAAGGTGTTTTTGTGGTTCGCAATCACCAGGCGGAATTCCTGCCGGTCGAAACTGGCATCGCCGGAACCACCGATATCGAGATCGTGAAAGGGCTGAGCGTGGGAGACGAGATTATCATCGGGAGCTACAAGGTCTTGCGCACCTTGCGTCCGGGAGCGAGTGTAAAGGTGGATAATTCCGTTCCCAAGAAAGAAGAATTGTGACCTAAGTCGGGTTAGCCCGTCCAAGGAAGAGCCTTAGCCCGGAGACGTGCAGGTGGTCCACAAAGTGCAGGAGGGAAAAATGGCAAGTGCTGAGGTAATCAAGTGGTCGCAGCCCCCGGCGTCAGCCGCCCCCGACTCCTACATGATCAGCACGGTTGATTTGTGGAAGACCTACGACATGGGCTCGGAGCAGCAGGTCCATGCCTTGCGCGGGGTCAACCTTAATATCCGCTCCAACGAGTATGTCGCGATCATGGGACCCTCCGGATCGGGAAAATCGACCCTGATGAACCTGATCGGTTGCCTGGACACCCCGAGCAAAGGCCAGTACTGGCTCAATGGGCAACTGGTGAGCGAACTTGATGAAGACGAGCTGGCGCGAATTCGCAATAAGGAAATCGGTTTTGTGTTTCAGACCTTCAACCTGTTGGCCCGTGCGACCGCCCTGCACAATGTAGAACTGCCGCTGATCTATGCCGGCATCGCGTCGGAAGAGCGTATCGAGCGCGCCAAAGCCGTATTGGCTTCCGTAGGAATGGCAGAACGCATGCTGCATAAGCCCAACGAACTCTCCGGGGGCCAGCGTCAGAGAGTTGCCATCGCGCGGGCTTTGGTGAATCACCCTTCGATCATTCTCGCCGACGAGCCCACCGGCAACCTAGACTCACAAACCGGCAATGAAATCATGGCGCTGTTCGATCGTCTGCACGCCCAGGGCAACACGATTGTCTTGGTCACTCATGAGCACGATATTGCCGAGTACGCACACCGCATCATCCATATCAAGGACGGAGTTGTGGAGCGCGACGAAGTTAAGAAGTAGCCACTGGTGCGCAACCCAGATGGTTGCACCATCCTCTCACCTGGCAAAGTTGCCTTCGGTCTATAGCACGACAAGTCCGATCGAGAAGCCCACCGGAGTTCGGATTGGGTCAGTCGATGGAACGTTTGGCTGTGGCCTGCTGGAAGCGCAGTCGCCACTGGTCACCTTGCTTAACCCAGACATCGGAAAAATGTTGATAGCGGGGTGCTGGACCCTCATCCTCCTCCGGCATCCGGATGACGGCGTTGTAGGTCACGATTGCGACATTCTCGTCGACTGGAAGCACGATGAAATCATAGAGACGATAATCCTCAAGAGTGCCGTCACGAGTGTCGTCGAGAACGGCGCTCTTATCATGTAGCCCGCCTTCACTCCCGACTCGCTCAAAGTCATCCGTGAGCAGGCGCCGTAAACTTGCAAGGTCCTTAGTTTTTTGTGCTCGTGCGACGGCTTCCGATTGGTCAATCAGGGTCTGCTCAAGCGGGGTCAGAGACTTCGTGTGGCCGGTGTTCGGTGTCGTCTGCGTAAAACAAGGGATGGCCAAGCAAATCAGGACAGCCGTTAGCAATCTTTTCATTCGACCCCCCCCGGGTCCCGCCGCCGAAGATGTCAATACGTGGCAGCCAACATGTTAGGGGAAGCTACACGAAGAGGGAAGCCTGCTCGCGGAAACGAGTGAAAATGCAGGAGAGCAGCCGGGGAAAAACCGTAACACAGGCGATCGGCTCAGAAGGAAACTGCCAAAGAATTTACCAAGGTGGACGTTCTTCCTTGCCCTAATTAGGTCTTGCCATTTGTGAAGAATCGTAGTAGTAATCGCGTTAACGTCACTTCCCCTAGGCCCGGGAGGGGCCGAGAAAGTTCGGTCTTAACCTCTCGAGACGCTGTTCCCCGCCACTTCGCGCGATGCAAGCTCGGGTCGTGTATTTCGAATTGTAGAGCAAATTGATAGGGCCAGTGTCGTTGGCAGGCGGGTTCGACAAAACCGCCAAGAATTGAACTGGAAGCCTTAGGCGATGCACGGCGTCGACTAAGGCAACACTTACCGTCAGTTCTTAGGAGGCCCTGCATGTTTGCATTATCTCCCGTGAGAAGGAATGCTCTCAGTGTCCCTGCATCCACTAGCCTGCCTGCAACAGAAGCGGCAAAGCGGAATTCAACCGACACCGAAATCAAGCCTGATCGCTCGACAGCAGCTCCGATTCAGGATGTACGCCTTCGCAAACTTCTGGAATTGATCGAGATCGACCCGCGCGGCACGATTCAGACCTGGGCTATGACCCTCAACCTGAGTCAGTCACATCTGCAGCATCTTTTTAAGCAGGCAACTGGCAAGGCCCTCGGTCGAGTTTTGACGGAAAAACGGTTGCAGAAAGCAGCGCTGCTGCTGGCGAACACGAACTTGAGTATCAAGGAGATCGCCAGCGCCGTGGGCTACGAGCATACTTCGAGCTTCACCCGTGCCTTCGAAAGACGGTATGAACACGCCCCCCGCCACTACCGGATGCGGGAAACGGCATGAATTTCTGACCAACAGCCGGTCTTGCCAAGTCGGTCGTAGGAGTAACAGCCCAAGGTCGAAGAGAACAGTGGATCTGACCCACCCTGGAGATTGGTTTACAACCGATAATCGCACGACTCTTCACTCCACCGGGCAGCTTCGCGAACACCGGTGAATGCGGTGGCGTTTGCCCTGTCTGTCCCCGAGAGACGCAAATCTGGACGGAACCGGCAATATCATTACAGCCAACGAGCTAAACTTTCTCGAGGGGGCAGATGTAGGAGCGACTCCGCTCGGTCCCAACTTCCCTAACCCGCCATTGTTTGCCGATGGCGAAGGCTGCGCGCAAGAAGGCCAGTTAGACACCGGTGGTGGTGACGCCCCCGGAGCCGTCTGGGATCTTTGCCCCACCATCCCCGACCACGGGAGCCATCGCGATGGATGCCTTCTTGGATACGGTGCGATATCCGAACGGACAGCCGCTTGACCCCCGGTTCAACCAAACTTTCGCTTGCCTGCAGACCACCGGGCAGTTCTGCACCCAAACGACCTCGACGCCGACGCCTGACCCACCGCGGGGCCGGAGAGGCTCGCACCATTGATGTTTCCCAACAGCAAAATGCTCCCCTTGGCATGGCCGTGGCAGGGGGAGTCCTCCTTGAAGCAAGATGACGGAGAGCGAACCCAGGCGAAATCGTAAAGTATGAGTCAGAGCCGAACCCGGGTAACGACCCGGCGCGACTTCCTCACGCTGGCCGCCACCGCAGGTGCTCTGTGCCCCTTCATTTCTTTTCCGAGTCGCGGGATCGTAAACCCAACCACCCTGAAGATTGCCAAGTGGGCTCACTTTCTGCCCATGCTGAACAAATTGAACATGGAGATGGGCGCACGTGGGTTCCAGGCCCGCGGCGTAGTTTTCGACCCGCCAAATGCTCCCGAGAGCCATGGGCAGCTCGTTCGCGCCGAAAGAGATATTGAACATCCCGCAGATCATTGTCATCGATCGCACCGGAATGATCCGTGCGGCGAGCGGAGCAGCCGGTGGTGATCCTCGCCTGGAAGACGAGAACAGTCTCCGCAGTTTGATCGATAGCCTGCTCAAGGAGCGCAGCGGCGCTACCTCGGCCAAGAAATAGCCCGGCAAATCGAACCACTGACTTCAGCCGGGTCTCCGGCTGCCGGCCTTGATCTCGCCTCATCTCATCACTCCAGCTTCTTGAGAAGCAACTCATTGACCAGCGCCGGATTCGCCTGGCCCTTGGAGGCCTTCATGACCTGGCCGACAAAGAAGCCCAGTATGGTTTTCTTTCCCGCTCGGTATTGCTCGAGCTGCTTGGGATTGGCCGCAATCACCTGCTCGATGATCGTATCGAGCTGAGAGCGATCACTGATCTGCTCCGGTTTTTCCTTCTGGTAAGCCTCGGCAAAATCCTCTTGTCGTTCGAAGCAAAGATCGTAAAGCTGTTTGAGCATCTTGCCTGAA
>DATJVZ010000101.1:0-7314 GCA_035501575.1 Terriglobales bacterium | reverse complement strand
CTGCCTCGAACACCGTCTGCGCCGGTTGGACCGCGCTGCAGTAAGAGTTAGGCGAAGTACCTGGGGGAGGGTACAAGCCTAGGAGCAACGGAGCAATCCGTTGCTCCTTTTGTTTTGTGTGATCCGACCCGCCATGGGCACCCGCGCTGCGACTGCCCCGATACCAACCAGGGTTCCAACCTGACCGACTAGCCTAAAGCAACCAAGTTTTCGTTCTGCACCCCGCACCCGACTGCGGTCATTCAGTGAGGAGATGAACTTTGGGTCAATCTGGGTCGAGCATGCCTCTGGGCGCTCGGGGGCGCGAGCAGATGGTCGGCAGCTTGACAAGCCTCATCGAAATTCTGCGACAAGGCTTGCGCGACTTTGAGCGCGGCTTGCGCCTGAACATGACGCCCGGACTCGTCGAGAGCTCGGGCCAAGAGAACATAGCCCACATCGGACGCCTGGATGTTCAACCCACGGCTGTATGACTGAAGCGCGACCTCAAGGTCACCGGATTCCTGGGCTACGAGCCCGAGACCAATCCAGGCTAAAACTCTCCTTGGTAACAGTTGCGCTGCTCGTTCGAAGCTTTCTCTGGCGTGCTCCACATCCCCCAGGCGGTTGTAGATGAATCCCATATTAAGGTAGGCATCTGTGTCCATCTGCGCGTCCTTGGTAAGCCCGAGTACCCTGCTGTATTGCTCTAAAGCGTCCTCGAAGTTCTCGTGCTCTTGGTCATAGAAGGCAAGGTTGAAGTTGCTGATCGGATCGGAGGGGTGCATGGTGGCCGCCGCACGGAAGTGCGGCATTGCCTCCTCGAGGCGACCCTGCTCGAGCAACAGTCCGCCCAGACCGTCCTCGGCGACAAAATTACCGCTCGTGACCTCTAAGGCGTGCGACCACAGCTTGACGTTGTCCCCCCAATAGCCGATCTGACGGTTCGCGACCAGCGCCAAAACCACCATCACCACAAAGCTCCCTCCCCTCACCAGGCCGGAAGGAACGCGCAGTTCCCGCACACTGTCCGCCAGGCCCCAGCACACCACCAGAAAACAGCCGACAAGCGGCAGGTACGCATATCGGTCAGCCATTCCTTGTACCCCGATCTGGACCAGGCCAATCATCGGGACCAGGGTTCCCAGAAACCAGAGCCAGCCCACGAGAAAATAGCGACGATGCTTCAACTGGACGGCCAATAGCGTCAGGGCCGACAACAGGAAAATAGCACCTGCGACTTGCCATGTCGTGAGTGAGGTCGATGGATGTGGATAAAACAAAGCAAGATGGCATGGCCAGATGGCTTTGCCCAAGTAACGAACATAGGAGACAACGGCGTTCTCCACTCGCGTCGAAAGCGAATAGCGGGTGAGAGTTCCGACTGCATCTCCGGCCATTTGTGCCTTTACGGTCAGAAAACCGCTGCCGGCGGAAATCACAAAAAGTGGCACCTTTTCGAGCACCAGCTGGGACAGCCGTTTCTGGCCCAGATGTGCTGGCCCGACCTGAGCACCCGGCTGGGCGACCCGCTCGAGAGGCCAATAGTCCCAAAGCAGCAGAACAAAGGGCAGAGTGATCACCTGCGGCTTGGCCATCGATGCCAGTACGAACAGACCACACACCGTCGCATAACGCCTCCAGTTCGGCCCTAGCGCATACCAGCGATAGGCTCCCAGGCTGAGAATAAAAAACAGCATACTGAGCAGGTTCTTCCGCTCCGAAATCCACGCCACCGACTCGACATTGATGGGATGTAGGGCGAACAAGGCGGCGACCATGAGACTCTGCCATACGCATCCCGTTGCCTGTTCGAAAACCCAAAACAGTGCCACAGCATTCAATGCATGCAACAACAAACTGGAGTAGTGGTGGCCGGCCGGGTTAAGCTGAAAGAATTCGCAGTCCAACATGTGCGAGAGCCATGTCAACGGGTGCCAGTTACCGTCTTCATAAGAAGTGAAAGCCCATTCCACGCCTTCCAGGCTCAGGCCGCGGTTCAGGTGGGAGTTCTCGATGACATAACGATTATCGTCGTAGTTGACGAAGGGATGGTGACCAACCGGAGCATAGAGCGTCGCCGTTGCCGCGATGAGAAGCAGACTAAGAATTGTGGCTCGCCTGGTCGGCCAACGAAACGGGCTGGTATCGGATGCGGGCATGGCGGCTGGTTGTGCTAACGCGATTTACTTCTCCCGTGAGTCAGTTCAAGCAAGCGACAACAGGCTTGTTTAGAAGGCGAGTAAAGCAGCGGCAGTTTGGCGCGCTTGATCGAGGTCGGTTGTGAGCGCTGCGGCCTTCTCCGCTGCCGCTTGGGCCTCGGCTTGGTGGCCGGCATCGTGTTCTACCTTGGCCAGCAAGATATAGCCCACATCGGTTGGTTCATGCGACATGGCCACGGAGTAGTAGCGGATCGCCCCGGAAAGATCTCCCCTCTTTTGCGCAAGCAAGCCCATTCCAATTAGGGCCATGCTCTGGTTTGGATCAATCTGCAAAGCCGCCGCGAAACTCTGACGCGCTGCTTCGTAGTCTCGTATCTGGCGATAGGCGGAGCCCAGGTCACTGTACGTGTCTGCCCTGGTCTCAGGATCCGTGCTCAGGAGAAGAGCGGTCTGATATTCAGCGATCGCCTCTTGCACATGCCCGTGCCTTTGATCGTAGATCCCGAAACCCAGGTGTACGAGCTGGTGTTCCTCAGGATGATTAGGATCGACGGCAGCGCGCAATTCCGGAATCGCCTCATCGAAACGGCTCTCCTGATCGAGTGCATTACCCAACTCGAGATGCAGGAAGTAGGGTCTCTCCGGAGTCACCCGCAACGCATGGGACCACAGGGTAATCGCGTCCTGCCAATAGCCGACTTGCCGGTAGGTCAAGAAGCTAAGCGCCAAAACCACGGATACGGCAACCGGGGCCAGGGGGGCACGGGAAAGCTTCCACGCGGCGGTCAACTCCGCCGCGCCCCAGGAAACGATCAGAAACAGGCCGATGAAGGATTGGTAGGCATAACGGTCCGCCATCGCTTGCTCTCCCACCTGCACCAGTCCCAGCATGGGAACCAGAGTGCCCAAGAACCAGAACCAGCCGACCGCGAGATATCGCTGCCGCCGACAAGTTAAGACGAGTACCGTTACCGTGATCAGCAACAGCGCCGACAAGCCCACCTGCCAGCCTCGAATCGAGTCCAGAGGGTGGGGATACATGGGCGAGAGCCGCGTCGGCCAGAAAGCGTTTCGCAGGTAACGGGGATAGGAAACAATGGCGTTCGCCAGGCGCAGGCGGAGGGTATAGATGGCGGAATTGTGGATCGCGTGCCCAGCCCGCTGGGCCTTCATGGTAATGACCGCACTGATGCCCGATAAAACAAACAGCGGTACTTTCTCGAGCAACAGCCAGGGGAGCGGGCGCGCCGGGGCGGGCTTTACCGCTCCAATCACGATCGGTTCGGGCTGAAACCTTCCCAGCGGCCAATAATCCCAGAGCAGCAGCAGGAACGGAAAGGTGATGACCTGGGGCTTGCTCATCAGACCCAAGATGAAAAGAGAAGAAACCGCCAAATAGCGTCCAACTGCGGGCTTGCGAGCGTAGCAGCCGTAGGCTTCGAATGCGAGCAGAAAGAACAACATGCTGAGCACATTCTTGCGCTCGGCTGCCCAAGCCACCGACTCCACATTCACCGGATGAAGGGCGAACACAGCCGCCACCACCAAGCTGCGCCAAGTGAACCCCGTGGCTGACTGAAACAGCAGAAACAGCAGCGCCGCGTTCGCCGCATGGAGAAGCACATTGACGTAGTGGTGTCCGGCGGGATTTGCCCGAAAGAGCCGGTAATCCAGGGCATGAGAGATCCAAGTCAGGGGATGCCAATTTGCCTGATAGAAGCTCGAGAAGGACCAGCGAATGGTCTCCCAGGTCGGCCCGGAGGTGACATGGGGGTTGTGGACGATGTATTGGGGATCGTCGAAGTTAATGAAACCATTTCGAATGATCGGGTTGTAAACCAGCAGACTGACCGCAACCAACAGCAGACACAGCACAACACTGCGTTTTTCCGGCGAGGAAAAGAGTCTCAAAGGATCAGGCCGCACCTGCTGGCTCTGAAGTCTGGTCGCAGCAGAAGCCAATCTCGATTCTCCTTGGTGTCAAAAATTATAGACAGCGGCCACCGGCAGTTGAGTCTCGAAGACCCGGGAAGCCACACTTTAGTCACACCCCACTTAGCACTAAGCAAGCGCGGGCGGCACGCCCGGCGGGGTTTTTACCTTGGTAACGTCCGCCTGCGGGGACTTTGCGTATAATTTTTTCTATGCTGTGAGAGGTTTCCTTCTCTACCCATGTCTGCAATCGAAATTCTTGGTCTGGCAAAGAGTTACACCGTGGGCTTCTGGCAAAAGCGCAAAAAATGCGCTTTGCGGCCGCTTCATTTGAGCGTAGAAGAGGGGGAGATTTTCGGCTTTCTTGGACCGAACGGTGCGGGCAAGACCACAACCCTGAAGTTACTCATGGGCCTGGTTTTTCCGAGCGAAGGTTCGGCGCGCATTTTGGGCATGGAAATCAACGACCCTCGCATGAAAGCCCAGATCGGGTTTCTCCCCGAGCAGCCCTATTTCTACGACTATCTGACGGCGAACGAATTGCTCGAATACTACGCTCAGCTCTCCGGGATGGCGGCTCGGGAACGCCGATCCAAAGTCAGCGAGGTTCTAGAGAGGGTGGGGCTCGAGGGCGCAGCTCGAACTCAGCTAAGAAAATTCTCCAAGGGAATGCTGCAGCGCGTTGGCATCGCGCAGGCAATTTTGCACGACCCCAAGGTTCTGTTTTTGGACGAACCCATGTCGGGGTTGGATCCGATCGGCCGCCGCGAAGTTCGCGATCTCATGGAGGAACTGAAGCGGCAGGGTAAGACCGTGTTCTTTTCGACGCATATCCTATCCGACGCAGAATCCCTTTGTGACCGGGTTGCGATTATTCATTTGGGCGAACTGCGCGGTGTGGGAGCTGTGGCAGATCTCACTTCGAGCGTGGAGGGTAAGGCAGAAATCGTCTGGCACGGTAGCGCCATACCCGCTTCCGTGAAAGCATTAACCTCGGAATATCATTGCAGCGGCGACGGCGTCCGTGCCATCGTTCGTGAGGCCAACCAGGATGCTGCCATTGATGGGTTGCGCCAGGCGGGAATTCGCATTATTTCGATAACGCCGGTTCGGACATCGCTCGAAGAATACTTTGTGCGCAAGTTGAAACCCTCGGAGACTGCCGCCGGAGTGAGTTCGTGAGCGCGCGGATCATCCACATTGCGGCGAACACATTCCGCGAGGCGGTTCGCGATCGCGTGTTGTTCAACTTAATCGCCTTTGCCCTACTCATGTCGGGAGCCGCCATTCTGGTTGGCCAGATCTCGATTGGGATCGAGCGGCTGGTGGTCGTGAATCTGGGCCTCACCGCCGTTTCTCTGTTTGGAGTGGTTATCGCCATCTTCATCGGAATCGGCCTGGTTTCGAAGGAAATCGAGAAGCGTACGCTCTATACGGTACTGTCCCGGCCGGTCGGGCGTTGGGAATTCATTGTGGGCAAGTTTTTTGGCCTGGCGGGAACACTCCTCGTGAATACCGTCTTCATGGGCGTGGGCGTCTTTGCCGCTTTGCTGTACGTTTCCCGACACTTTGTGTGGGCCGACGCCTGGATTTTGGTCGCTTTGTATTTCATCGTATTGCAGTTCCTTATGATCACGGCAATCGCGCTGCTGTTCTCCTCATTTTCTTCGCCGCTATTGTCCGCCGTGTTTGCCTTTTCGTTATTTGTGATCGGCAGTTTCGCCGAAGATCTCAGGGGCTTCGCCGCCATGGCCCACGGCGCGGGGCGCTTCTTGGCAACGGGAGCCGCCTACTTGATTCCCAATTTTTCCTCCCTGAACATCATCACCTCGGTGGCCCACCAGAAACCGGTGATGGGAGAATACATTGTCTCCAATAGCCTGTATGCGTTGCTCTACACGGGCATGGCTCTGTGCGGGGCGGTGCTGATCTTCGAGACCCGAAACTTGAAATGAAACCGTCTGCCCGAATCAGGCTGACTGGTAGTGTTCTGCTGGGGGTGTGTCTGATCACCTCGGCATTGGCCCTGCATCACCTCGACCGGATTCAAAGCCAAGCGCAATTCGATGAGGTTCTGTACTTCCCGTCTCCACGGCTGGTCAAGAGGCTGAGCCTGGGATATGACGGACTGCTGGCGGATGTGTACTGGACGCGTGCGGTGCAGTACTTTGGGACAAAGCACGTTCTCGGCACCCAGCAATATCCACTGCTAGCCCCGCTTCTGGAAATTACCACGGTTCTCGACCCCCAACTGACCGTAGCCTACGAGTTTGGCGCCAACTTTCTAGCGCCAAAACCGCCGTTCGGTGCCGGCATGCCGCAACGGGCAATCCAATTGGCGGAATATGGCATCCGCAACAATCCCAACGACTGGCGGCTGTATTACGACCTGGGATTCATCAACTATCTGGAGCTTAAAGATTATGCCAAGGCCGCCGATGCCTTCGCGCGCGGCTCTAAACTGCCCGATGCCCACCCCTTCCTGAAGGTCGTGGCGGCCCAGATGGCGCAACATGCGGGCGAATCGCAAATGGCAAAGTTGCTGTGGGCGACGACCTATCAAAGCACGTCAGACCCCGACATCCGAGCCAACGCCGTTTCCCATCTCCGTGCTCTCGATGTCAACGAGCAAGTGACCAATCTGGAAAGGCTGGCTTCGAGCTATCGGGAAAGAACCGGCCATTGGCCCGCCAGCTTCTCCGAACTCGAAGCGATCGGGCTGTTGCGAGGCTCGCCGGTCGATCCGCTCGGCATGCCTTACAAACTCCTCCCCGACGGGCGAGTGGAAGTCCGAGACCCGGATAAATTTCCCTTCATCGACAAAGGCGCGCCGCCAGGGTATGTTCCACCGCCAGCGAAATTCCTGCCTTCCAATGGGGGCGCCTAAGCCTGTTCCCGGTTGCGAAAGTGCCGGAACGGAAATGATTGTCGCAACCCGATGTCAGGTGCTATTGCGCTTCCCTTGCCGGCGGCGCTCCTAATCGTAAGAGAGAGTAACGTTCGGGTGTTACCGGACCGGCGGCGAACGGCAGTGGCCCCCAGACCGAAGAGTAAAACCCAGCCCCCAGCTCCGGACACATGGTGGCCGCTCGCCTCGGCATCGGTATCTCGATCACTTCCCGGGAGGTAACGAATTCCGGCGCAATGTCGAAAAGGTTGGTGTTGTTCTTGGGCAAGACCACGAAATCACCCGCGTGAAAGCTGGAGCTGAAGTTGCTGACATCGACAGAATGCGCCCCAT
>DATJVZ010000100.1:0-12249 GCA_035501575.1 Terriglobales bacterium | reverse complement strand
TACCCGCCTTCCGTCGTGTGGCTCTGGCGCTCGGCGCGGCAACCGGCTAGACCCCTTTTCCGGTTTACCCACTCAAACGAATTCCACCCCCACGATGATCACGGCGCCCCTGTCTCTCCATCCGGCAACTTGAACATCCCGGCCTTGGAACTCTTCGGTTCCTTTGCTCCTTTGCTCGACCAACCTCAACTATCGGAATTTACAACCCACTTCGCACCAATGACTGGGCACTCGCGATGTCTTCACGAATAATGCGGGTTAGAGCATCCTTTCTTTCTTGGCGAGAAAAATCAGCGAATAATCCAGGCTAGGGCGTGTTCACACTACGTCAACAATGAGTGAGTAAGATGAGTGGCATGGAGCTTACTCAAGAACAGTACAAGCGGATTGAAGATTGCTTGCCAGTGCAGCGTGGCAATGTACGTCATGACAGCACTGATAACCGATCTAATTGACCGGGTTCAGCAGTTATGACAGATGCTTCCATCCGTCGTTGCTGACTACTCACAAGTGATGGACGATAGTTTGGGCCAGCCGCCCCGCTCATCACTTGTGAGTTAGTCACGATATAGGTTCGTTCCCATGCGTGCTGCTTAATACCCGTACTATTAGCCCACGAACACAGCAATTTTGACCAGCGAAAAGTTCCATGATGTTACTACCCAGCGCGGGCGGCATTGCAGTTATCCCTTGCCTAGCAGGATGCTGAAAAACGACTCCCAATCCACAGGATAACGTGTTAGTAGTGATAGCATGCGAGGAGACGATCAGCAGCAAGATGGGATGTTCAGCTATATTTCACCCGACAAACGAGTACCGCAGGATCATCCGCTACGGATGATTCGAAGCCTAGTAGACGGAGTGTTGGAACAACTCTCACCGCGGTTCCATAGGCTCTATGCGAGAGCGGGACGGCCGTCGATCGCGCCCGAGAAGCTGCTGCGGGCGTTGTTGCTGCAGATGTTGTACTCGGTGAGAAGTGAGCGACTGCTGATGGAACAACTGGATTACAACCTGTTGTTCCGGTGGTTCGTGGGATTGAGTATGGACGACGAAGTGTGGGATGCCAGCACGTTCTCCAAAAACCGGGAGCGATTGCTGGAAGGGGACATTGCGGAAGCTTTCTTTCAGGGGGTGTTGGGAGAAGCGCAAGCCGGGGAACTGCTAAGCGACGAACATTTTACCGTGGATGGGACGCTGCTGGAGGCCTGGGCATCGCACAAGAGCTTCCGGCCGGTTGATGCTGTGGCCAAGGATAAGAAAGATAAGAAGGACGACGAACCGAAACCGCCGGCGCCGCGGTGGGACGAGAACAACCCCACGATCAACTATCGGGGAGAGCAACGCAGCAATCAGACGCACTGTTCGACGACGGATCCGGAAGCGATGCTGGCCCGTAAAGGACGAGGCAAGGAGGCCAAGTTGAGCTACCACGGACACCTGATGACGGAGAATCGAAACGGGCTGGTAGTGAACACGCTTGTGACCACGGCCTACGGTGCGGCGGAATGCCATGCCGGACTGCTGATGGCGGAGAAGTTGCCGGGGCGCGGACGAGTCACCTTGGGTGCAGATAAAGGATACGACCAACGCGAGTTCATCGACGAGCTGCGGCAAATGGAAATCACACCCCATGTGGCGCAAAACCAGAGTCGACGCAGGAGCCGGGTGGACCGGCGCACGACTCGGCACCCCGGTTATGAAGTAAGCCAAAGAAAGCGGAAGCGGATCGAGGAAGTCTTCGGCTGGATGAAGACGGTCGGACTGTTGCGCAAGCTGCGGCATCGTGGATTGGAGCGAGTGGGCTGGATGTTCACGCTGGCGGCGGCGACCTACAACTTAGTTCGCATGCGGACGCTGATGCCGAAGTGTGCCTGAAACTTTGGAAGAAGCGAGAGAGCAGTCATTGCGAGACCGGTCTGGCAAGTCTACAAGCTCTAGCCGCTCATAAAATCACGAACCAAGTGGGCCGAATCGTATCGAAGCGCGATTTTTCAGCGTCCTGCTAGGATGGCCATTGCGGTCGTTTGCAGCCCTCCTGGGCGTGGTGGCAGGCTGTACTGTGTTGGGCACTGTAGGCATCTTTTTGCACCATTTAGAGTGTCATTTATATTCACTTGTACCGCAAGCACACAAGCCAGCCCTGTCAGTAGCGGTCCGTTATTGTTTCTCCTTCTTTTTCGGTTTGACCTGTTGGGCGCTGGTCAAGATCTGTCGCACTTCCACCTCAGTGAACATGCCCACAAACCAGCGCGGGCTGCCCACGACGTTGAACACCAGCGCCACCTTGTGCGGGCGAGTACGTTGCAGCACGGCAGCAATGGCAAAGGCGCTTTCACGATTCTTGGCTTCGTTGGGCAGTTCGGTGGCGGCCAGCCATTGCCGTTCCGTTATCTGTTGTGGGTCCATCGCAAGGAGAAGTTCTTTTTCACCCTTTCCTGCGATTTGCAGATCACGGGCAACCTGGAGAAAGGACAAGAAACCTGCGCCTTCTGGGTGCAAGCCTATCCTCGTGCCTGGGAGCTTCACGGGCTGTTGTCTCGCGATATATACGTCGCGAGGGCAAACGGGAAGAGTCCGTCGAGGAAGCTGAAGTAGCTCTCGTCCTCGACCTGGAATTTTGCTTTGCTCTTATCACCCGACTGTACGTGGGCCCTGCCGATTTTCAGAAATCCCGCCCGCTTTTTTCTTCCACTGCCAGTTGACACTCTCATCCGATCGGCACATAATCTCGACCTCGCTTGGAGGTAGCTTAACCGCGATCGATGCATGGCTCGTTTGAGCGATGCCTCTTCCCCTGCTTCGCTGTATTCAGCTGATCGATCCCGGTCTTACTTCACTTCCTGTTGCGCGAAATCGACCCCCCAGGAGGATGCTCTATGGCCGGAAGTTGGACTGCCCTTACCAATCAACCAAGTTTCACCGCAAATCACATGATGCTCCTGACCGACGGAACCGTGTTGGTCCAGGAGGTCGCAACCGCAAACTGGTACAAGCTAGCTCCGGATCAGTTTGGAAGCTACGTGAATGGAAGTTGGACCACGTTGGCGACGGGGCCGAACGGACCTACATACTTTGCCTCCGCCGTGATGATGGACGGTCGCGTTTTCATGGCGGGAGGCGAAGACAATTTCGGCAACAACGGGATCGATATTGCCGACTGCGAAATCTACGATCCGGTTGCCGATAGCTGGACCACGATCGCCGGACCAGGATGGAACAATATTGGCGACGCCCCTTGTTGCATGCTGCCGGACGGGAGAATTCTGCTCGGCAATATCTTTGCTACTTCGACGGCCATTTACGATCCGGTTGCCGGTACTTGGTCGAACGGTCCCAACAAGCACGACACTAGCTCCGAAGAAACCTGGACGCTGTTGCCGGATCAGACCGTGTTGAACGCGGAATGTACGAATCACCCAGCGGCAGAAAAATATGTTGCCGCCGCGAACCAGTGGAACAACGCAAGCTCAGTTCCGTCCGGTTCCGACCTCGTGCAATCTTCGATTGGATCGTCGAATGAGATTGGTCCCGCAATTCTCATGACGGATGGGCGGGTCTTTGCGATTGGAGCCTCCGGTCACACAGCGTTGTACACGATGCCCAACATCGCCAGCCAGCCTGGTTCGTGGGCCAGTGGGCCGAATTTTCCCGCCGACAGCAACGGTCTGTTTCGAGCCTTTGATGCACCGGCGGTGCTCTTGCCCAATGGAAGAGTACTGTGCGTCGCGGGCCCGGTCCAGTCGGATGGCTGGTCTGGCAACCCGTGCCATTGTTATGAATTCGACGGCACCTCGCTGACCGGGGTACCAGATCCACCAAATGCCGCGTCGGCCGAGACCTGGATGACACGAATGCTGCTGTTGCCCACCGGTGAGGTCCTGCTGTCATCGCGAAGCAACGACATTCGCGTCTATCAACCGGATGGAGCCCCCGATCCAATGTGGGCCCCCGAGATCACCTCGTGCCCGCCCAATGTCCGTCCGGGCTGGACCTACACCCTGGAAGGGCGTCAGTTGAACGGCCTATCGCAAGCCAATAGCTATGGCGACGACGCCACCATGGCGACCAATTTCCCCATCGTGCGGATCACCAACCTGGCAACCAATCACGTGTTCTATTGCCGAACTCACAGCTTTTCGACTATGGGTGTCGCAACCGGCAATGTAATTCATTCCACGAAGTTCGACGTTCCTCACAACATTGAATTGGGCGCGTCACAGCTCTGCGTGATTGCCAACGGAATCGCAACCTGCAGGAGCATCGTCGTAAGTCCCAAGATCTGGAAGGAATTGAAATGGGAGATTAAAGAAAACTTCAAGCGGGAAATCGATATCTACGTGAAGCGCGTCATCGAAATTCCCAAGCTAAAGGACAACGAAGGGGATCCGTGGCAGCAGTACGTGGGAGATCCCGAATGGTTGAAGGCGATTCAATTGATCGCCGAACGAGCCGACGAGTTGCAGCAGGAAGTGCTCCAACTGCGTTCGTTCATCCGCAAGGAAGAGCGTCCGCAACTTGGAGAAGAGGCGCTGAAGAAGTCGGCTGGCGAGCCAACTCCCAAGGCGAAAGCACCCGAAAAGAAACCAAGTGCTGACGCCCCGAAGTCCGGCAAGAACCCGAAGTCCGGCAAGAAAAGGTAGTCACGCATGATTGTTGTCGTTGCCAGCCGTTACGATGAGTCCGCTCGAGAGATCGTCGCACAGTGGGCGTCGCACGAGGCAGTTCTGCTCACGTGCGAAGACCTCTCGGCGGCAGGTTGGCAGCACCGGTTGTTTGATTCGTCGGCGTCGAAGGCGGTCGTCGGGGGCTGTATCGTCGCTGAAAGCCAAATCCGCGGAGTCCTGGTGCGACGACCGTGGATTTTCGAGCAGGAGCTCCTTCACATCGCGGCTCCCGACCGCGAATATGTGTTGGCGGAGATGAACTCATTCCTGGTTTCATGGTTGTCCCATTTGCCTTGCCGCGTTTTGAACCGGCCAGCAGGAACCTGCCTGTGCGGTCCTAACTGGAGGCCTCAACAATGGGTTCAGGCTGCCGCGCAAGCGGGAATCAAAGTGCATCCCATGCGCTGGCGCGTCCCCTTCGCGAAAAAAAAGACGCCGACTGCCGAGCCTCGGCCGGAATCATCCGTCGAAGTGACCGTAGTCGGAGACCAATGCGTGGGAAACGCGGACAATTCGTGCGCCGCGAGCGCGCGACGACTCGCGGCCATCGCCGGTACCGAGCTCTTGCAGGTCCGGTTCGCTACGGTCGAGGGAGCATTATGTTTTCAGGAAGCGAATCCCATAGCGAATCTCAAGAACGCTGAAGTCGCGAACGCTGTCTGCGACTTTCTGTTGTCCAATTGATCCCGATGCTATACCTGACATGATTCTGATCTGGGGAATCGCAGCCGACCGTCCGCTGGAACTGGTCCGTACCGCACTCGAACGGATGCACGTTCCCCTTGTGTTTCTTGACCAGCAGGCGTTGCTGCAATCGAGGATTGACGTCACCGTTGACGGTGATTTGCGAGGCAGGCTAAAGACACCGGAGTGGTCGGCAGCTCTCGAGTCCATGACCGCGGTGTACCTCCGTCCCTACGACGCGCGCCGCATGGCTGCCCTGGAAAACGAAAAGCCGACGAGCCGCAAATTTCAGGGTGCGTTCGGCTTTGAAGACGCTTTGATGTGCTGGACCGAGATGACTCCGGCCCTGGTGGTAAACCGGCCCTCGGCGATGTCGTCCAACAACTCCAAGCCCTATCAACTGCAGCTGATTCGCAGTGCAGGCTTTGAAGTCCCGGACACCTTGGTCACGACCGACCCGGAAGCTGCGCTTGCGTTCTGGGAGCGGCACGGTTCGGTGATCTACAAGTCTGTCAGCGGCGTCCGAAGCATCGTGGCCAGACTCGGGCCTGAGCATCGTGACCGGATGCAAGACATTGCCCACTGTCCCACACAGTTTCAGCAATATGTTGAGGGAAACGATGTTCGCGTTCACATTGTGGGCAATGAGGTTTTCAGTTGCGAGATCAATTCGACCGCTGATGACTACCGTTATCCGCAGGGTGAAGGCGAGCATGTTCGAGTGTGCTCGTGCAATTTGGAGCAAGATATCGAGGATCGATGCCGCGAACTTGCTGCATCGATGAAACTACCGGTTGCCGGAATCGACTTGCGCCTCACTCCCTCTGGAAATTGGTACTGCTTCGAGGTGAACCCCTCGCCGGGCTTCAGCTTCTACGAGGAGGCGACAGGCCAGCCGATCAGCGAGGCGGTCGCGCGACTCTTGATGAAACGCTGCGACTGAGCTGCCGTGTCTAGCTCGATGGGCGACGAGACTGGGTCGGCTGTCAATGACCACAAGGGCGTCACTGAGGACTCATCCGCAAAAGCCGGTTCGCGAAGACTTCTCACAAGTCGACTTCGGGCCCGAGTCGACACTTTACCCTTCCGAGCTAGTCGTTGAAACTCAACGCCATCAGAAAATGTTGTAAAATACGGTTCCTTCCTCGCTCTCGGGTCCAATTGGAAACGCAAATTTGGAGGCGGCACATGAGTGCTGGAATCCGCAGCTATCCAAGCTCTTGGCCCTGCACATGAGAACCCAGTTCCTGGTAGCGATCACACTTTGCTTTTGCAACTGACAGTTCCGAATCTCCGGCATTCTCGCGTTGGCGCTCAACGTGGTCAAACGCCGCACTCGAGATCTTGAACCGGAAGGAGAAACTTCGATGGAATCGTTCGTCGCGTATCACGGTGTGGATGCCTCCACCCATCAACAACGTTTCGACGAGTTGTTGGCTCAGGGGCTGCGAATGACCTGGATCAACGTCTCCGGCGACCCGAGCGATGCTCGCTACGCCGCCATTTGGGTAGCAAGCGACGGCCGCAAATGGGCCGGCTTGCACAATCTCGACGCCGCTGGTTATCAGCAGCGTTTCAACGAACTCACGGCGGCGGGTTTGACGCCATCCGTAGTTTCCGCCGCCGGACCCGCGGACCGAGCCGTCTTGGCAGCGATGTTCGAGCAGCGAGATGTTGGATCGTGGACGGCGCGACACGGCCTCCCCTGGGGTGCATCAGGTCAACCGGACACGATGGTGGGCCAGTCCGAGCAGGCCTACGCGACAGGTCAGGTTCCACGATGTCTCGCAGTCTATGGAGATGCGAACGACCGCCGGTACGCTGGCATTTGGTGGGAGGCTCGCGACGGCGTGAGTGCCTCGTGGTGGCTTGGAGACGGTGACTTCTACCAGCGTCTCTTCGACGCACAGGTGGCCGGTGGCAATCGCCCCTCGTCTCTAGCGGTCAGCGACGACGGAAGCGTGTTGTCGGTATTTCGCGGAGATCAAATCGGAGCATGGACAGCGCGACATCGGATCAGCGCTCAAGAGTACCAGGCCGAATTCGACCGTCAACTCCAGCAAGATCACCGCCCCATCGTCGTCGCGGCCGGCGGTTCTGGCGATTCGGCGCAGTACGCAGCGATATTCGCCAGCCAAGAGACTGCCGTGCCGCGCGTGTGGACTGTGACGGTGGACTCACCAGGCCCCGATGCGTTGGTTGCGGAACTGGACTCTGCCATGGCCGATACGATGAGCCGATTCGGTGTCCGCGCCGCGGCGCTGGCCGTCGCCAGAAACGGTGTGGTGCTGGCGTCCCGCGGCTACACCTGGGCTGAGACTTGGTATCCGGTAACACAACCCGCCGCGCTTTTTCGGCTGGCCAGCGTCTCCAAGATTTTCACCTCGGCAGCGGCCCAGGCGCTGCACGATGACAACATCCTGAATCTGGATACACCCATGTTCGGCTTCCTCGGCACGACAACACCTGTTCCGGTGGATGTCTCGGTGGATCCACGGGTCGCGCAGATCACATCGCGCCATGCTGCCACGCGCATAACCGGAATGCATCGCGACCTCTTCGGCCATCGTCCCGACGGTACCTTTGGCGACGCGACGATGCGCGACGTGTCCCTGCTGCTCGCGGGCCACCTCGGCCCACCCGCGCTGGACGATGTTGTTCGCTATGTCTACGGCATGGAGTTGGTGAGCGACCCCGGCACCATGAGCCCGATAGACAATGGTTATTCCAATATCGCATTCTTCGTTTTGGGCGCGGCCGTCCAGCAAGCTGCGAGACAACCGATTGACGCCTACATCCGGCAGCGCCTGCTCGCTCCGCTTGGCGTCAGCGACTTCTTTGTCGCGCGCACCGCTGTTGGACAGAGGCTTACCGGTGAAGTATCCGGATACGACAGCGCCAATGCAGGTCCCTCGATGCTCGACACCACTGGCCCGTGGGCGCCCGGTGCCTATGGAGGCTCATTTGTGCTTGAAGTGGCACCGGGCGCAGGTGGTTTTGCTACATCGGTGGCCACGGTCGCTCGTTTCATCGGCTCTCATGCAGTCTGGGACCTCGGCCCGCGTATTATCAATACCCGCTACGGCGATTTCGAGGGTACTGGCACGATCGCCCAGAGCCGCGATAGCGGCCTCGACCTGGCTGTGGCATTCAACTTTTGGGTGCCGGACACCGCGAAGGGTCAGTTGCTGGCGCGGATTGGACCAGTCTTGGACGCCGCCGGACTGTAGTGCATCGGACGACAGCAGACGATGTGAACGAGAAATATTGGGAGCGGGCGAACGACGGCCAAACGTTTCCCAACCCGATCGTGCAAGTAATGTCCGCCGTACATGCATCAATTTGGTAGAACCCAATCTCGTCGACCGATTGTTTCGCCCCGATTCCTAGCCGAGTAGGTTCCTCCGGAATTCCTGTCGGGAACTCTAACCTCCTACCGCTCTTACCTCGAATCACAACTCTTCGTTCGACCCTTTTGCCCTGCCAAACGCGGCCTAAGTCATCAAGACCACTCAAACGGTGGGTTGGGTTCTGGGTTGGAAAATTTGCCCCGAGCGGACTTGCAGGATGCCGGTTAACAATGCAACAAGCCCTGAACCAACAGCTGCGACAATCTCAACCAGAGAACCCGGATCAACAGATCGGTAATCCTGCGCACTTGACACTCAAGATCTCAGAGAAACTTGCGACAATCCGCTACCGACGCGAGTCCCCACGCGCGATGAGCGACGGTAATCTCTTATCTAGTCCAGATCACCCTTCGCCAAAACGTCGATACGCTCGATATCAATCTCCTGGGCGACACGAATATACTTGGCCACTTGCTCGGGGCGGAACTACCTAGCTTGAGTGGACCGATTTCCACCACAGGATGTGTAGGGGCCGTTTGAAATAGTGCTATTCGCGATTAGCTTATGGACTGCCCCTGAAACATGGGTCACCATTCCCATTGATCACATGTTGCTTCGATTCGTTAGAAAATCAGAAAAGCAAGCCCCTGCCCGAGCGAGGCAGCGGTTAGGCTGGACTCGCGGGCCAGAAACGCTAGTGCTGTATCGGACGCGCCCCATATGGAGTGGCAGGTAGATTTCTGAGGCGTGCGGGGCGCGTCCGATACAGCTGTTTGAAGGAAGCCGCCGGTGAAGCAGCGCTTATGGAAATTCAATGGGGTTGTGGTGATGAGAAAGACTCGGGGAATCGGTGATGGAGCGAACCGGAGTACAGGCGGGATTGGTTCGATTGTAGTTTGCGTGCGAAAGTTCCAAGCCAGGAGCTTGGTGTGGGGTAACCAGGTCGCACCACGCCTGCAGGTGATGGGAAGCACCGAGGGAGCGAGAACGTAATTGGAGTTTCATGCAGCGGCTCCAGCGCGAAACGGTGGAGAACGGAGTTGGAGCTGGGCTGCAGTCAGTCTCTCGATGACCACCATGGGGCCGCCACATTTGGGACAGAGCCAACGTGGGCAGGGCTGCTTAGCCAGCGAGGCTTCCGGTTCGGATTGCGATGGTTGTTCTGCGTCGAGTAGTTGAAAGCAAAGCGGCAGGAGAGCGGCGCGGCGCCGGTTGGCGAGGAAGCCGAAGTGGCGGATGCGGACAAAGCCTTTGGGCAGCAGGTGCAACAGAAAGCGGCGCAGGAACTCATCCAGCGCTAGGGTCATCAACTTGTGTTCGTTGTTGTGAGCGGAATCGCGCCAGCAGAAGGTGACTTGGTCATCGGCCAAGGAGACGAGTCGATGGTTGGAGATGGCGACGCGATGGGTGTAGTGGCCTAAATAACAGAGCGCATGTTCGGCACCACCGAAGGGGCGTTTGGAGTAGACGTGCCAGTCGTTTCGGAACAGGGTTCTTATCCAGGCGGAGAAGACTTTGGGGTGAGCGAGAGGTTTCAGGTTGCCCTGGAAGCCCAACTTGCCCTGCCGGAAATTGCGTTTGAGAGCGGCCACAAACTTACCGCGAAAGACGCGACTGAGCACCTTGACGGGGAGGAAGAAATGGTAGCGCGGGTGGATCCAGTGGGTGCGATCCAGTGATAATCCGCCGGTGGGCACGACACAATGCACGTGCGGGTGATGTTCGAGTTTTTGATTCCAAGTGTGGAGCACACTGAAGAAGCCGATCTCGGCGCCGAGATGTTTGGGATCGCGAGCGACTTCGAGGAGAGTTGCGGCACTGGTCTGCAGCAAGAGATGGTACAGGAGTTTCTTGTTTTGCAAGGCGAGCGGCGCCAGTTCATGGGGTAGGGTAAAGACAACATGGACGTAGCGCGTGGGGAGAAGCTCCTGACGACGCGCTTGGAGCCAACGAGCACGGGCGTTGGCTTGACACTTCGGGCAGTGCCGGTTGCGGCAACTAATGGTGAGCTCACCATTACGTGCATTATGGGGAGTTTTTTCTAATGGGGAGTAGTACATCAAAAGGGCATGCCGTACACGGGGTCACGCCCTTTTGACTCTCCATTAAGGCCTGGCCTTCAGAAGGGCGAGGAGTTTATCCGGTGGTCGAAACTTTCCTCTGCGAAGGCTTGGAGGAACAACGGCCTCGATGGCCTCCAGCTTCTCGGTAGGATCGGCTCGAACGTAGACCTCCGTGGTGGCTAGATTACTGTGCCCCAACCACAGAGAAACTTTCCGAATGTCTTTCGTTGCTTGCAGAACGACCATTGCGCAAGTATGGCGAAGCACATGGGGCGAGACTTGTTTGCCCCGCAGCGTCGAGCATTTTCGATCTGCCGTTTCCGTGTGACGCCGCAGAACGTAAGCGATGCCCCATCGACTGAAGGGCATATCCCGGGCATTCACGAAAAGTTCTGGTGATGCGACGGATCCGCGAATGGCCAACCAGGCACGTAGTGCCGCAGCCGTTGTCTTCCACAGAGGCAGTGCGCGTTCGCGACGGCCTTTGCCGCGCACGCGGATACTCGCCGACTGTGGTGCGACATCATCGATGCGCAAACCTGTCAGTTCTGAGACTCGGAGGCCTGCGCAAACGGCGAGATGCAGTATCGCGCGATCTCGAACTCCCGTCCGCGTGGAGGGGTCAGGAGCGTCGAGCAGGGCTTGCATTTCTTCCTGCGCCAGGTACGGTACCAAACGATGGTCGGTTTTCTTGAAGGGGATCGCCAGAACGCGGCGAACCTGCTCGATGGCGGCTGGCTCTCGGTGCTGCAGGAAGCGAAAGAACGAGCGGATAGCAGCTAAACGGATGTTGCGTGTCTCCGCGGAGTTGCCACGTGTGCTCTCTAGGTATTCCAGGAATGAGCTAATCAGGGATGCGTCTAACTGTTCCAGCATCAGAGCCGAAGGCGCCACCTTGAGCTTCTGAGAGGCGAACACGAACAAAGACTGGAAGCTGTAGGCATAAGAGTCGCAAGTGTGTGGGCTATTACCACGGTGCCGGACAAGATGCTCGCGGAGGAATGCCTCCATGTGCGGTGCGAGACAAGTCATGGCTGCCCTCCCTGCGTGAAGTTCTCGGTGGCGACGGCGATGTCACGCAGAAGTTCAGGCGTGCTTTCCAGGTACCAGTAGGTAGAGTTGATGTTGACGTGACCTAGGTAAGTAGCCAAGGCCAACATGTGCTGTCCGATTCGTTGACGGCCGGTCGGAGAGGACTCCAACGCCCGAACCGCGAACGTGTGTCGATTATGCCGATGTCGGCATAATCGCCAGCGTGCCGATTCCCGGATTATGCCGAATCCCCCGAGATGGCTCTTCTATCCGCCCCGTTTGGGCGCTGTTTCCGCAATTTTTCTGACAAAATGAACTCGGCATAATCCGGCTATCCTTCCTTGCTGAGTGTGAGACCAGTAAGGAGGAGATGCATGTTCAAAAGTTCTTCCCCAGACCTTGTAGGAGTCAATCGTCTTCCCGACCTACTCGTAGTGCAGCGTGGAAGATTTG
>DATJVZ010000099.1:0-11824 GCA_035501575.1 Terriglobales bacterium | reverse complement strand
TGTCTTAGCTGGCGCCTTTCGATGAGCAGTCTCACGAACCGGTGCACGTCCGCATATTGATCCAGCAGCCTCCAGTCCAGCCAACTGATCTCGTTGTCCTGACAATAGGCGTTGTTGTTGCCGCGCTGCGTCCGTCGCACTTCATCCCCCATAAGAATCATCGGGAGACCCAGCGACATCATGGTGAGGGTCAGGAAGTTTTTCACTTGGCGGTTCCGCAACTTCTCAATCGCCGGATCCAGCGAGGGGCCTTCCACGCCGCAGTTCCAGCTTCGGTTGTCGTTCGAGCCGTCGCGGTCGTCTTCCCCATTCGCTTGGTTGTGTTTTTGGTTGTAGGACACAAGATCGTTGAGCGTGAAACCGTCGTGGCAGGTGACAAAATTGACGCTCTGCTCTGCCTCGCGTTGCTCGTGTCCGTAGAGCTCAGGGCTGCCGAGGATACGGTCGGCTACGCGTCGTACCGACCCGGGTTCGGCCCGGAAGAAGCTGCGCACGTCATCGCGGAACTTGCCGTTCCACTCCTTCCAACTGTCCCCAACGAAGCTGCCTACCTGGTACAGTCCGGCGGCATCCCAGGCTTCGGCAATCATCTTGGTTCCGGCGAGCGACGGGTCCGACTCGATGTCCCACAGAACCGGTGGACTCGCCAAGGGACGGCCTTCGGAATCGCGAGCCAGGATCGATGCCAGGTCGAAGCGGAAACCGTCCACGTGCATTTGTTCGACCCAGTAGCGTAAGCTGTCGACGATCATCCGCCGGACGATGGGGTTATTCGCGTTCAGGGTATTGCCGGTTCCGCTGTAGTCGGCATAGTGGGATGAGCCTGGTTCCAAGATGTAATAGGTTGGGTTGTCGATGCCCTTGAAGCTCAAGCTTGGGCCCAAGTGATTGCCTTCCGCCGTATGGTTGAAGACAACATCGAGAATGACTTCAATGCCAGCGCGATGCAGCGCCTTAACCATATCTCGAAATTCGTCCACCGGACCGGATCCGCTCGGCCGCGAACTGTAGGCCTGATGCGGCGAGAAAAATGAGACGGGCGCATAGCCCCAGTAATTCACCAGTCCGTGCGGGCAATCTTGCGCGTCGAACTGAAACACCGGCAATAGTTCGACCGCGGTAATGCCCAACTCCTCGAGGTAGGGAATCTTCTCGATCAGACCGGCGTATGTACCGCGCTTTTCTTGCTCAACTCCCGAACTGGGATGGCTAGTGAAACCTCGCACGTGCATCTCGTATACGATGGTTCGCGAAGACAGCCGGTTCAGGGGGGCGTCGCCTTCCCAATCGTAGGAATCGGAATCAACGACCGTGTTCTTCATTGCGGTTGCAGCATTGTCCCCCGCGCTCCCGGCAGCCTCGCGACTGTAGTTTCTGGGAACGATCACGCTCCGGCCGTAAGGGTCGAGAAGAACTTTGGCGGGATCGAAGCGGAGACCCAGTGCGGGATCGAAGCGGCCTGCGACTTGATAGGCATAAATCTGCCCTGGTCGAACATCTGGAACAAACACATGCCAGTAATGGTAGGTGTGATTGGCGGCGGGATCGAGATGGATCACCCGCGCCGGAGCGCGGTCATCCTCCCGGTCAAACAACAATAAATCCACGCCCGAAGCCGTACGGGAGAAAATGCTGAAATTGGTGCCGGCCGGGGTTGGAGTGGCTCCGAGAGGGGCGCTGTGGCCGCTCGTCACTCCTTGTTTCAGGTCGCGTATTTGATCGATGGGGTTTAGGAGGGCCATAGTATTAAGGCACTTCGAGCCACGCACCGGCGTGTCGTCGTCTTACCTGCCTCATGTCCGATATAACAGCTCCCTTGCTGCCGAAACCACTTCTCCGGCCGGAACCCGCACCGTTTGGGGAGACTAGGACAGCGCGTTGCTTACGATCTTCTGTGCCTCAGACACAATCGCGTTCAAGTGCGATTGATCTTTCAGGCTCTCTGCATAGATCTTGTAGATGTTCTCCGTGCCGGAGGGTCGAGCGGCAAACCAGCCGCTGGGAGCGATCACTTTCAGACCACCGATTTCAGCGTTGTTGCCCGGGGCGCGAGTCAACTTGGCGGTGATGACTTCCCCCGCCAGGCTCCGTTCTGCGACCGCCTCAGGAGACAGTCGGAGCAATTTGGCCTTCTGTTCGGGCGTTGCCGGGGCGTCGATGCGGGTGTAGTAAGACGTGCCGAATTCCCGCGTTAGTTCCTGGTAATGTTCGCCCGGGTCCTTTCCGGTCTGAGCCGTGATCTCCGCCGCCAGCAAATCCATGATTAACCCATCTTTATCGGTGGTCCAGACCGTGCCGTCGCGGCGCAAGAAGCTTGCCCCCGCGCTCTCCTCGCCGCCGAAGCAATAGGAGGCATCGAATAACCCGGGCACAAACCATTTGAAACCGACAGGAACCTCCGACAACCGCCGACCCAGTTTGGCAACGACGCGATCGATCATCGAGCTGCTGACCAGCGTTTTGCCCACGGCGGCATGGGCCGGCCACTGGGGACGGTGATTGAGCAGGTAGCCGACGGAGACCGCGAGATAGTGGTTGGGGTTCATCAGCCCAGCCGAGGGCGTAACGATGCCATGCCGGTCTGAGTCTGGATCATTACCGAATGCCACCCGAAACTGGTCCTTAAGACCTACCAGACGGGCCATGGCATACGGGCTCGAACAATCCATGCGGATCTCGCCGTCGTGGTCGACCGTCATGAAAGAAAAGGTAGGGTCGATCTTGGTATTCACGACGACGACGTCGAGGCCATAGACGGAGTTGATTACCGCCCAGTATGGGAGGGAAGATCCACCCAGAGGATCGACTCCGAGTTTGAGCTGGGCGCCGCGAATAGCGTCCATGTCGACGACGTTGCCGAGATCGAGCACGTAAGGCCGCACGAAATCCTCGCCGTGCGTGCTGTCCGCTTTGAGGGCCTTGGGGTAGGGAAGGCGCTGTACGCCTTGATTACCGTTGCGCAGCAACTCGTTGGCACGGTCCTCGACCCAGCGAGTGACTTCCGTATCGGCGGGGCCCCCGTTCGGCGGGTTGTACTTAAACCCTCCGTCCTCCGGAGGATTATGGGACGGGGTGATGACGATGCCGTCCGCGAGGTGCTGCTTGCGCCCACGGTTGTGAGTCAGGATGGCGTGCGAGATTACCGGAGTTGGCGTCACTCCGTCGTCGCGCTGGATCACGGTTGCGACATTATTCGCCGCCAGAACCTCAATCGCCGTGCGCTGGGCCGGTCCGGAGAGAGCATGCGTGTCTTTGCCCATATAAAGAGGTCCGTCGGTTGCTTGGCCGCGCCGGTATTCGCATATGGCTTGAGTGATGGCCAGAACGTGGCTCTCGGTGAAAGTTCCCTTGAACGACGTACCCCGATGTCCACTGGTGCCGAAGCTGACCCATTGGTTGCGGTCCCCGAGATCAGGCCGACGCTCAAAGTACTCACGTTCGAGTCGGGCCACGTCTATCAGCATCTCCTTCGGGGCGGGTTTTCCTGCCAGCGGAGAGATGGTCGCGTTCGTCGGTAGCTCACCCGCCTTGGGGTGCACTTCTAGGAGACTGGACATGGTTCCACCTTCCAAATGTCACCGGAATATTCGGCGATCGTACGATCGCTCGAAAACCTGCCTGCGCTGGCTACGTTCAGGATGGCCTTGCGCGCCCAGGCATCGGGATAACGATACAACTCGAGCAGGCGCTCGTCGGCCTCCACATACGATTTCAAGTCCGCCAAGTGCATGTAGTGGTCGCCGTGCGTCAACAACACGTCCCGCAGGGGCGTGAAGGCACCAGGTTCGTCCCGGCTGAAGTGGTCGGAGAAAATCAAGTCCAGCGCCGCGCGAGTCTCGGGTTCGTTGTCATAGTGCCACTGCGGGTTGTACCAGCCGCGGGTGTGCGTTACCTGTTCCGCCGTAAGACCGAACAGGAAAAAGTTTTCCTCGCCCGCCTCTTGGACCATCTCGATGGTAGCCCCATCGCGAGTCCCGATGGTCAAGGCCCCGTTCATCATAAACTTCATATTGCTCGTGCCACTGGCTTCATAGCCCGCCGTGGAAATCTGGTTGGAAACATCGGTGGCGGGGATGAGCCGCTCCGCCAAGGAAACATTGTACTCAGGCAGGAACAGGACTTTGAGCCGGCCCTGCACCACTGGATCGCCATCGACGGTCATGGCCAGATTGTTGATGAACTTAATAATCAGCTTGGCCAGCCGGTACGCGGGCGCCGCCTTGCCCGCGAAAAGGAACGTCCGCGGTGTCATCTCGAGGTTCGGGTTTGCGCGTAGCCGGTTGTACAAAACAACGATCCGCAGGGCATTCAGCAGTTGTCGCTTGTACTCGTGAATCCGCTTGACTTGGCTGTCAATCATGGAGCCCCGATCGACTTCCAAGCCGGCGGTAGACTTAAGCCAATCGGCAAACTGCGCCTTCGCCTCATCTTTGGCCTTGCGGAAAGCGCCGCGGAACTCTTGGTCTTCGGCCAGGGGCCGGAGCTTGCTCAACTCACTCAGGTCGCCGATCCAGCCATCGCCGATGGCTTCGGTGATCACCCCGGCGAGCGCCGGGTTGGCCAACAATAGCCATCGCCGTGGCGTCACTCCGTTGGTCTTGTTGTTGAAACGCTCGGGAAAGATCTCGGCCAAATCGCGGACCGTAACCGTGCGCAACAGGGTGGAGTGAATGGAAGCCACCCCGTTGGTGCTGTGTGATCCTGCGATGGCGAGGTTCGCCATGCGAACCTTGCGCGGCTCACCCTCCTCGACGAGGCTCACGCGCTCGACCCGTCCTTCGTCGCCGGGAAAGCGTTCCCGAACCGAATCGAGCAGGCGTCGGTTGATCTCGAAGATGATTTCCAAATGACGCGGCAAAATCATCTCCAACCAGCCGAGCGGCCACTTCTCGAGGGCTTCCGGTAGCAAGGTATGGTTTGTGTAGGCCAGTGTCCTTGCGGTGATGTCCCAGGCTTGATCCCATCCCAGGTGCGCTTCGTCCACGAGAATTCGCATCAACTCGGGAACCGCCAGCGCCGGGTGCGTGTCGTTGAGCTGGATAGCGACCTTTTCCGGGAACCGGCTCCAATCGTCGTTGTTCCTCCGGAAGCGCCGCACCAGATCGGCGAGGGAAGCGGCGACCAGGAAATATTCCTGCACGAAGCGCAGGGCTTGTCCCCTGCTGGTGGAGTCGTCGGGATAGAGCACTCGGGTGATGGACTCGGCGCTGAGGCTCTCCGCCAAAGCGGCAACAAAATCACCGCTGCTGAATTCCTGAAAGTCAAAATAGTCAGGTGCGGCTGCAGCCCACAGGCGCAGCGTGTTTACCGTCTTGCCGCCGTAGCCGACGATTGGGCGATCGAAGGGAACACCGATCAAACTTGACGGATGACCCGGCACGGCGCGCAAGCTTCCCCCGTGCAGTTCGAAGGAGCAGTTCAATTTAATTTCCACCGTTTCCAGGGGACGGGCAACCTCCCAGGGATCGGCGCGACGTAGCCAATTGTCCGGCTTTTCCACTTGCCACCCGTCTTGAATGGATTGTTTGAAAATGCCGTGTTCGTAGCGCAGGCCGTAGCCCATCGCGGGGAGCTGCATGGTCGCCATCGAGTCGAGAAAACAAGCCGCTAAACGTCCCAGCCCTCCGTTGCCTAACCCCGCATCCGGCTCCTCTTCTACCACCCGAAGCCAATCGATGCTTTTTTGGCGGACCATATCCTTGAGGATGGGATCAAGCAGCAGGTTTTTGATGTTGTTGCTGAGCGATCGGCCGATCAGAAACTCCATCGAAAGGTAGTACACACGCTTCGGATTCTGGCGTTGGTAGGTGCTTTCGGTTCGCACCCAACGCTGGGAGAGAACATCGCGGACAGAATGCGCAATCGCCTCATACTGCATCCGAGCATCGGCCGCTGTGGGATCGCTAGCGTTGTCAAAGAGCAGGTGGCGCTCATAGAGGCCATTGTCCATCTCCGAAAACTGAACCGAGCCACAACCGTACTGCTCGATAAGCCTGGCAACGGAGGAAGTGGTGAGGAACAGAGTTGCGGTCTTGGCCGCTGTCGGACTTTCCGGGGTGGTTACAATTTTTGTGCTCATCGAAATCTCCCTTAGGTTCGTTCCCTTCAACTTATAGTGGCACCTGGCGCTCCATCGCCTAGGCTGCCACGTGATGCGTATCGTTCCATAGCCGGATTACCGGCCGGGAAAGATCCTGTTCGTAACCGAGAGCACTCAGGCTGGCTGTGCTGAGCATGAAGAACCTGGCGTTGGGGGAGGGAGCGAGATCGAGCCAACGGCTGGCTAATACCCGAATGAAATGCCCACTCGAAAAAATCAGCACGTCGGCATTGACTGCGCGTACGCGGCTTACGACACGATCCGCACGGGTTGCGACCTGCCCGGGTGATTCACCTCCGGGGCATCCATCGCGGAATAGTTGCCAGTCCGGGCGCTCCTTGCGGATGTCCGCGGTGCGGAGTCCTTCATACTGGCCGTAATCCCATTCCACGAGATCAGGATCGATGTCGGCGACCGCACCATAACCAGCAAGTTCACAGGTGCGTCGTGCGCGCTGTAAGGGGCTGACCAAAATCTTGGCGAAACTCAGCCCCTCGAGGCGTTCTTCGAGTCGGCGAGCCGTGCGTTCCCCGTGTTCGGTGAGCGGCAGGTCGGTGAGTCCAGTGTGTTGGCCGGTCAGACTCCACGCCGTCTCCCCGTGGCGAGCTATATAGACGATCGGGAGGTTGTCACTCATGTGCTCCGGCTCCTCGTGTGACCTCGCTTTCGGTTTCTGGCAGCCGTCATCCATTCTCGGCTACGAGGCGCGGCCGTCAGCCTGGCCAAGTCCATTGATCGATCTCCGGCTTGTCTACGCCATACTCATGGGCGTAGGCCTGACACTCGATCTGCATGTTCCGTAACTGCTCTTTGGCATGTGCGCCCGCCACCTCCAGTGCGGGCACGCGGTCGATCACATCCATTGCCAGACTGAACCGATCGATCTGGTTTTGAATGGCCAAGTCGAGGGGGGTGTTGATGTTTCCCTTTTCCTTGTATCCCCGCACATGCAGGTTGTCGTGATTGGTCCGGCGATAGGTCAAACGATGAATCAACCAGGGATACCCATGGAAGTTGAAAATGATGGGTTTGTCTTTCGTGAACAGGCTATCGAAGTCCCGGTCCGAGAGGCCGTGGGGATGCTCGGTCGAGGGAACGAGTCGGTAAAGGTCCACGACGTTGATGAATCGGATCTTCAGTTTCGGGAAGTATTCACGCAGCAGCGCAACCGCTGCGAGTGCCTCTTGCGTTGGAACGTCGCCGGCACAGGCCATGACCACATCCGGTTCCACACCTTCGTCGTTACTTGCCTTCTGCCAGATGCCGATACCTTTAGTGCAATGGGCTATGGCTTCCTCCATGGTCATGTACTGCAAGTGTTTTTGCTTATCGGACACAATCACGTTGATGTAGCCCGTGCTTTCGAGGCAATGGCTGGCAACGCTGAGCAGGGTATTCACGTCGGGGGGCAGATAGATGCGGCAAACCCTCGGGCTCTTGTTGACGACCACGTCGAGGAAACCGGGATCCTGGTGGGTAAAGCCGTTGTGATCCTGGCGCCACACGGTGGAGGTAATCAGCAAATTCAGCGATGAGATCGGTGCACGCCAGGGTAATTCCTTGGCCATCTCCAGCCACTTGGCATGCATGTTGAACATGGAATCGATGACATGGACAAAAGCTTCGTAGCTCGAGAGGAAGCCATGTCTGCCGGTGAGCAGATAGCCTTCGAGCCAGCCTTCCAAAGTGTGTTCGGAGAGCATTTCGAGGACTCGACCGTCGCGGGACAACTCGCCGCCATCGAGATCCTCGGGCAGAAATTCCTCCAGCCACAACTTCTTGCTGGCTTCGTAGATGGCATCGAGCTTGTTGGATGTGTTTTCGTCGGGGCTGAGCACGCGAAAGTTATTCGGGTTGTGGCGCACAATATCGCGCAGGAATTGCCCGAGAGGGCGGGCGTTTTCAACCTGGGTCTGCCCGGGCTTCTCCACCGCAACGCCGTAGTTGCGGAAGTCGGGCATGCGCAAAGCCTTCCGCAACAGACCGCCATTGGCATGCGGATTGGCGCTCATTCGCCGCGTTCCCGTGGGTGCCAGCGCCTTCAACTCCGGAATGAGTTTTCCGCTTTCATCGAACAACTCCTCGGGCCGGTAACTGCGTAGCCATTCGTCGAGCAGTTTCAAGTGGGCCGGATTTTCTCTGACCTTGGCGAGCGGGACCTGGTGGGCGCGCCAGAAACCCTCGACTTTGTGGCCATCCACTTCTTTGGGACCGGTCCAGCCCTTGGGACTGCGCAGCACGATCATGGGCCAGTGTGCCCGGTCGGCGTTGCCCTTTGTGCGGGCCTCCTCCTGAATTCGGCGAATCTCGAGATAGCAGTCCTCGAGGGTGGCGGCCATTTTTTGGTGCATGATCTCGGGATCATGGCCTTCCACGAAGTGGGGAGTCCACCCGTAACCCTTCAATAGGGCCTCGAGTTCTTCGTGGGAAATGCGCGCCAGGATCGTCGGGTTGTTGATCTTGTAACCGTTCAGATTGAGGATGGGAAGCACGGCGCCGTCGCGGATGGGATTCAGAAACTTGTTGGAGTGCCAGGAAGTGGCTAGTGGCCCGGTCTCCGACTCGCCGTCCCCCACTACGACCGCGACCAGCAGACCGGGATTGTCAAAGGCAGCTCCGCTGGCATGCGAGATGCTGTAACCCAACTCACCCCCTTCATGAATGGAGCCGGGGGTCTCGGGAGTGCAATGGCTGCCGATGCCGCCGGGGAAAGAAAACTCCTTGAAGAAGGTGCGCATTCCCTCGATGTCTTCGCTCTTGCTCGGGTAGATTTCAGAATAAGTGCCTTCCAGGTAGGCTGGCCCAAGCACGCCCGGCGCGCCATGGCCAGGGCCGGCAAGGAAGATGGCGTCGATGTCATACTTCTTGATCAGGCGATTGAGATGAACATAGCTGAAGCTCAGACCGGGGCTCGAGCCCCAATGGCCCAGCAATCGGCGTTTGATGTGCTCCTTCTGCAAAGGTTCCCGGAGCAAAGGATTTTCCTCGAGATAGATCATGCCGACAGCCAGGTAGTTGCAGGCTCGCCAATAAGCGTGGATCTTGCGAAGCTCCTCCGCGGATAGCCTGTCCTCCGTACCGGGACGAACAGCACCTGCCTTCGCATTCATATCGATGGTTGCTACTCCCATAACTCCTCCTGCATTTGCCGTTTTTGGTTGCCGTGAAAGGCGCGCCCGTTGCGCTCACAATTGGCGCCGCCCGTGGTGTTCAAGGTCATGAGAATGCCTTAGCCAAAGTCTTGGTGAGACGGAGGACCTTCAGTGTGACCATAGTGAAACAAAGGCTCGTCCCCGGATACTGATAGAACTAACAGGTCTTATACCGTCCCGGCTCTCCCGCTTTCTCCGTGATTAGCCCCTCGTTTTGCACAGCTCGACAGCGTGCGTCACGGCGTGCCGGAGCGGAATTGCTTGCCCTGATAGGGAGGCTTTCCAAAAGCGACGGACAGCTTCTACGCCACTTGGATGGAGGATTCGACTTGCGCGTTGTCGACCAAACTGGCCCGTCGTTGCCGGTAGCGGGCACGAGAGTTTATCCTCGGTGCGACGCGCTGCTAAGCGCTTGCCCCATGAACGTCCTGGTTGTGAATTCGGGAAGCTCCAGTTTGAAATTTCAGGTGATTGCTACCGATTTGGATCGGATCCGGCAACACCAGGACGATCGTCTTTGTCGAGGCGAAGTTGAGGGTATTGGCGGCGAAGCCATCCTCCGATTTCGGGCTTGCACCGAGGCTAGCCAGACCACTACCGCAAGGCTCGGAGACGTGGGCGCCGCACTCGAATACATCGTTCGCTACATCACATCGGATCGATCCGGCGTGCCTGGGATTAAGAGCCCGTCGGACATTCACGCCGTGGGACACCGCGTCGTACACGGCGGAGAGTTGTTTAAGGAATCCGCTTTGATTAACGACGAGGTGTTGAGGGGGATTCAGAACTGTATCGACCTGGCGCCTCTGCACAATCCCAGCAACATTCAAGGCATGCTGGCCGCTAGGGAAATTCTTGGCAAAGACGTCCCGCAGGTGGCCGTTTTCGACACCGCTTTTCATCAGTCCCTTCCCGAGCAAGCCTACCTGTATGCCCTGCCGTATCATCTCTATCAGCGGCACCGCATCCGCCGTTACGGATTCCACGGGACCTCGCATCGCTACGTGGCATCCCGCTATCGGGCTCTGCGCGGGCTGACGCGCGATGAAACCAATATCATCACCCTGCATCTGGGGAATGGCTGTTCAGCGGCGGCCATCAAGCGCGGATCCTCGATTGATACATCCATGGGCATGACTCCACTTGAGGGTCTGGTCATGGGCACGCGCTCAGGCGACCTCGATCCGGCCATGGTTGGGGTGATCGCTCGCAAGGAAGAAATGTCGATCTCCGAGATCGACACGCTGCTGAATGCCCAGTCCGGCTTGCTGGGCCTTTCCGGGCTTACCAATGACATGCGCCAGTTGCAGGCGGAGCTGAACGAACGCGGCGATCGGCGGGTCCGGCTGGCAATCGAAATCTTCTGCTACCGGGCGCGAAAATACATTGGGGCGTACCTGGCTTCAATGGGTGGCGCTGACGCCGTAGTTTTCACGGGCGGAATGGGAGAAAACTCTCCGGACATTCGCGCTCGGATCTGCTCCGGAATGGAATGGGCTGGCCTCCGTATGGACGCCACCAAAAACCAACAGGCGGTTGGCCGCGAAGACAAGATTTCGACTGCGGACTCCAGCTTGCTGGCTTATGCCATTCCCACCGATGAGGAGCTTCTCATCGCCCGCGACACCGTTCGTGTGATATTGCACGAAGCAGATCCGTCGTAACTCTACGAAGTCGACAGCTTGGTCCTCGCCGCTTGTGCGGTCGTTCCTTTCTGCTTGCCTGCCCGGGGTTTGGCCCTCGGGGTGTCGTTTTTTCCAGGTTGCTTCGGAGCAACGACCATCGAGACTCCATTGTGTAACTCTTTATCAAAGTTCGAGCCTTAACGAATTTTCATTCTGCGAGGCCGGGGGTTTCTACAATGGCGCTGGTACGTATCCTCCTAGCCGATGAAATTGAGTCTTGGCGGGAATTCCTCTCTTCTCGTCTTCGGCAGAATCCATCCTTGGAGGTCATCTGCGAAGTGTCCGACGGGCTCAGGGCCGTCAAGATGGCGGAGATGCTGCAGCCCTCGGTGGCCGTGCTGAACATTCACTTACCGAAGCTAAGTGGCATACAAGCCGGCGGATGGATACGCATGCTTGCCCCAAATACCAAGATCGTTTTTCTCGCGGATCGGCTGGAGGCCGATATCGTGCGGGCAGCGACGAAGCATGGGCCAGGAGGATATCTTCTGAAGTCTGAGGCTCGAACAGACCTGGTCGCTGCTATTCACGCGGTTGGCCGGGGTGAGACATTCTTCAGTTATCAATTAGCGGCGCACCTGATGGTCGGCCTGAAATCAAATCTCGAACGGCAGGCGAGCAAGCTGGCGGTTGGACTTCCTCCGGCTGAGCAGAGATTGTCCCAACCAAATGCCCACCTCTAAGCCGGCTGTGCCTATTCGTGCTCGCCGCTCACGCGGATGAGATCCGCGGAAGATCGACCGTGACGAGACCAACGGCTGCACTTCGAATCTCGCGGGCTTCGGTCTTGGTGACTCCGAGTGCGATTCCGGTTAGCGATTACGACGTTTAACCTTCAATTGCGCTAGCGAACGAGCTAGGGCCGCGTTCACCGAGGCAACCTCCTC
>DATJVZ010000098.1:0-3770 GCA_035501575.1 Terriglobales bacterium | reverse complement strand
GAGAGCATTCTGCGACGGCACATCAAACCCGCCGCCGTGCGTGTCGGCGTCGGCAAAATTGGCTGGCACACGTTTCGCCATTCCTACTCGAGCCTGCTGCGTCGAGTGGGGGCCGACATCAAAGTCCAACAAGAACTGCTGCGGCACTCCACCATCCAAAGCACGATGAATGTCTATACGCAAGCCATGTCGGAGGGCAAGCGTGCCGCAAACAGTGTGGTCGTTCGGAGCGTACTGCCCTGTGAGACTTGTGGCGGTGTCATTGGTGCCTAATGCGGCAGCGAACGGGAGCCAATGGGTACCGAGAAGTCGCTAAGTGGTTGCGGGGGGTGGATTTGAACCACCGACCTTTGGGTTATGAGCCCAACGAGCTACCAGACTGCTCCACCCCGCGAAGCCATAATAACAACCGTCTGAGTGACGGTCAAACTGTGCATGTCCCATTTACTCACATCCGACCTTGAGCCCTTCACTCACTAAGACGGTGATCTCTGCGCTGTGGGGCATCGAGCCATCACGGGCAGTCAGGTCCCGCCGATCCGAGGAGCCAAGAAATACTCGTACCTTGCTAAATTTAGGAAGCAACCGGGGGCATCGCAAGCGGCATTGCCCTAACCGAATATCCGTGCATCGGCACGCCGCATCTGTCGAGCTCGCTGAGAACGGCTGGATTCCCGACGGACTCCTCGCGCTCGAAAGCCAAGGCGGGCAGCTAAACCCTTCCCAGGGTTGTCTGGGGGGCACGACCGTTCGTACCCTCTCCGGAACTGGCCCTTGGAGCGGCATTCCCGTATCTTTGAGTCCAGGACGGCTTGTTTAGTGGCATGAGCCTTAACACGCTTAACGATATCTTCTTCGCAATTACAGGCCGCAACGATCGCGTGGTCATGATGCATCGGCAAGCGATCCAGTGGAAGTCGATTTCTTCGAATGAGTTGTATCGGAACGTAGTCGGTGTCTCCCGGGCGCTCAAAGAATGCGGAGTTACCAAGGGAGACCGGGTCGCGATCCTCAGCGAAAATCGGCCGGAGTGGACCATCGCTGACTTTGCTTGCCTGCTGACGGGCGCCGTCGTCGTACCGATCTATGCCACCCTCACGCCTGAACAAGTCGCCTACCTCCTGCGAGATTCGGGAGCGCGAACCATTTTTGTTTCCAGCGAAAAACAGTTGGAGAAAGTAAGTAGCGTTCGGAATCAAACTCCGCTCAAAGAGATCGTGGTCATGGATGCGGTTAAGAACGCACAGGCTTCTTCCATGCAGGAGTGGATGGAGAACGGTCCCACGGAATCCGACCCTCGGTTTGACGCTGCGGCAAAGACCGCGAATCCCAACGATCTGGCCACGATCATTTACACCTCCGGGACCACGGGCACACCGAAAGGCGCCATGCTCACCCATGGCAATATGGTCGCCAACATCAACGTTTCCCTTCCCGATTTTCCCGTCGGCCAGGGCGAGATCAGCATTTCGTTTCTTCCTTTGTCGCACGTCACCGCGCGCCATGTGGATTTTGTCCTGCTCTACCATGGCGTGACCTTGGCGTACGTTTCTTTCCTGGATCAGCTTCCACAGGCGCTGCTCGAAGTTCGTCCCACCGTCTTCGTGGGCGTGCCCAGGGTTTACGAGAAGGTGCACGCACAAGTGGAGCAGAAGGCGAAAGGCTTTCCCAAACGGCTAATCTATCACTGGGCGATGTCTGTGGGCCGGGTTCATCGGGAGGAAATCCTACGGGGACAAACGCCGAAGTCCTTCGCCTGGAAGATGGCCAACCGCTTGCTCTATTCTAGGGTGCGGGCGGGGATGGGAGGACGAGCGGAACTGTTTATTTCCGGCGGAGCTCCCTTAGGACGGCAATTGGCGGAGTGGTACGCAGACATCGGAATTCGCATTCATGAAGGTTACGGACTGACCGAGACTTCGCCGGTCATAGCGGTAAACACCCCGAAAGCGCACAAGCTAGGAACGGTCGGCAAACCTCTAGCGAATGTTGAGGTGCGGATCGCAGCGGACGGAGAAGTTCTGGTGCGTGGACCATCGGTCTTCGACGGGTATTGGAATAAGGCGGAGGAAACCAAGAACGCGTTCAACGACGGATGGTTCAAGACGGGTGACATCGGCAATCTCGATGACGAGGGTTACTTGTCCATTACGGATCGCAAGAAAGACTTGATCAAGACCTCGGGAGGAAAGTTCATAGCCCCCCAGCCCCTGGAGAATTCTCTGAAGCACAATGCATTGATTGCGGAAGCCGTCGTGCTGGGGGATAGGCGCAAGTTCGCCGCGGTGCTGATTGCGCCCTGTTTTCCCCTGCTCGAAGACTGGGCCCGGGCGAATCACATTGTGTTCTCCTCACACCGGGAGCTGATTCGAGAGGTCAAAGTGCGCGAGCTGTATGAGGGACTCGTGGCCGAGGTGAACCGGGATCTCGCGCGTTTTGAGCAGTTGAAAAAAGTGGTTTTGGCGGAGGAGGAGTTTTCCGCGGAAAACGGCTTGCTCACCGCGAGTATGAAATTGCGAAGACGCGCAGTGGAAGAAAGGTATCGGCGGGAGATCGAGGAGACCTACGCAGCGGTAGAGGCTGAGGCGCCAACCCACACGCGCCACTAATCGTCATTTCCAGCCCTTCTAACCATGCTGATTCACCAGGCGAAAAGGCGACCCAGATTGGGCCAGCCCAGCAAGCCTAGGGCCGGACGTCCTCTTCAAGGCATCCCCGCCAGGTGCGCCCGCGCCGCGCTTTCATTACAATAGAGGCAATGGCAGACTCACTGCGTATTGCCGGCCGTGCCTTTCGTTCCCGGCTGATCGTAGGAACGGGAAAATACAAGTCGCCGCAGGAAACCGCGCGGGCGCTCGAAGCCAGCGGGGCGGAGATGGTGACGGTCGCCGTCCGCCGCGTCAATCTGGATCGCAGCAAGGAATCGCTGCTCGACTACATCGATCCTCAGCAATATTTTCTGCTGCCGAACACGGCCGGGTGTTACACGGCGGAGGAGGCTATCCGCACGGCACGCCTAGGGCGGGAGGTCGGGCTTTCCGATTGGGTGAAGCTCGAGGTGATCGGGGATCAAGCGACGCTCTATCCCGATGTGCAAGCTACCGTGGAGGCGACGCGGGTGCTGGTCAAAGAAGGATTTACCGTACTTCCCTACACCTCCGATGACATCGTGGTTGCCAAGCGGCTGCTCGATGCCGGAGCCAGCGCCATCATGCCGCTCGGTGCGCCGATTGGCAGCGGCTTGGGTGTGCAAAACGCCGCCAATATCCGAATTCTGCGAGAGATGATTACCGGCGTGCCGCTGATTCTCGATGCGGGAGTGGGCACGGCGTCCGATGCCGTGATCGCCATGGAACTGGGGGCAGACGCAGTGCTCATGAACACGGGCATCGCGAACGCCCAGGATGCGGTGCTCATGGCAGACGCCATGAAACATGCAGTGCTGGCAGGCCGGGAGGCCTTTTTAGCCGGGCGCATGGCGAAAAAGCTCTATGCCACGGCAAGTTCTCCGCTGGAAGGCGTCGTACGGTAGGTTTCCGCTGCGCTCTTCCGGGCTGCGTTTCTCTCTAGCCCCAGAAAAAAGAGACTCGTCAGAAGAATTCATGGGTAAGCTCCGGCTCCGGTAGTTCTCCAAGTGAGTGATAGAGCGCGAGTTCCAGGATACGAAAGGTGCGAAAGCCGTAGGACCTTCTCATGGTTACTTTGGCCTTGTTGTTCAGTCCCTCGATCACACCGCTGGAAAACTGTTTCCTGGCCTGGAAATAGTTGAG
>DATJVZ010000097.1:0-22262 GCA_035501575.1 Terriglobales bacterium | reverse complement strand
CTGTGCCGATTACCTGGTCGCCCCCAGCGGGCCGTTGACACACACAGAGGCGTGGCAAGTGCAAGTGCTTAGGAGGCCAGATGAGACGCACTTCTCTAGTGACCGTCCTTGTGTTTGTCGCAGGTCTCGGCATCGGCTGCTTTGCCCGTGGCGCTACGCGCACGCTTCAGAGGCGCATCGGCCCGGAAGAGCCATTGGAGATGCGTGACCACGCCGATGCAGACCAGGCTGGCCCCGCATAGAACACAACGTGTCCCACGAAATGCACCGTGTGTTCGAAGCTCATCGGCCCAAGCAAGCTAAAGGCCTCCCCGCCGAACAGCAACAAAATCCCCACGGTCAGCAGTCTGCGAGTATTCAACTCACCCAACCTCTATGATCAAGTTTCGTCCTGGACACCGAGATATCGAAGAAACAACCTGGGCAACTCCCGGCTGAGCAACTCGTCGTTCACCGCGAGAACTTCCTCGAAGGTACGTGTGCGCTCGAACAGAATGAGTTCCCTCAGCACGAGAGCAACCATCACAAACGCAAACCGGACTGCGCGCTCCGGTTCGGGATGCTTGATCAGGTCGCGCCACATCATAAATGTGTCCACCATGGTCTGAAACGATTTCGCTTCCGATGCCCGTGCCTTGCGCACAAAGCCGACTTCCCAATGCAGTTCGGAGTATTGGACGGCCGCGCGGCTCAGCCCGGCGTTGTTCCGAAAACCACGGATCATCCCGCCAATTACGTTCCGCGAGAACTGCACAATGCCGAGCGGACGCACTGCCTCGGGATCAAACTGCGCCGTACTCTCAGCAGAACTGCACGCGGTCAACCGCTCGAACACCGCCCCCATCAAAGCGTCTTTGTCGCGGAAGCGCCGGTACACATTTGCCGGCGACATGCCGGCTTTGCCCGCAATGCGAGGTAAAGTAGTGCCTTCCAGGCCATGTTTGGCCAGAACCGCCTCGGCCGCATCCAGCATGCGTTGGAGCGACTCCTGACTGCGTTTCTGGAGGGGATGAATGAGAGCCCGCTTCCTGGTCATGGTCAGATTATTCCCCTTGACAAAATGTGATTATAGATTCACATTATCAGCATAAAATGTCAATGGCGATTTACATTATCACAAAAAGGAGGACCAATTCCCCATGAAGGCCCGGCCAATCGGAATTACCATCTTGGCATTTCTGTTTGCACTGAATGTAGCCGTGTACGCTGTTTTCGCTCTGTTGGCGGTTTTCAACCACGGTGCGCTGGTAGCGGTGTTGCACACGCTTAGCCCATCCGGCGCTGGTCCGGAGACGATCCACAGTTCCATGGGGCGCCTGCAGCCGATCTACTATTCAGGCATGGCGATTCTTACCTGTGCCATGGCCGTGGGTTTCTGGAAGCTGCAGAACTGGGCGCGAATCGTCATGCTCGCGTTGATCGCGCTTTCGCTGCTTTTGATGACCACCGAAGTACGGCCTCTGCTGGCTACACCGACTGCTGGAGCGATCATTTTCACGCTAGTGCGAATTGCGCTCTCGGTGTTCTGGCTGTGGTATCTCCTTCGTCGCCCGGTGCGCGATGTCTTCCGGCGAGAGGCGGCTGCAGCATTCGGGCGAGTGTTGAGTGTTGGGGCATTTTTCTTGTTTGTGTTAGGACCTGCGCAGGCGCAGAACGATGTCTCCGACATAATCCTTGTGAATGCCAACGTCTTCACCGCATCCAACGCGCATCCACATGCGGAAGCAATCGCGATCAAAGGTGAACGGATACTCGCTGTCGGGATGAACCAGGAGATCATTTCGCTTGCTGGTCCGAAGACGAAGAAGATTGACGCAGCCGGTCGCCTCGTGATCCCTGGCATCCTGGATACGCATATTCACTACATGCTGATGGATGCTGTTCCTGATGTTACGACCGTCGACTTTGGAGGATTCGCGCCAACTTGCAAGCACGTGCTCGAGATGGTCGCGGACAAAGTCAACGACGTATCGGTCGGAAACCTGCTCTTTGGCTTCATGGGCGCAAACGCCTTTTTCGATCCGGAGTGCACTCCTGCTGCGCTTGACCGTGTTGCGCCGCATACTGCAGTTTTCCTGGCCGGCGGAACTGTGCATGCCGGGATGCTGAATAGCGCCGCCGTGAAATGGTTTGGGATCGACACCAGTGCATCGCCTCCACTTGCAGGTTGGTACGGCAAGAATGCGAAATCTAAAACATGGGACGGAGTCGTCCATAACTCGGCCATGCTCCCTTTGTTCGTGAGAGCAATCTCCGATGGCTCCAAGGACGACGAGAAGCTGCGAAAATACTTTGTCGACGAAGCTAGGTGGGGGATCACCGGGAATACGTTTATGGAATACAAGCCCGCGGCTAGGATCGAGCAACTCGCCCGCGTCAATGCGCCGTTCCGGGTGTGGGTCATGCCGTTCGCCCAGTACGAGACCGGTCAGAAACGGCGCAGGCTCCAGCAGGCGACGGTCCCGCCCGCCATCGCGGACCGGGTCACCTCGCACGGCGAGAAGTGGGTGCTCGATGGCGAGCCGGTTCATCGCACCGCTCCCATGCGTGCTCCCTATGCTGACGACCCCACAACGTCGGGGCAGACCGACTACCCCGACGCGGAGGTACGAGCAATTCTGAGCGAAGCGGTTCAACATAACCTGCCATTAATGATTCATGTGACCGCCGATCGCAGTACCGAGCAGCTTCTGAATCAGATGGACGCTACCGGCGGCGAGAAGGTCTGGGCGAATCGTCGCCTCCGCATTGAACATGGCAACGGCCTCATGGAAGACTTGATCCCCCGCGCCAGGAAGCTCGGCGTGATTGTGGCGGAGAACCCGATGTATCTCGGTGAGCTACCGCTCAGCCCTCAGCGCCCTCCAGTCTGGACTCCATGCCGGTCGGTCCTCGAGGCCGGAATTCCGCTCGTCCTTGCCAGTGACGGCCGGCCTGATTTTCCGTTCCTGAATCCATTCCTCAATATCCAGATCGCGAGCACTTACGCCCTTTATCCAAAGGAAGCAATCACACGCGAGCAGGCGCTCATCGCTTTCACGCGAACTGCAGCCTATTCCGAATTCGTCGAAGACCGGCTTGGGACGCTCGAGGTCGGCAAGTTGGCGGATTTGGCGGTGTTGTCGCAGGATATCTTCAAGGTCTCAAATGATGATCTGCCGAAAACCGAATCGGTGCTGACTATTGTTGGAGGCAACATCGCGTACAGCCGCGAACCGATTCAATAGCAAACGACGCCGGAGGGGCCACCCTTAAGAGGCCGGTAGAGAGCGATTGTTTACGGGAACACCCCTCGCGCTCTTCTCGTCACCGAAGCGAATAGTCGGCAAAGCGAACAATGAACGCTCGCTCAACCCGGTGACTCTATTCCGATTTTGTCGATGACGGCGCCTTGAATCCGCTGTTTGCAACCGTTTCCACACGTCTCATATAGTCTTTCACCGATAGAAGATGCAGCGGCGTTCCGGAACGAAACGCTAAGTGATTGAAAAACATGGTAGGCCCGGGAGGACTCGAACCTCTGACCTCTTCCGTGTCAAGGTTAGCTTAACCCATACATACAACAACTTCCATGTTCGCCCAGCAACCGCTAAACCCCTCTAAACTCGCGGAACGCGGCCAATCGCGGGCTAGGGCCGGGAATTACCGCCACGGCTTGCTGTATGGCGAACAAAAAGAGAATACCAGTTAAACTCTTTCACGTGGAAGCAGGCCGCAAACGCGTGCTTTTAATCGCGGCGAGCCATTCTCGCGGCGCGGAAGGATTCTCGCCCGGCGGATCGCCCGTCCTTTAAAACACAGACAAGACGCTCCGGCCAACTTTCGAGTAGCCAACGATAGGGAATTGGACCTTAACCCTTTGAGGTCTAACTCTCTATCTTCTTGGTGTACAGCCAAAGCCCAGCCAACACCATCCCGATCGCGATGAGGGAAATTCCGAGCCCCACTCGGCGATGGTTGCGCTCAATCATGGCTTGCTTCCCAGCTTTCAGGTTCTTAGCGGCGATTTTTAGGCCGCCTTGAACATCCTGATCTACCAAGTCCGTCCGGAAGCTGTGGATTGTGACCCGAGCCTTGGTCAGCGAATCCGTTGCTTGATCCTGTCCCAGCCGAGCCTCGCTCACTTCCATACCAGAGGACTCGGCGATACCAAGAACCTGGTCTGCGCTTTTGATGGCCGCGTCCAATTGGCTCAAGGAGGTTTGCAATCCGGCCCTTGCTTGATCGCAGGCGTCACCTGGGGTATGGCAACGCATGCAGACGGCGCCTGGACCAGTACCGAGCATCGCGTCAGTGGGATGGCTGATGCCATGATTGCTGTGACACACCACGCATCCTGGAAAAGAAGAGGCTTCAAAGGCCTTCTTATGCGAACTTTTCTCGTACATCTGGGCTTGGAAAGCGTGACAGTTCGAGCACACATTCTGAACCCTGTCTACTCCTGGCGGCGCCGCGCCATGGTTTCCATGGCACGTGGTACAGGTTGGCGCACTCAGGTCGCCTCGCACCGCTAGCGCCTGGTGGTGCACGCTCGTGCCGTACTTTGCGAACTGATCCGTGGGAACGGAATATCCCTTCATGTAATCCGCGTCAGAATGGCAGCGAGCGCAGGTGTTTGCCACGTTGACAGGGTTAACCGTGGAACGGGGATCGCTCGGTGCCCTCAGATCGTGGACACTATGACAATCCGTGCATACGGCGACCTTCGTGTCTCCAGCCGCGAAGCGCTTGCCGTGCACACTGGTGCGGTACTGGTCCAACTGGTCGGTGCGCAAGCTGGGGTTGAACTGCCGAATATAGGCTGGATCCGAATGGCAACTTCCGCATAACTGCGGAATCTGCTTGCGATCAATGTTGCCCTTCCACCCAGCCTTTTTGCTCATGGCCTTGTCTGGATCGTCGGCGGTTGGGTCGCCTCCGTGGCAGCTGGCGCAAGTCAAACCCTCTTGTGCGTGTATGTCCAGGCTGAACTTCTCCGGGGTCACCCCGAGGGGGTCAGGCAAGGCGGAGTGACAATCCAGGCAGGAGTTCGTGGTTTGCCCATAGCCCAGACAGGCTGCGAGCAGGATGAAGGCGGTCAGCCCGGCGTAGCCGGCTGCGCTGAATGGCCGGAGCTTATTTCGCAAGATAGCCATAGACACTCATACCTACCACGTACGCCAGAGCAAAGACGGAAAGCCCAGTGATCCACCTTTTCATGTGTGAAGGCTGGCCACTCTCGAAAAAAGGCAGCAGAAGCCACAACAAGCCGATGAGGCCAAAAGCAACTACACCGAGAACTTCCCCGTCAATGAACCCCACCTTGGGCGGAATGAGCTTAAGCGTCTGGAACATGAAGAGGAAGTACCACTCGGGCTTGATTCCCGCTGGCGCAGGCACAAAAGGGTCAGCCTTGACACCGAGGTTCCACGGGAAGATTGCTGCCAAGGCGCCCAAGACTGCCAGGGCCACGTACCACGCCATCAATTCCCGCAGCAAGAAGTTGGGAAAGAATTTCATTTCCCGCTTTGCCGACGGATTGGCGGTCCACTGAACTTCCAGTTTCGGTGGAATGCTGATGCCAAGGTGCTGAACCAGCAACACGTGCAGCAGGATCAGTAAGGTGGCCAATCCGGGCAGGACGGCGACATGGAATCCAAAGAACCTAGTCAGGGTGGCTCCAGTTACTTCTTCACCACCGCGAAGAAAGATCATCACGGGCCTGCCGATGCCCGGAACCTGCCCAGCAATTTCGGTACCGACCTTGGTGGCGAAGAAAGCGAGAGTGTTCCAAGGCAGCAAGTAGCCGCTGAAACCGAAGCCCATGACTAGAAACAGGAGAATCACTCCGCTGACCCAGGTGAGCTCGCGCGGTTTGCGATACGCCTTAAGAAACAGCACGCTGAACATGTGCGCGAACGCGGTAAAGATCATCAAGTTGGCCGACCAGGAGTGGATAGACCGAATCAGCCAGCCAAACTGTACTTGGGTCATGATGTACTGCACGCTCTCGAAGGCTTCGTTCGCTCCGGGCCGGTAGTACAGAAGCAGCAGGATCCCGGTCAGCACCTGGATGACGAAAAGGAAAAGGGTGATGCCTCCGAGGAAGTACCAGTAGGAAAGTTTGTGCAGAGGAACCGTTTTCTTGCGCAACGGGGCGATCAGGTCATCCCAACCCAACCGCCGGTCCAGCCAGTTGCGCACGCTCATCTCAAGCCTCCCGCCGACGCCTTACGAATATCTCGTCCCCGCGCACCTGCACCTCAAAGCCTTCCAGCGGTCGCGGCGGAGGACCCGAAATGTTTCGGCCGTTGAGGTCGTACTTGCCGTTGTGGCAGGCGCACCAGACTTCATGCAGATCGTCGCGATACTGCACGGTGCAGGATAGATGCGTGCAGGTCGCCGACATGGCGCGGTACTCTCCGCTGGCAGTGCGGATCAGCAGACCAGGGCGATTACCGAACCGGAAGATCTTTCCGCTGTTCGGCTTCAACTCCGTTAGCTTGGCGGCGACAACCTCGTCCCCGCCGAGATCAGCCACCGGCGGAGGGACAAGATAGCGCAGTACGGGATAGATGAAAGAAGCAAAAGAGGCGACTAGTCCACCACCGAGGAACATTTCAATCGCGCGGCGGCGCGTAGGCTTGGGTTTGGAAGGTTGGTCAGCGGTCATTCACCGCGCCTCCTGTCGCAGGAACCACTGGGGAAGCGGATCGAGGGTCTCGCGGGCTGATTCCGCGGGTCAAGCAGAACGCACCTCCACAGTACACTGCATCTCGTGCAGCCACATTGTCTGGAACAGTTGCAGGTGATGTCCAGACGCCACAATGCCGACTCATAGCTGATACCGAAATAGAACGCTAGGTGAACAACGTCATAGAGCTGGATAGCGATTGGGCGGCAGTCTCTCGACCTTGGGCTCTTACGGCATCGCCTTCCTCGTCACAGACCTCCTGTCAACGGCTCTTGCCGGCACTGGAGAGATCCGCACGCCTTGTTCCGGCCAGAGTAACGCGGCAACGAATGAATTGCCACGGATTTCGCTTAGAGGTGTTCGCGATCTGCAAGGCGACTCACCTTGCCCTTGATCTGTCGATCCGAAAAACCGTCTACCGACGAACATCGGTGGAATTCGCTCTCTTCGCTTCGAGCCGCTGGATCGTCGCCCGCAGCCAAGCGCCGAGCGCCTCCTCAATCTCCTGCTGCGTCCCAGTGCGGTACAAAGACTCGAGGGTCTCTCCGCTCGGCGACAGCGGGATATGAATGCAAGGAGTTTGTTCCGTCCGCGCGTTCTCTGGGACGAATTGCATCAGGGAGCATTCGCTGCACGGTTTGCGGTCCTTGGAGTTAAAGTTCATGCAAGTGGGGGAATCCTCAAAAACAAACTGTGCCCGCCAGGATTCGCGCGATGATCGCCCGTATCCGCCTCGCTCAAGAAACTCCAGTTCGAACTTCAGCACGTCCAGCAGGTTGCGATTATCGCTCGCCATAAAATGCATGTCGGTTAAGTATGGCCCTATGTTCCAGGGTGATGCCGTGATCGGTATCACGGGATGGCGTAAGAATCATCACGCAGATTATCCCCAGGGGTGAACGCAAAGAATCCCTAAGGATTCTGACTCGACCTCAATTCCGCGATTAAGATCCGCAAGGAACTGAGTCGACGCCCAGCCCGATGGTCTGCCCTGTGCCTTTGGGGGAATGTTGCTTACATCGACCTGTAATGTGGGTACAGCAACCCCGTTTCCATATTGCGACAGATTTAGGTATTCTCGTTGCGATGTTCGGCCAACTAAAACTCGAGTGGAGATTGAAGATGAAGCGAATACACAACAACATGCTTACAATCGCAGCGACATTCGCTGTTGTTCTTGGCAGTCTTTTGTCGGCGAGTGCGCAAGACCCGTCAGCACTCTTCAAATCAAAATGTGCCGCCTGCCATGGTACTGACGGAACCGGTTCGGCGACGGGCAAGAAAATGGGTGTGCAGGACTTCACGTCTGCCGATGTGCAGAAAATGTCGGACGCGGAGCTCACCGACATCATTACCAACGGCAAGAACAAGATGCCCAAGTATGGATCTTTGAAGCCGGAAGAGGTTAAGGGGCTGGTGGCTTATATCCGCACTTTGAAAAAATAGGCCGGTTCCTGACTTCGAGACCTGGGGGGAATTGTTGAACGCGGCGGATGATCCGTGGCAATGCGCACCAATCGAAGATTGAAAATGAATCTGCGAGAACGCCTCCGCGTCTGGACGCAGCTGATCTATTTTCTAGGGCAGAATCCCATCACACTTACGGGCGCCGTGATTACGACGAGCACGGCGCTGGCTACCATTGCCTTCTGGTTCTATGACTTTTTTTGCCTGGACCTCCGCATCCATACATTGGTCTCCTGGTCTTTCTGGTCCTCCCGGCCATTTTTGTAGTCGGCCTGCTTCTGGGTTGTACCTCGTCAAAAATCGTACGCCCGCAAAATGAATGCCGTGCGAAACGCGAAGTTCGACGGTTCCGATAAGATTCGTGCCATGATCGTATCGCTCCGGAATCTCCTCGGCTGGTTGGTCAGCGCTTTCAGTTCCCGCCAGGATCTCGTCCTCGAAAACCTGGCTCTCCGTCGGCAATTGCTGGCTCTGCACGCGCAACGACCTCGCCCTCGACTGACTGCCTGGCACAAGCTGTTCTGGGTTGCGTTGCGAGCACTCTGGTCGGGGTGGAGGAAACCTCTCGTCTTGGTCACTCCTAGAACCGTCGTGAACTGGCATCGGGCGGGGCTTTCGTTTGTATTGGACATGGATCTCAAGAGTCCGACGACTAGGAGGACGGGGGTGTGTTAGCAAAGAGATTCGCCTCCTGATCTTTCGTATGGCTGCCGAGAATGCGACCTGGGGAGCACCAGGCATTCACGGCGAACTGCTCAAGCTGGGTTTCGATGTCTCGGAAAGGAGTGTTTCGCGATGGATGAATCGGCGTCGCATCCTCGAACTAGCTCGCGCAGGAAAGTTACCCGGTCACCCCATCGGAGACGGCGCGAGACGTGTCTGGCGTTTTCGTCTGAGCGAGCTTGCCGCCACCGTGGCTAAAAATGTGTTTTCTTCCCAGAACGACCACGGTATACGAAACCCACTGGGTACCCTGCGTCGTACCGCACCAGGAGCCGTAGATGGCGAGGTTTCAACGCGGCAGTTTACGAATCGAGAATCGCAAGCCGGGACCGACTTGGGTGCTGAGGCATTACGTGACGCGACAGTCGGACGGTAAGCGGGTGGAGCACAAGCTCCCGATAGGACTCGTATGCGATTTCAAGACCGAAAGTGCTGCATGGGCCGAGGTAGAGCACCAGCACCTTCTCCCATTGATCAACGAACCGAACCCTCGCGGTCGCGTCACTTTCTCGGACATTGGTCACCACTACATCAAGAGCGAATTGCCGGAGCGTGCTCCTTCGACTTTATGCCAGCACCGCCACATCATCCATGATTTCCTAATCCCGCGATGGGGCAAGAACATCGCAGTGGGCATCAAACCGCTGGATGTCGAGAATTGGTTGAAGTCCCTCCGTGACGAATTAGGGTACGCCAATCCGAGCTGCGCGAAAATTCGTGCGGTCATGGCTTGTGTGTACAAGCATGCTCAGCGACACGGTTTGATACCGCGCACGGAGGATGCCAATCCGATGAGGTGGGTCCGCTGCAAAACGACCAGCGACTATGAGCCGATTATCCTCACACCGGAGCAGGCGTTTCGCTTGGTGGAAAGCTTTCCTCAGTTGGAACGAACTTTGACGCTGTTAGCGGCGGCGACCGGGCTTCGCATCAGCGAGTGCCTAGGTCTTCAGTGGCAGGATTTGGATTTTGTTCATCAGCAGATTCATGTGAGGCGCGCATGGCTTGACGGTTATATTGGTAAGCCCAAGACCAAGGCCAGCAGCCAGCCTGTCGTTATGGGCGCACTGCTGGCCGACATTGTGCAGCAGTGGCAAGACGTAACGCCTTATTCAAAGCCAGAAGATTGGGTCTTCCCCTCCTTCAGGCGGCATGGCCGAAAGCCACGCACAGGTTCCATCATGGCGCAGGATTATCTGCGTCCGGCGGCGGTGAAGGCTGGCATACTCGCGGCAGATGATCGGCGTCGTTTCGGCTTCCACAACCTTCGCCATTCATTGGCATCCTACTTGGTCACCCAGACCAAGACTGACGTCAAAACGGTGCAGTCCATGCTGCGGCATGCCGATATCGGCACCACTCTGGACATCTACACGCATGCCATCAACAGGGACAAGTTGGTCGCTCAGAATCAAGTGATGGAGGCCATGATGAAGCCGGGGCTGGTGAACTGAGGACGCGGAATCGCGGCCCGGCTTGCATCACCAAAGCGTTTCTTAGCCTCCGGTCCGAATAGCAGGCTGCACCGAGAAATCGCCGCCGCCGACGAACGTTGCCCTAATCACTCGCTGCCCGGTAAAATTGAACCCGCAGCCGTTCGACGTGTAGGCCCGTAGCTCAGTTGGTTAGAGCGCCTCCCTGACACGGAGGAGGTCAGAGGTTCGAGTCCTCCCGGGCCTACCATTCAACAATCACAACAATCCTCGCATTCTACCTAGACCGCGCTTCGGGTAATTCCGCGTACTTGTTTGACGGGTGGCCCATTTCGGCCGAGGTAAAAGTATATTCGCGTTTTGTCCGCCTGCAAGCCCAAGTATGCGGAATCACGGGCTGATCGCGGGCTGGAAAATTCTTGGTGCTCTCCCTAACCGTATGGAAACAATCGTAGGTCGGAATAATCTCCGACTCTGATTTCTACCGTGTCAAGGAAGCGCTCTAACCAGACTGAGCTACGGGCCTACGCACCAACAGCCTCGGTTTCAATTCTACGGGCGGCGGGTGATTCCGGCAAACGGACAACGTTATGCCCTAGCATAGGAGGCTTTCCGGGATGTGTGCAAAAGGGAAGCCCGAACCGGCTCTTTTTCAGCAGCTTTTCATATTCCTTTCATCTCCGGGTCACCCGCTGGTGACTGCCGCCGGCTACATTCCGACTTGCGAGGTTTAACCTCCCTATCCCCAGGTCCGAATTCTAATCATCTGAAGAGGTGGAAGAATGAGCAAGAATGTTAGGAGCGGTTTGTTCGCGTGCGTCCTTGGATTGGTCTTGCTGTCGGTGTTGCGTTTGTCTGCAGGAACCGGTTCGAGCCAAGGCAAAACTGCCCAATGGGTCGGCGATAACGGTATCAAGCATGTGTTGCTGATCAGTATCGATGGGATGCATGCGCTGGACTTCATCAATTGCGCCAAAGGAATCAACGGAGGCGCTCCTTATTGCCCCCATCTTGCTGACCTTAAGAAAACGGGCATCGACTATCTCTACGCATCCACTTCCATGCCATCCGACTCCTTCCCAGGACTCATGGCCATCGTGAGCGGCGGGTCACCGCGAAGCGTCGGAGCCTTCTACGACGTTGCCTACGATCGATCACTGGATCCGCCGGCGGCCACAACCGGCAATGGCGTGGCGGGCAGCCCCGGTGCCTGTGTCCCCTCGACAGCACCGAGGGGAACTACCACGGAGTACGACGAAGGGATCGACATCAACCAGACCTTGTTGAATGGTGGCGCACCCGCGGGGGTGGATGGCGGAATTCGCTCCATTGATCCCAGCAGGCTTTCACGGGACCCGAGCAAGGGCTGTGCCCCGGTCTATCCATGGAACTTTGTCCGGACGAATACGATTTTTGGCGTGGTGCATGCCGCCGGCGGATACACCGCTTGGTCGGACAAGCATCCCTCCTACTCCTCAGTTGCGGGTCCGGGGAACGGCCACAACTTAGACGATTACTACTCGCCGGAGATCAATTCGATTCCTGTAGCCCTGCCGGGAGTAAGCGTGGGCTCGGTAAGTTGCGACCCGCTGCCTGATCAAACCGCTGTGTCCGCATCGAATGCCTGGACTGACAGTTTCCAGAATATTCAGTGCTATGACACGCTGAAGGTCAACGCCACCCTGAATGAAATTAACGGTAAGACACACAACGGCTCGGCATCGGCTCCGGTGCCTACCCTGTTCGGGATGAATTTCCAGTCGGTGAGCGTCGGGGAGAAGCTGATCGAGAAGTCGCTCAGCCCGGTCGCGACGGGCGGTTATCTCGATTCGCAAGGGACGCCGAGCCAATCGTTACTCGATCAGATTGAGTTTGTGGACAGTTCGATCGGCAAGATGGTTGCCGCACTGAAAAGCACAGGTTCCTACAACTCGACACTGATCGTGATCACAGCCAAGCACGGCCAGAGTCCGATCGATTCCTCTCGCTACTTGGGCATATCGAACCTACCCAATGACCCGATCACGACGTCCCCGGCTACCATTGCGGACGCAGCCGGGTGCTTGCCCCTGTCCGAATCGCCGTCGAATCCCACCGGCATCGGTCCGACTGAAGATGACGTCTCGATGCTTTGGCTTGATCACAAGTGCACCACCGAAAGCGTGGTGGAAATGCTCCAGATGCAATCACCCGCGACCAATAACATAGCGGGTATCGGCGAGATCTTCTCGGGACCGGGTATTACGCAACTTTTCAACGCGCCTGGGCTGCCGCCAAATGGCGACCCGCGCACGCCGGATATCCTGGTTACACCGCACATTGGCGTAACTTATTCTGGTAGTACCAAGAAACTGGCTGAGCACGGCGGCTTTGCTCATGACGATACCAATGTAATGATGTTGCTGTCGAATCCCACGTTCCGGTCCACCACTGTGAGCATCCCGGTCACAACGATGGAGGTAGCTCCGACTATCCTCCAGTCACTCGGACTCGATCCTACGGCGTTGAAGTCCGTACGCGAGGAGGGCACACAGACGCTGCCGAAATTCTAGCCTCGGCGTCCTTGCGGCCGGCAGCCTCTGACAGGGGCGGCCATCGAGAGCGCGGCCTTTAGGTCGCGCTCTTTTCAATAGAGCAGGGAATCGCGAGCGGATTGGTTCCGTTCGTACTGACTCAGCTGGATCGCTACCATGATTTGCGTCTACCTGATTGATTCTAGGAGCGATCTTGCCGGACTTCGCTCGATTCGCGTAGCCTGCTCGCCGCAACTTCTGGCGTGACCTCTCGCTGCGGGGCAGCCAGCATCTCGTATCCAACCATGAACTTGCGCAAGTTTGCCGTGCGTAAGAGAGGATAGAAGTGCGCATGAAAATGCCACTCGGGGTGAGTTTCACCGTCGGTCGGTGCAGGGTGAAAACCCATGGAATACGGGAACGGAATCGCGAACAGATTATCGTAGCGTGTGGTCACACGCCTAAGAATGTCTGCCAGATCGGTGCGCTCCGACCGCTCGAAAGGCACAAAATCGCGGACATGTCTTTTTGAGATGAGCAAAACTTCAAAAGGCCAAGCCGCCCAGAACGGGACAAGCGCCAGGAAGGACGCGTTCTCGCAGACGATGCGGGTCCGGGCTTTGTGCTCGAGTTCGAAGTAGTCGCAAAGCAGGCAAGAACCGTGCCGACTTCGATAGGCCGCCTGCGAATCTTGTTCCCGGCGCGGCTGGTTGGGGACGGTTTGGTTTGCCCAAATCTGACCGTGGGGATGCGGATTGCTGCACCCCATCATTTCGCCACGATTTTCAAAGATCTGAACATAATTGATGTTAGGCAGCGCTGCCAGCGCAGCATACTCATCCGTCCAGACCTCGATGACTGCGGCGATCTCCTCGAGGCTCATCCCGGGCAGAGTCAGATCATGGCGAGGAGAGAAACACACGACCTTGCAGGTGCCCGCCTCGGTCTCGGCCACGACTAAGGCCCGCCCCCCCTCGTCGATTCTGGCTTGGGGTATATCGGATTCGAGAGTAGCAAAATCGTTGGCGAAGACGAACGTCGAGCTGTAGTTCGGGTTGCGCACACCGTTGGCCCGCGAGTTACCGGGGCACAGATAGCAGGCGGGATCATAGCTGCATGCACTCGGAGCAGGCGTGTTTTCGACTTGGCCTTGCCAGGGACGTTGGGCTCGATTGGGCGAGACCAGCACCCAATCCCCGGTTAGTGGGTTCAAGCGCCGATGCGGTATCCGTTCGAGATTCTCGATGCCCATGCGCCTATGCCCCGGCGCGGTGGGCCCAAGCAATGGCCTCACCGGAATCACTCGTAATTGGACCTTCCACTTTGTCCCTTCCTCCCAGCGAAGGCTACGAGGCGCCGGCCCCTTCCGCCGCCGAGCACACATACAGAGCTGGGATTATCCCTGTCGCTCTCGCGTATCCTTCCGCAATCTGCGTTTGCAGCCGCTCGACCGCATCGGAGCGGACTAGGTTGACGGTACATCCTCCAAATCCTCCTCCCGTCATGCGTGCGCCATAAACACCTTGGCAAGCCGATGCCAGTTCGACCAGTACATCCAGTTCGGCGGAACTGACTTCGTAGTTGCACCGCAAGCTCCGATGCGACTCATACATGAACTGCCCAACGCGATCCAGGTCGCCCGCCTGAAGTGCCTCCGCTGCACCCAGCACACGCTGATTCTCGCTGATCACGTGACGGCACCGACGATAGACCGGATCGGGAAAGTCACTCTTATGGCTCTCCAGTTCGGCTGGGGTGACGTCCCGTAGCGCACGGACACCGGGAAGATGCCGTTGAAGTGTCCTCACACCGGCTTCGCAGTCTGCTCGGCGACGGTTATACTCGCCAGCCGCTAGTTCGTGTCGCACCATGCTGTTGGCCACCACAACGCGGGCGTCCTCGGGAATCGGAACTAGCCGGTACTCGAGTGAGCGACAATCGAGCATCAGAGCATGCTGCAAACGGCCGAAGGTGATGATGAACTGGTCCATCATCCCACATCGCGTCCCGGCGTATTCCTGCTCAGCGCGTTGGCAGGCTCGGGCCATCTCGAGAGGAGGCAACTCGAAATTGGATGTCCACATCAGGGCCAACGCCGTGGAGATCTCGAGTGAAGCCGAGGAACTCAATCCGCCTCCAAGCGGCAACTGACCTTGAATAACCAGATTCGCGCCCGATAACTTCTGTCCACTGGCCTCGAGCACCGCAGCGACCCCGCGGATATAGTCACTCCAGTGCTGGCGTGGAGGTCCCGCGAACTCGTCTAAAGGCAACTCAATGGTTTCCCCGAAGTGGAGCGAATGCGCCCGCAAAATACGGTCGTCCCGTCTCCCCGCGGCCACCCACGTATACAGCTCAATAGCAATGGGCATCACGTAGCCGTCGTTGTAGTCGGTGTGCTCGCCGATTAGATTGACACGGCCCGGAGCCCGAAAAATCTTTGGACGTGTCCCGTGCAGTTGCTGGAACCGCTTGCTCAGCGTCTCGGGAATCGATTCGGGACTGAAGATAGGGTTAGACATCAGGCCGCGGGCGACGCCTCCTTTCCCCATGGATATCCGGGTCGACCAGAGCGTCGACCTACCGGAAAAAGGCTACCCTGCCTCGGGGAATTCTCGCTCCAGCTGACAGGTGACTAATGCGGTGATGCCCGCCTGTGACGGGAGGGAGCTCGGGTATTTGTCGTTCCTGAACCAGAGTCTACATCACAGTTCCCGGCTAGCCCAAGCGTGGCTTTTGCACTCTATCCTCAGCTGAGCTGATCCTGATCCGGAAGAGGCTCGCGAAGGCGGGTACAATTACATCACGCAAAATGAATGCTTCAACCGAATACGCTCGGATGCTCGCGATCGCCCTAGCGGAAGCGCGCCAAGGGTTGTCCGAAGGAGGTATCCCGGTCGGGGCGGCGATTTTCCATCGAGACGGCCGGCTGGTCAGCACCGGCCACAACCGCCGCGTACAGAGTGGCGATCCTTCGATCCACGGTGAAACCGATGCCTTTCGGAATGCAGGACGCCAGCGCAGCTATCGCGACCTCATCATAGTCACCACCCTAGCTCCCTGTTGGTATTGCAGCGGGCTAATTCGTCAGTTTGGGTTCCCTACGGTGTTGGTTGGAGAAAGCCGCAATTTTCAAGGTGGTCTCGAATGGTTGCGCTCGTTCGGCGTTCAGGTGTTCGATTGCGATTCCGAGGAGTGCGTTAGCTTGCTGGCGGACTACATTCGTGCTCATCCCGATGTGTGGAACGAGGATATCGGCGAAGACGAATAAGCTTCGACTCTACTTGCCGCCGCCCAATTGCACATTGCAGAAGAGATTCTTTCCCGCGCAGTCGAAAGAGCGCGATTCCCAGCAATGGGCTTGTCAGACCGAGCATGCTTTGGCATACACGCTCAACACCCGCCGGATGTGATACTGAATCATCTGTTCGGGAACAGCCTCGAGCGCTCCGGCCCGAATCTCTTCGTATTCCTCCGGTAGATACTGGCTGACCAGGGTTAGAGGAATCGATTTCGCCGCGAGATTGTGAAGCAGGCGTGACACTTCTGCCTGCACCGCAGGTTGATTCCAGTAATAGCGGCAGCGATCGCTGAAGCCGTACGCGAGGTCGCGGCGGACCTCGTCTTCGCTGCCATGATAGTAGGCCTTCCACATACTCGGATTGCGCAACATCACCTCCTCGAGCACTTCCCGCACCTTGGAGAGTTGGCGCTCCGATTTCGTTCCGAACAGCTCCCGTTCAATGCTGCTCAAGGCCAGCACCGCCTCCCGGTAAGAAAAGGTCAACCAGGGACCGACCTTCAAGATTGCGAAATGATCCCTGACCATGCGGGCTAAGGCCACCGGAGACTGGTAATCCGTCGAATGTGCTTCAAAGACGATTCCAGCATGATTGGACAATGCGGCAGATAGCGACTGCGCTTTCAGAGGATCGTAGTCGAAGATTGAATTCGCTCCGAAATCGACGCCAGGTTGAACGACTAGGGCGATTACTTTTTCCCAGGCGGACGACAGGCCAAGGCGAGCGAACGCACCCTTAAAGGTCTCAAGCGTTCGATTCGCATGCTCAGCTGTGGTTACAGCAGGCGCTCGCTCAGCGACAGATTCTCCGCCAGGCGCGGGGACCTCGCTTCCGATCACGTAGGTGAGTGGTGGAGAGCCCGGAGGCAATTTCTGAAAGGCCTTCTCGGCAGCCTGGCAAAGAAGCGCAGCCCGCTCGGCAATCATTCTCTCCGGCAGACTGCTACCGAGATCGTCGACACACGGCATGCTCGCATCAAGGTGGATCTTTATGTAGCCGGCAGCTACGCAATCCGCTACCAGCTCACAAGCTTTTCTTAATGCGGAGTCCGACGGTTCTGCGCGCCAAGGGAAAGGGCCCAGATGATCCCCGCCCAGCAGAACTCGCTCGCACGGCAGTCCCGCCTTCTCGGCAGAGGACCGAATGAAATGGGCGAATTGGCTCGGTGTAGAGCCGCTGTAACCACCAAACTGGTTGACCTGGCTTGAAGTCGATTCGACATGCAGAATCGAGCCCTCTTGTAGTGATTGCTGAACGGCGGCTTCGACGACGGCAACGTGAGCGGAGCAGACCGCATACGTGCCGCCTGTTCCCGACTCGCGATTGGCACATAGAATTTCTCGAAGCCGTGCGCCAGCCTCGACACACCGCTCGTTCTTTGGCGGCCGCCTCGAGCCGCTCAGGGGCTTTTCAGTGCGTTCCATTCGCCGTTTCCCTTCATGTTTCGCAAATGTGCATGTGACGGTGGAGCGAACCACGACCCACCAATCCGCCGCCGATCAAGCGCCGGATTGGTGCCAATGCAGACCATCGTCGGTTCGCTCACTAGGACTTGTTCCGTAGGCGCGTTTGTGTCAAGCTAACCGGTGCGCAAGAAATAATAATAAAACGAAATAAGTCGAAATTCTTCGCTGCCGCACGGGGGGAGGCCACTGATGAGGAAAGTCGATGGTTGCACGGGGGTTGCGCTGTCTTTGCTTCTGGTCCTGACCGCCAGCAGTTGCAGCCGGCAGGAAGCAAAACCATCAACCACCAACGACCAGTCCTCGGCCATCAAAAATGACCTGCCCTCGGCGATCAAGGTGGAACTAAACCCCGGTGGACCCGTCATCCTGACAACCGCCACGGCCGAATTCCAAGTTCTCCCTTCCGGCAGCGTGCAAGGGTTTCTGCTGAAGGACGGCAAGAAGCTTACCCTGGATGACCCGTCGTTGGGAAAGGCGACGGGCAGCGATTATCTCGTCTCTGGGAACCAAGAGCTTGGCTTCAAGCTGGATTTTGACCAGGCTAGAGTTTCCGAGGCCACCGGAAAGCTCGGCCGCGGCCAACAGGTGCGGATTCCCTCCCGGTTGTCGGGACCTGACGGTCGAAGTCTCGAACGCGTGCTGCAAATTGAGTGCTACGACGATTTCCCCAACCTCCTGCTCACCAGTGTCGCTTACAAGAACAGCGGCAACGCGGATTTCGAAATTGAGCGCGCCATCGACCAGCAGCATCGCTTCAACGCCAAACTGGCGGATCCGAAGGCCCTCCCTTACCAGATGTGGTCGTATCAGGGCTCGAGCTACAACTGGGGAAGCGACGACGTTCTAAAGCTGTCCCGGGGGTTTCGACAGCCCAATGTCATGGGCGAAATCGTCAAAGGCGGCTACGGCGGGGGCATTCCGGTCGTGGCATTCTGGACAGCATCGGTGGGGGAGGCGATCGGACACGTCGAGACTGTGCCCTTGACTCTTTCGATCCCGGTCGCAGTCGGAGCCGACCAGGACGTCAGCGCGTCCCTCGAGATCCCTGCCAAGACCGCCGTCAAGCCCGGGGAAACCTATTCCACTCCCCGCAGTTTCCTCGCCGTGTACTCCGGGGACTTCTATGAACCTTTGCACTTGTGGTCCCGCGTGCTCGAAAAGGAGGGATGGGAACTGCCCAAGCCTTCGGCAGAAGCCTATAACGTGAGTTGGTGCGGCTGGGGCTATGAGTTCAACGTGACACCGGCTCAGATGTTGGGCACCGTTCCGAAGCTGAAAGAATTCGGGATCAAGTGGGCGACCCTCGATGACCGCTGGTTCGATGCCTACGGCGATTGGAATCCGCGTCCTGATACCTTTCCCGGTGACTCCATCAAGCGAATGACGGAGGATTTCCACAAGCAGGGAGAACTGGTTCAGCTCTGGTGGCTGCCGCTGGGAGTCGAAGATGGTCAGGGCAGATGGGAGTCGCACCGCTATCAGGTCTCGAAAGTCGTACGCGATCATCCCGACTGGCTCGTTCTTAACAAGGATGGGACCCACGCACGCATGACGCGCAACCTGGCCACCCTGTGTCCGGCACTGCCCGAAGTTCAGGCCTATTACAAGCAGCTTACCGAGAGATTCATTGGCGACTGGGGATTCGACGGTTCCAAGTTGGACAACATTTATACCGTGGCGGCCTGCTATAACCCTGCCCATCACCACCGCTCGCCGCAAGACTCGATCAACGCCATGGGCGAGGTGTATAAAACCATCTTCCAGACTACCCGGGCCCTCAAACCGGAGAGTGTGACCCAGGCATGTCCGTGTGGTACACCACCTTCTCTTGCCTGGCTGCCTTATATCGACCAAGCTGTGACCGCCGATCCTGTGGGTGCGGTTCAGGTGCGCCGCCGGATCAAGATGTACAAAGCTTTGCTTGGTCCCGAATCGGCGGTGTACGGGGATCATGTGGAGCTTTCTGCCATGACCCGAGTGGGCAACGACTGGAGCGAACATGGAGACGACTTCGCCTCCACGATCGGTACAGGAGGGGTGGTTGGAACCAAGTTCGTATGGCCGGATCCGGGGCCAAAATTCAAGCCGGTGCTGCTAACCGAAGCCAAGGAACAACACTGGAAGAAGTGGATCGGGATCTACAACCAGAAGATGCTCTCCAAAGGTACTTTCCTCGATCTCTATACTTACGGCTACGATTCGCCCGAAGCCTATGCGATCGAGAAAGATGGGAAGATGTATTACGCGTTCTTCGCTCCGGACGACACCACGGCTTGGAAGGGAGAGGTGGAGCTGCGCGGATTGAAGCCCGGGAGCTACGAAGTGCTCGACTATGCCAATGGTGTCGATCTAGGGTCCGTCCAGGCGACCACCGAGCAAGCTGCCAAACTGAAGACCGAATTCAAACAGCACCTGCTGCTCGAAGTGTCTTCGCGATAAGAGACTCCCCCCGGTTGAACAAACCGGTTTAGGCCGGCGTTCGACTATGTTCACGAAAGAAGCGTTGCCGGTGCGCGGGATTGCGAAAGGCTTCGGTCCCGCCGGGACCCGTGGTGGACAAGGCACCGGCTAGGTTGCCGGTGGCCAGACAAGTAGCAAGATCTGCGCCCAGGAGAAATTGATGCAAGAAACCGGCGTCAAAGCTGTCGCCGGCACCTACAGGATCCACTGCGGTTACGTGGACCGCGGGACTGACCACTCTTTCTCCGCCTTGCTGAGCCATGGCCCCATCGCTCCCGAGCTTCACCACCACTAAAGGGACCAGCTCGGCCAACCTCTTCACGGCAAGGTCGAGATCCTCGGTCCCGGCAATCTTGCAAGCCTCGCGCGCATTCGGCAGGAAAATGTCGACATAACCGAGCACGTCGCGCAGGTCACCTTCCCAGAGATCGTCAGGATCATCATTGGTATCGAGTGAAATCGTCAGCCCTGCTGCCTTGAGTTTGCGGAATAGTTTCCCCACTTGTGGCCGGAGCCCTTTTTGCAAGTAATACGAAGACAGGTGTAGAAGGCGTGAATCGCAGAGGGATTCCAAATCGAGATCCACCAGCGTTAACTCGGCGATCGTGCCCGGATAGGTCAAAATGTTCCGTCCGGTGGTATGGTGCAAGATCACGGTCAACCCGGTCTGGGTAGGAGCTGGGGCCCGGCACACCTGCGAGACATCGACCCCGGCCTGCTCTAGGCGGTCGAGCGCCATCTGGCCTAGCTGATCATCGCCAATCCGGGATTGGAAACCTACCCGGCTACCCAAGGTGGCCAGGTTATGGGCGACGATCGCCGAGGAGCTCCCGAGCGTGAGCACCATGCGTTCGGCCAGCAGCTCCCGTTCGAGTGGCATCTCCTTCGGAAGCCCATACAGGATCAAGTCGAGATTCAGTTCGCCGGCAATGGTGACATCAAAGCGCATGTTTGGTGGTCATCGAGGGACTGCCTGGCTCAAGGGTCACCACGCGGCTCAGATTCCGCGGCGTGTCCGGATCGAGACACTTATCCAACCCCGTGTATAGGCCGAGCAGCTGCCCGGCCCATAAAGCAGGGCCCAACCGTGCCAGTTCAGGCACGGGCAGCGACAACTCTACCACCAGATTAGCGGCCGCGCGCAACCGACCATCAGCCTGGTTAGCCACCGCCAAGATGGGAGCCCCCAAAGATTTCATTTCGCTGAGCATCTCATACTCGGCTTCATACCCAGGCTCGGAAAGGAGAAACACCAACAGCGTTTCCGAATTGACGATCGACTTGGGCCCGTGGCGAAACTCGAGCGTGTGGAACACCTGAGCGTAGGAGAGCGACATTTCCGTGAGTTTTAGTGCATACTCACACGCCAAACCGTAGAAAGGGCCCTGACCTAGGCATACATAATCGGCGAAGGAGTGGGCTTGAACGAACTCGCGAATTTTCGTAGGCAAATCCACCAAGATCGCCTCGGCCGCCGTCGGGATCTGCTCGAGTGAGGCGGAAAAAGTGGCGTCTCCGGCGATGACCGCCGCCAAGGCCTGCAGGGTTAGAAGCATCGAAGTGAAGGAACGCGTCATCACCGTGCTCTGTTCATCGGCGGACGGCAAGGAGATGGTCAGGCTGGCCATTTTCTCCAGAGGCTGATTCGGCGCACAGGTAATCGCCAGGGTTGGAAAATTTCGCGATCCTAACAATTCAGCCGCCTTCAAGACCTCCGAGGTTCGTCCCGAGCGCGAGATCAGAACCGGCACCCAATCCTTAGCCGTAGCCAAGGCCAGTTCGGGATAGAGCAGGATTTCCGAAGCGGGAATGGCCTGGGCGGAGCTCTTGGTCAAGCCGCGCATCGTAGCCGCCGCGGCCAGCGCAACGTAGTAGCTGGAACCGCAGCCAATGAAGAGCCAACCGCGGGAGTTGGCGAAGCGATCGCGGACTCGTTCGAGATCCTTATTCTGACGAAGCTTCGCCAGGCATGACCGCCAGCAGTCGGGCTGAGAGAGGATCTCGGCGAGGGAATGTGCGCCGGCGGCCTTGCTGGGGTTGTGGCCGTCGTTCGCGTGGTGAGACAAGGATTGATCAAACAAGAGTAACCTCGATTCCGGCTTTCTTGAGCACACGCAGATCAGACTTGGAGATGCCGTGATCGGTGATGATTTGTTGCACAGCCGATGGCGGAGCGATGAGAGAAAGACTGCGTCTTCCGAACTTGCTCGAATCGCACACCGCGA
>DATJVZ010000096.1:0-3840 GCA_035501575.1 Terriglobales bacterium | reverse complement strand
TAGCTGCTTGCGAAATACAGAAGTAAGTATTTCGCCCGGCGTTGGGGTTACAAATGGCACTGTTAGTCGAGCTGAAGTAAAGGTTCCAGGTCAGAACGTCAGCTGCAGCATGTCCGAGGAAATGGCCGACAGCCACGAACTGGGGACCAAGTAAACCGGAGTTTTGCTCCGACAAGTACGTCCAGTCCTGAAAGCCCCCGTAAGAAATGCGCCAGCACGCCGGCCCATCGCAGTTCATAGCAACGTCTGCGAACCCGTCGCCATTGAAATCCGCGACAACCAGGCCGTCCACCGTATCGGCCAACGCCGGCCGCAGGTAGCCATCGGCCCAGCTCCCCGTCGCACTTTTACTGTAGCTCCAGGTGTTGAATTGCCCGTTCGACACAACTCCGAAGACATCCGTTGCTCCATCGCCGTCAAAGTCGCCGAAGCGAAGATCCTTCACTTGGAAGCTCGAGTTGGCGGTCGGCACAAATGGACCATAGCCGCCGTAAGACACCCACCAGGTGATTCCATCGGCGTAAAAGATATCGGCACGACGATCGCCATCAAAATCGCCTATCGCCATGGCGCTTACGGCGTCGGGAAGCAATAAGATCCGGCCGCCGGTGGGATCTGCGTTAAGAACTTCCCATTCAGAGATTCCACCCCAGGAAATCACAAATTGTCTGTCATGAATGGCTACGACGTCGGTCCGACCGTCGCCGTCGAAATCGCCCAAAAGCAGTTGGTCGATGGTGTCCGTCTTTGCACTAAGAAATCGCCATTCCCGCGCGCCCGCAGGCGCGTAATACCACGCTGCTCCGGTGGCCAGGAACAGGTCGTCAGCACCGTCGTTGTCGAAGTCGCCCACGCCGAGACGAGCAGTGGGATTCGCATGTTCGAACTGGTAAGGCGTATCCGTAATCGTAATGTATTCGATCGAACCGGAAACTTGCGTGTTCGAGGTTTTGAAGTTCAATGCATCCGAAGTTGACTCCAGTGAAACGTTCGAGCTGAAATTATGGTTTTGGCAAGGGATACCCCGCCACTCGAAATTATGCCGATTCGTACCCAGAAACGTGGTACCGACGATATCCACAAAATAGGCGCCGCGCCCCCCAAATCCATCGCTGCCGGTACCATGCATGTCGAAGTCGTGCGTGTAAAAGTTCGCGGGACAGTGGATGACGGGAAGGCATGCAAGCTGGAGCGGCGCCTCCGACAACACCAGGTTATACCAGGCACGATAGCTCTCGTGCGCATCCCCGCCACCGGCGATTGCGTGGCGGTTCATGAGAAAGGTGTTACCGAAAACCGGCATCACCATTTGTGGCATCGGCAATGTCAGACGATTCTGTAACCCAGTGCCCGCCGGAGAGGGTCTGCAGGTTGACTACAATATTTCCGATGGTTGCGGGAGTGGAGCCGAAATTGGCAACGCCGATGAACCCGGTGACCACCAGATGCCCGCCAACGGTAGTACCGGGCGTGGCGACGATGCTCCAGGTGACCGAAGGTGTGCTGGGCTCGACCGAGCCAGTCTTGGCCAGGGTCCAAGACGTGTTGCTGGTCTGGGTGAGGCTTGTGCCGGTATTCCACAGCACCACGTTGGCCCGGCCTTGAGATGCGACGCGAGAAGCAATCGGCCCGAGTGACAGGGCAACCACGGCCAGTGGGAACAGCAGGTGTCTCATCCTCAGGAAAGTTTCTCTGCTCCTCGCATGCACTAGACTCCTGGACCAGGCTGTGTTCATGTCATCCTCCGAAACAATTGACCCTCAAGTACAACCGTTCTCTTCGACGAATCTGCCATCTAAGACTGCTCCTTAGAGCGCTCTCAGAAATGCAATCAGATCTGATTCTTCCTGCGGAGTTAACACCAACCCGAATCGTTTTTCGTAGAAGCGCACCGCGTCCAAGAGAGTCTGGGCGGAGCCGTTGTGGAAATACGGCGCACGAGCCGACAGACCGCGCAAGATCGGTCCTTTGACTTTTCCAACATGGTCAAAGTTGCCATCGATAAGCCCTTGGCCAAGATCTGTAGTGGTTTTGCAATTTGAGGTTGGCGAACCAGTGCTCGGGTCGAGTTTGCACACGGTGATCGACGGCAGATAACTGATGTCGAGGCCGCCCAAATTGACGGACGGATTAGAAGGGTCGGGATCGCCTGGTCCAATATTCAACGGTGTTGGAAAGGAATGATTGCCAACATTCGGCGTGTCGTGGCAGGTTCCACAGGTACCCTGAAGCGATGGAATACCTCCGGCAACCAGTCCTCCATGCGAGACATCGTCGTTGATCCCGGCTACGCCCGTTATATTGATCGGTTTTGAATTGAAAATCACCTCGCCCCGCGCAATCGCCGCGCGTGGATCGGCGGACGGCAAAGCCGCCCAAGCATCGAAGGTATCGAAGATCGCGGGCGTGAACTGACCATCGCCAGGTGTGACAAGTCCGCCTGGCTGCTCGAGCGTTGGAACCAAGGGATTGACACTGGAATTGATAGTGATGAAAAAAGGTTGGTCGATGAGTTCTTTCGGGCCACCACGCGCGCCATGTGCATTTAGCAATCCGGCGCGGTGGTCATACGCTTGCGCGGTTGCTAAGCCCATCTCGAAATCCACGATCTCTTGCTGCTCTTCCAGTGTTGGCCGGGTCCCGTCGCCTTGTGCATGCCCGGTTGTGGCGTCGACTGACTGGTGCTTGAGATCTTGGACAAGAGAATCGGGATAGTTTGAGTATAAAATCTTCGTCGTTCCGGTGGCCGGAGACGATTCCCGGCCGTCAAACATAACCGCACTCAAGAAGCGGAGATTCGTGGCCGGCAGGGGCCGGCGATACACCGAAATCACTCCCGATTCGTTACAGCCATACGGATTATTCACAGCGACGATTTGGTAGTTCGCGTTGGCTGGAACGGGGAGCGCGATGCGAATCAAACCACGGGTTCGCAAGAGGCTGTAAGCGGCAGACCGTCCGGAAAGCGTCGAAACATCAATGTTATGGTCGCAGTTAGAGCCGTCCACCGGCCGGAAAATCGGGTCTCGCCCTTGAGTCAGCAAGAACCGCGCCTGCACGCTCGCGGCTGACACTGACATGCCATCGCTGGGCTGATGGCAGGTAGCGCACGAGCGACCATTCGTGCCCATACTCTGAAAAAAGGGCCCAGTCAGGTCGATTCCTTCACCCTTAGTGCTGTAGGTTTGGGACGCCCCGGCGGGGTTCGCAAAGAACACTCCATTCGGAATGAAGGTCAAGAGGTTGGTCTGTTGCCCATACGCTGCCACTATGAGAAGGCACAGCACTGTTACCATCAAAGCTGCGGCGATGGACCTATGCCGAACGTGCCTTGATCGAAAGCAATGAACACCAACGACTGTGAGCCATAGTTTTTTCATATGATACCTCTAAAATGGGATCCGCCGCGGTTGGCACCGCCGACGGACGGAGGCGCCCTCTACTTAGATAAACGGAAGAGACGGGTGAAAGACGACAGGCAGAAACAGATAAACTATCCGAGGTTAGTGGCCGGGCGAATCGAGGCCGGCAAGCTGCCGTGCACTTTGGGTGTCGGGGTGATCGGGTCCTACGGCACTTTGCAGGTGTTGAACAGCAGAACGCGCTGCCGAGCGCGATTCATTGTCCTTGCCTTGAGCTTTGAGGGCTTGTGCAAGCATGAGGTACGCTCGGCCGGGCCTGGAAGAGAAAGTTTGGGGCGGCGTTTCCTTTTCAATCAAGTCTACCGCGCGGGTTGCATCCGCTACCGCGAGATCCGTCTTACCGGCTTGGAGTTCAATTTTGGCGCGGTGCTGATAAGCCACCGGGAGGTTACTCCGCCCAGCCTTGCCGGCTTTGGAC
>DATJVZ010000095.1:0-13656 GCA_035501575.1 Terriglobales bacterium | reverse complement strand
CATTGCGTCCGAGATTGCCGAACTGACAATGCTCCGGGCTGTCGCCGCCGTAGCACGCTCCCGTGCTCGGATCGACGGCCGAGACAAAGGCATCCGGATCGAGCCACTGAATGGTGCCGGGCTGGGTGACGCCGGGAATGGAATGGTGCTCGTACTTGGGCGCGCCGGGTACGAGGCTTGCGAACTGCGGACCGCTGCCCTGTACGATTCCTCGGTCATCCGCAGAGTACGGCGTGCTCAGAACCGAGAATGGAACCCCGCTGTGCCAAAACACTGTCCCCGAGACTTGCCAGCCATTCAGTGCGTATCCTAGCGAGCGACGGCGCATCTTGACGGGCAAAGCGTACACATACTGTGCGGTGAGGTTGTGCCGGATGTCGTAATCGCAGGGCCCGTAATCACGGGCCAGTACACCCGGGAGCGGCGACAGAATTCCTCCCGCAGAAAACCGCAAGAACCCGCCGTTCGAAACAGTGTCCATGCAACGGCTCCATGTGTAATTGACCTGGCCTTCAAGACCGTGGCTCATGCGCTTCGTGATGCTTCCTTGCAAGCCGTTGTAGTGGCTGTTGGCTCCGGTCGAGAATTGCGTGACCGCGCCAAATCGCGGGTCAGGAGATTGAAGGTAAGCAAACGGCTGAAAGCAGCTTTGGCACACCGTTTGATAACCATTCACCTGCGTGAGGTATGGCTGGTTCACGGCGCGGGTGCCCACGTATTGCGCTTGCAGGCTGGCGGTCGAGCCCAATTGATGCTCCATTCCGAGGCTCCACTCCAAAAAATAAGGCGCATGCAGTTGACCATTGGGAACCGCGGTGATGGCGACCGGCGGCAGACATCTGGCAGGATTGGCCAGTGGCGATGCGCAGGAAAGTTGTCCCCCCGAAAAGTCGGACGTAAACATCTGATTGGCCGCGATGGTCGCATCCACTGCGCTATTCGGGACACTGGGCGCAAGCGCCGTGCCGCCCACCGTGCCCAGAAGACCGCCTTGGAATGTCCGCACGTAGGGCGGATTCATTCCCACTAGGTCGGCAAGAGTTCCAGGCAAGATGTCGCTGAACACTCCGAAGCCCGTTCGCAACATGGTTTTCGGTTGAAACTGCCAGGCAATAGCTGTTCTCGGCTGGAGGATCGCGAGCGGGGTTGAGGAGAACAGCTTCGCCAGATGCGTCTCAATCGCGGCATTCAGCGGCTGATTGACATCATGGGAGATGGAAGCGAACGCGCCGTGCAGACGCGCGACATGGTCGTGCGGGTTGAGCGGATTGGAATTGAAGGTATCACGGACACCGATCGTCCAGGTCACAGTCGACCGCATCTTCCACGTATCTTGCGCGTAGAAGTCGAGGTTTAAAAAATTGAACGGTTCATTGGGGCGTGTGGGGAAGGTCGTCGTTGCCGTAGATGCCACGCCATAGATGAATTGCGGCAAGTCCGTGTAGGTGACGAGAGGCACGGTGCCTTGACCGAAATCGTAGTCATTCAAGCGGAAGAATCTCCCATTCGTGCCGAACCTTATCTCGTGAGAACCACGGCTCCACGCAAGATTGTCATTGATGAAGAACCGTGAGGCACGCCTTCCCTGAAGCCAAGTGTTATCCAACCCTCCCACCGCGGTGAACGGGGCGTTTTGACCGCTACCCTGGAGGACGATAGGAAAAGCGGCGAGAGTCTTCTGGAAATCGCTGGGAGCAAACAGGCTCTCGTACCATGAGAAGGCGGGATTGAAGTAGTTCACCAGCTTTTGCGAAAACACGTGCGTGTACCCCGCCGCGAACGAGTACAGAGGCTGAGGAGACACCGAGTCGAACAGCGAATTGATCGGGTCGGTGTAGGCAGCTTGCACACCGGTATCGGCCTGAAAACGGAACCATGCGGTGTTGTTCGTGTTGATGGTGTCGTCGATTCGCCCGGTCTGCACTTGCTCGTGGTCATAGCTGGAGTGCGAAACACTCTGTCGATTGGCGCAGCCGTCACCGTTTGGCGTGATGCCTGCAGCCACGGAGCCGTCCGTATTGAAGGGACAGCCAAGAACCGCAAGCGGTACCCCCTTGGTATCTTGATAGAGGGAGAACATCTTTCGGTAAAAGGGCCTCAGTTGCGGAGCCGGCACAAAGCTGGATCCGGTGATGGAATCCCGTCCTCCGAGCGCAAGCTGCTCGAGTACATATTGCTGAAACGCAGCGCTCGGCACCGTCGTGGGTGTCACGATGGGCAATGCGATCCGAACCCACTCGCTGTCGAAGAAGAAGAATAGCTTGTCGCGAACGATCGGCCCTCCCAAGCTGCCTCCAAAGTGGTTTACGTTGGAGCGAGGCTTGTGATTGCCCGGCGTGGCATTGGTGAAATAGTCGGCCGCGTTTAGAATCGACCCGTTCCAGAGCTCGTACAGGTTGCCGTGGAACTGATCCGTGCCGGATTTGGTGACGTAGTTGACCTGGGCTGCGCCGTACCTGCCCTGATCAACCGAATAGGAGAGTGTATTCACGGCGACTTCGGAGATCGAATTCAGCCCCAGGACGAGATTGGTGGAGAGCCCACTATTCAGATTGGTGAGCGGGTCATTTGTTTCCAAACCGTCCACAATGTAGCCGTTCGACAGAGCAGGCAGTCCATTGAATTCAACGTTGCCATACCCATTGCTGCCACCGACGAAGTCGTTGCCGCCTCCCGCGGTATTGATGAGCGCACCGGGAGAGAACTGCAATGGATAGGTTAAGTCGCCGCCCGGATTCGGCAGGTCTTCAAGCGCACGCACAGTAAGGGTCGTCGAAGTGTTGGGGTTGGCGGGGTTAAGTATCGGCGCTTCCGAACTCACTTCAACGCTCTCCCTCGAGCGCGCCACAGGCAGAATGACATTGAGGGTTTGCCGCTGACCCAAACCCGCGAAGACACTATCGACCTGTTGCGGTTCGAATCCTTGCGCTTCGAGTCTGACCGTGTAAGTCCCCGGCTTCAGCTGCGGAAAATTGAACCGGCCGGCTTCGTCTGTTTTAACAATGCGCTTTGCACCCGTGTCCTGGCCGGTAATCGTCACCGTGGCTCCTGAAACCGCCGCCCCGGTCCCATCCGTTACTTGACCGAGAATTGCACTCGTGGTTTCCCCCTGACCTAGCGCTGCGGGGGAGAGCGAGGCTACGACAGCAACCGCCAGCGCAAAAAAGAGAAGTCTCATCAAACTCTGCTTGGCCCATGCGCAACGTCAAGGAATTAAGTGCAACTGACTCGTAATAGTTAACCATAGCTAATTGTGAAAGTCGATGCCACAAATGAAATTCGTCTGAGGATCAATAGCGGGTTTGAAGATCGTGATCGGAACAAATTAAACCGGTTTGCGGTTAGGGGGCGACCAGCATGACTTCCATCGAGCGGCAAGGATCTTCTTATTGTCGAATGTGCTTGACTCGCTCGCGAACGTTCAGGAGCGCTGTGGTTCGTCGGCACTGACCGGTGCCTGGGCTGTAGTGAGGTTCAGGGCGCGCTTTATGGTTCCTCGCTCTTGCTGGATCTTTTCTTGCAGGAGCGTGATCGCATAGATCAGTTGTTCAGGACGCGGGGGGCATCCGGGAACATACACATCGACCGGAATGACTTGATTGACGCTTTGCACCAAAGCATAGTTATTGAATACGCCTCCCGAGGTTGCGCAAGCTCCCATGGAGATCACCCACTTGGGCTCGGGCATCTGCTCCCAAAGCTGGCGAATGACGGGCGCCATCTTGTTGGAGACGCGGCCCGCAATGATGATCAGATCGGACTGACGCGGCGATGGCCGGAATACCTCGGCGCCAAAGCGCGCGATGTCGAAACGGGAGGCGCCCATCGACATCATCTCAATCGCGCAGCAGGCCAACCCGAAGGTCATCGGCCAGATTGAATTCTTACGCACCCAGTTCACAGCATTGTCGAGGGTGGTGAGTACAACTCCGTCCGGCGCAGCGTTGCCGTAGGTGAGTTCTTTCACCTTCCTCTTGCCATCCTCGAGTGTCACGTAGGATCCGAAGCTGATGCCGTCGTCTGTCATCCTTCTACCATTTTAATGGTTTGCGGTAGATCGTCCAACTCCAAGCGGCTGGCTTCGATTAAGGCCGAGGGTTGCTTGGGCCGGACGATCACGATAGCGGGAAAATACTGAGTCTTAGCTTCGTGACCAGCGAAATTCTGCGAGCCGAATCGGCTACGACACGGCCGCAGGGTTAAGACAAAGCAGGACGGCCTAGGGAATCAGCACGATCTTGCCGAACATACGGCCCTTCTCCATGTACTCGTGGGCGGCGCGCGTGTCCTTCAACGGAAAGGTGCGGTCGATGACGGGCTTCAGTCGCCGGGCGAATGCATGAGTTAGCACGTCGTGTAGGTCTCCCATCGTCCCCATATAGGAGCCGAGGAAAGACAGCTGACGGAAAAACAGGAAGCGCAGATCGAAAGCCGCACTGGGTCCGGTCGTCGCGCCACAAGTCACGATCGTTCCCCCAGGCCTGAGAGATTTCATGCTTTCCTCCCAAGTCGCCGCTCCCACGTGTTCGACTACGATGTCAACCCCTTGCTTCTCGGTGATTTTCCTTACTTCTTGTGAGATCTTTTGCCGGTAATGATCGATGCCGTAATCGGCTCCGAGCGCGCGCGCCTTTTCAAGCTTCATGTCGTCTCCGGCAGTGGCAATCACGCGGGCGTGAAAGAGCTTTGCAATTTGGATGGCCGCGCTGCCCACGCCCGAGCCGCCTCCGAGCACGAGCACCGTCTGACCCGGGCGAATACCGGCCCGCGTCACGAGCATGTGCCAAGCCGTTAGAAAAACCAGCGGCAGGCTAGCCGCTTGCTCGAAACCCAACGAATCGGGGATGGGAATGACCATCTCCGGGGATACGGCGATGAGCTCACAATTGCCGCCGTCGACGAGATTCCCCAGGGCCGTGAATTGGGGACACTGATTCTGGAGCCCGGCCATGCAGCTCGCACAATGATTGCAGAAATGCATGGGAGCGAGCAGCACCCGCTGCCGAGCCTCGAAGCCGGTGATGTATTCGCCGACCGCGGCAATCTCGCCCGCGATGTCACTGCCCAGGATATGCGGAAGCTTCACCCCTGGTAGGCCCTTGCGCACCCAGAGGTCGAGATGGTTCATCGCACAAGCTCTGATTCTTACCAAAATCTGGTCTTGGCGCAGTTGGGGCTCGCTCACGTCTTCATAGCGCAAAACTTCCGGACCGCCAAATTCATGGATGCGGATGGCTTTCATGAATCGCACTCCTTGACGCATCAAGCTAGCATACGTCCCGAACTACTCATGAACCGGGGCTCTAACCCGGACTCCAGCAAAGACTTCCGCCCCGCACTACGACCAAGGGGCGCTGATGACAGCTAAGCGCAACCCATTCTACCGTCCAGTTCGGCGGGAGGACCTCGGCCGTTGAGGATCGCAGCACCCATTTGCGGGATTACCCTACATGATCCACCACTTTGTGTACATTGACTTGCCTCTCGACCCGACCAATAATCAGGAGAATGGACATCTATGAGGAGATCGTGGAGCTTCGCCGGGAAGGTCGCCGGGGCGCTTTGGCGACGATCGTGAACGTGCGCGGATCGATTCCCTCCTTTGAGACTGCCAAAATGCTGGTGCGGGATGATGGCTCGATCGTCGGTACCATCGGCGGAGGTTGCGTGGAGGCGGAGGTCTGGCAAGCGGCGCGCGAAGTCATGGAAACTGAGAAACCTCGCAGCTTAACCTTCAATCTGAATCAGGATCCCAAGTACGATACCGGACTGGTTTGCGGCGGAACCCTCGACGTTTTCGTGGAACCGATACTTCCTCCAGCGCTACTTTATATTTTCGGAGCAGGTCACGTATCTATCAATCTTTACAAGGTAGCTCGGAGCGCAGGGTTTGATCTGATCGTGGTGGACGATCGCCAGTCATATGCGAACCGTGAGCGCTTCCCCGAGGCCAAGGAAGTGATCGCCGAAGACTTCGAGCCAGTCATGGCTCGTCTCCATCCGAACGAGACCTCATACATCGTGATAGTGACCCGTGGCCATCACGATGACATGCGGGTGCTGCGCTGGGCGGTACAAACCCAAGCGAGATACATCGGCATGATCGGCTCCAAGCGTAAGACGATTTCCATCTTTAAGGAACTCACTAGCGAAGGTATTCCCGCCCACCTGTTTGAGCGGGTGCACGCCCCGGTTGGTTTGGACATTGGCGCGATCACGCCGGAGGAAATTGCCGTCGCAATTACGGCAGAACTGATCGCGGTGCGCCGGCGTGCGGAGCGTTCTTTGCCTCATATGAGCTGGTTCAAGTCCCATAAAGAGGGGGGCGCTCCTGATCCGGTGCCCGCAGGCGAAGACTCTGAAGAAGCTTGACGGCAGTTTCCCGGTACAGAAATAAAGAAATCCTTCCTTCCCTGCACCGGTTCGCGGCGTTCCCTGTTCCGAACTCTCACTGACATTAGGGTGTCTTTCTGCTATCTTGCCCCCATGTCCGGTTCGTCAAGCCTGTGCGGAGTAATATTGGCGGCTGGGGCCTCTTCCCGCATGGGCACCGATAAGGCTCTGTTGGGCTGGCCTCCTGCGCCCACCGCTTCCGGGTTTTCTGGTCAGACCTTTCTCTCCGCCGCAATTCAGTCCTTTGATCCATTCTCGGAGATGGTAATTGTCGTGGCGGGCAGCAACGCGTCGAACCTCGCACCTGTGGTTTACGCGCACGGAGCCGTTCTGGTGACGAATCCGGCTCCAGAGAGGGGACAATTCAGCTCTCTCCAGGTGGGATTGCAAGAGGTTCTCAATCGCGGCCGGGATGCCGCCCTGCTCACCTTGGTCGATCGGCCGCCGGTTCAGCCCTCGACCCTCGAGACGCTTACGAACCAATTTGCCCTCCGGTCGCACGCGATATGGGCAGTCGTCCCGGAGTATCGGGGCAAACATGGACATCCTTTTCTTATCGGAAGGGAGATGATGGAAGCCTTCCTGAAAGCGGCCCCAACCGCGAATGCTCGCGAGGTAGAGCACCTTAACCAGGAACACATCGTATACGTTGCGCTCGAGGATCCTATGGTTACGCTAAATATTGACACTCCCGAAGACTATGCGGCATTGGTTTCGTCTCCCTGTCCGCCAATGCCATTCGAAAATGGCACGGGCCGCGCCTAGGTGAGCCGGTTGAAACCCGCCGAATTTGTCGCCTCTGTGGTCGAGCTCGAGCCCCGGCTGGCAGTGTTTGATTGCGACGGCACTCTGTGGGCCGGAGATGCAGGCGAGGCATTTTTCGATTGGGAACTTAAGCGCGGATTGGTTTCCGATGATATCGTGCGTTGGGCGCGGGCCCGCTATGCCGACTATAAAGGCCGTAGGGTAGAGGAAGACACCATGTGTGGAGAGATGGTGACCATGCATCGGGGACTGGCAGAGGAGGAAGTGCAGCGGGCGGCCGAGGAATTCTTCGAGCAGCGTTTCCAAACCCAGATCTTCCCTGAAATGCGCAGCCTGGTCGATCAGTTGCGCACGTCAGGGTGTGATGTCTGGGCAGTATCTTCGAGCAACGAGTGGGTGATTCGAGCGGGGATGAAATATTGCGGGATCCGAGAGGACAGGATCGTGGCGTCGTCGGCGCGGATCGAGCAGGGCCGGGTGAGCGGCCAATTGGTTCGAGTCCCCTGCGGACCGGGAAAGCCTGCCGCCATCGACGAAGTGATCGGCCGTCGCCCCGACGCGGCCTTCGGAAACTCGCGCTGGGACACGGAAATGCTGGCGATGGCCGAACACGCGTTCGCCGTGAACCCGAATCCCGATCTGAAAGCGACGGCTCAGCGACGCGGCTGGAATATTTACTACCCTGCGCCCATTCAAACCAGTGCGAGCGATGGCCCCCGGCATCGACAATAGCTATACTATGGGTAGGAAGGCAGGAACGTGATCCGGATGCGCGCCCTATGGATTGCGTCGAGCACATCAAGACGGCCAAGTCCGAGAAATGGCTTCGTACTTCCATCCCAGGCATCCAACCAGGCCAGCTGTTCCGACATCCGAGAGGTGGTCTATGCTGACATCGATGACTACACGCTGTGATCAGTGTGGGCACGAAAGCGAGTCTCGTTATCGTTTTTGTGGAATGTGCGGCGCCAAGCTGCCTCCGCCTCCTTCGAAGCCGGCGGAAGGCAAGGCAGCCCGGCCCGACCGCGAGGAACCCATCCGGTCGGTGGGCGCACCGTCGTTTTTGGGCTTGAGCGAGGAACCGACAAGCAGTGTCACCTACTTGCTGGAGGACGAGCTAAGTACGAGCCATTGGGGACGCAGGGTGGTGCTGATCACGGTCCTCGTGGCTCTCGGAATTGCGGGCTGGTACTGGCGCAACCCACTTCGCGCCTATGTGACCGCGAAGTTGGCCCAGGCGCCAGCCAATAATCAAGTGGACGTTTCCTCGCCTCCAGCCGCAGCTATTCCCACCCCCGCTCCCGAGACTCCCCCGGCCATTGCGAACACCTCACAAGCGCAGCCGGAAACCCGTGTCACCGACCTGCCGGCGAGTCCGCCGCCGAGTTCCGCGGCGGCCGCACCAAGCTCGGTGGCCGTCCCCAGTCCACCGCCGGATACTCCGCCGCAGGCTGCGAAGCCCGACCAACCCGCCGAGCCCCCGGCTCGAACCGCTCAGGACGAAGCTCCCAGAGGCTCACAAATCTCGAAGAACACGGAACCACAAGTACAAAAACCTGCTCCTGCGCCTGCGACAGGCGACCAGTTGGAGGCGGAGGGCGAGAGATATCTGTACGGAACCGGAGTGCCGGTCAATTGCAGTCGCGCCCAGAAGGACCTCATCGCCGCCGCCGGGCAAGGCAATACAAAAGCCTACAGCGTGCTTGGAACGATCTACGCGACCGGTCATTGCACCGACCGCGATCTGCCGCTGGCTTATCACTGGTTCGCAAAGGCATTGCAGCAGGACCCATCCAACACCCGGCTGCAACGCGATTTGCAAGTCTTGTGGAGCCAGATGACACCGGACGAGAGGCAGATTGCCATGAGCACCAAGCACTGACCGGCGGCTCGAAGACTGGCTCGAGGCGCCAGGGAAACGGCACCACCGGCATCAGAGTTTCGGCTAATTTCCTGCCTCGTGTTTCGCCTCAGTTTTGCCCTCGTTTTCTCATCCGCCGAACCGGCGTTTCGAGCTCTCTTAAAACCGACAAGTCCCGCGATCGCAGACGCTATCGGCCGCCAGCCGAGAGTTAGCAAAGCCCTTGGATTTCAAAGTCTTACGCATGGGCAAGTTTTGGTTCGATCGGCTTGAGCCAGAGTCGAGTCGAAGCGAAGATCGGAGGTCCTAATGCCATTGTACTAAGGTAAAAATCCCCTTGACTCCCCCTCTGGATTTGCTACCCTTCACGCACATCGAGAGATTAGTCACTTCGCACTAATGCGTCACTTCGTGCTTTAAAAAAAAGCCCACTTCGCGTTTACCAAAACTGTTGGGAACGTCAGCTTCGCGACGAACAAGCAGCGTGTATGGCGTTGGTCGAAACTTCCCCCTAGGAAGCGAGACAACGACCGAGGGGTGAGCTGCAATTCACCTCAAACAAAATCGTTCGCGCGGAAGAGTCCCACCCGTCAACGCTTCAAAAAATACGAGCCTGAAGTGTGTGCGGTTAGGAGTCCCAGGTAATTTGTGCGAGCTTCAACATCTCAAGGAGGAATCGTGATTAAACCAGCAAAAATCACGGCAGTTCTAGTGGTGGTGCTCTCTCTCGCCGGAATGACATTCGCTCAGGAAGCAGCAAAAGCCCATGGAGGAGGCGGTGGAGGCGGCGGTAACGGGGGCGGGGGCGGAAACAGTGCGGCCGTCGATCCTGGTGTACAGGCGGCCAACAGGGGCATAGGTGCCTCAATCATTAAGACTGACCCGAACGGCTACCAAGCTTTTTTCGCGGACGGCCTCGCTCGCTTCCAGGAGTTGGAGAATGTTTCCAACGCCGCTAACATTGGTCTCGGGCCACGATTTAACTCGAATCAGTGCAGTTCATGTCACGCCTTTCCCAAAATTGGCGGTTCAGGCGCTGCCGTGAACCCCCAATTCCAATTCGTCAGCTCCGGGGTGGCGCCGAACGATACTACCCCCAGTTTCATTACCGCCAACGGCCCAACTCGTGAAGCCCGGTTCCCGTTCTTCTTTAACTCGAACGGTACGGTCAACACGAGCGCTCCCAACGGCGGAGTGGAAGACCTCTTCACAGTCAGCGGCCGTCCCGACGCTGGCTCTTGCGAAGTGAAGCAGCCGCCTTTCGCGCACGCTTTGGCAACGAACAACGTCATCTTCCGCATTCCCACGCCGCTCTTTGGCGCGGGTCTGATCGAAAATCTTGACGACTCAACCCTGCTGCGGAATCAGGCGGCTAATCTCAAGAACAACTTCGGCATTGCCGGCGCTTTCAACCGCAACGGCAACGACGGCACCATCAGCCGCTTCGGCTGGAAGGCGCAGAACAAATCGCTGCACCTTTTTGCCGGTGAAGCCTACAACGTAGAGATGGGCATCACCAACACTGTAATGGTCACCGAGCGTCCGCTGCCAGAAGAAGAACTGGCAACCGGGTTGCCCACGAATTGCCTAAACCTGTCCACGAGCGGGTATCCGGAAGACGAGACGAACCCGCTCTCAACGCCAAACGCTGCGGTTCTCGACGACGTCTCGGCATTTGCCAACTTCATGCGTTTCCTGGCTCCTCCTAAACCGGGTGGCGTGGTTATGAACGGACAGCCGGTCTCGGCTCAAACCATCGCTCAGGGCAAAACTTTGTTCAGCAGTATTGGCTGCGCAACCTGCCACAATCCCACGCCGGGTAAGACGCAGGCTTCGAGCTTTGATCCCGAGTTAAGCAACGCGCCCGTCAACGCGTTCTCCGATATCGAAATCCATCGCATGGGCACCGGCCTTGCGGACAATGTGTCACAGGGCACTGCGGGAGGCGATCAGTTCCGCACGGCTCCCTTGTGGGGCCTGGGGCAGCGGATCTTCCTGCTGCACGATGGCCGTACCACGAACCTGACCACGGCAATCGAAGCCCATGCGAGCACTGGCAGCGAGGCGAACACTGTGATCTCGAATTTCAACAGTCTCAGCGTTGCCCAGCGGCAAGCGATTTTGGACTTTTTGCGCTCACTGTAATCGTTTCATTCAGATATGCTGGCGAGGCACGCTACGGTGTCTCGCCAGACTTTTTGACTTAAGAACTGCGACTGATACTTCGGGTTCCCCCGCTAAATCGTTTCGACATTGCTTCGATCCCTAGGACAACATGCGCTCTCGATTCACAGGTTCCTTGCTCGTCTTCGCCTTTTCCCTAGCATCGGCTGGGTGGTGCCAAAGTGCCGCCCCGGGACCCGGACAAAGTTCCACCAAAAGCACCGACGTTCCCCAAAACCCTCAGGCCCTGACGAAAGTCCCGAGCGGAATCATCCTGATCAAAGGAGCCTGGTCGAGCGCCATTGACTCCGTAACTCCCGTACCAGAAGGCGGGAGTGTAACCAGTGATGCCTTCACGGACGAGTACTTTGGAATCACCTATCCTTTACCAAAGGGGTGGACGGAGAAGTACAAAGGCCCGCCACCGTCCGACAGCGGCAGCTACGTCTTGGCGCAGATTCAGGCGGCGGACGCATCCACAGAAACCACGCAAGGCCATATCTTAATCACCGCCCAAGACATGTTCTTCACGTCCCTGCCGACAACCAACGCTCTGGAACTCACCGCTTACGAGAAGGACAATTTGCAGAGCGATTACGCGTTGGAAGTGGCGCCCAAGCAAACTAATATCGCTGACCGCCCTTTTACCTTCTATGCTTATCAGTCCCCGGTAGCCGAGTTGCACTGGTACGTTCTGGCCACGGAAATCCGCTGCCACGCCGTGGAGTTCATCCTCACCAGCCGCGACACTAAACTACTCGAGAGCTTGGTTGCGGATATGAACCGCATGAAGTTGCCAGCCGAGGTTAGCCCCCTCGGGAGGAGAGGGCGGCGGGGCTTTGCCCGTATGCATCCAGGATTACGCCACCGACGAGCACCTGATTGCGCGCGTCGATCCGATTTTGACCGAGCATCGCTTTACTCCGGTTCCGGTCCGGATCATCATCGCTAAGGACGGCAAGGTAAAGCACATTCACTTTCTCAGCGCATTTCCCGATCAGGCAACCGTGATCACGACTGCGCTCCAGCAGTGGAAGTTCAAACCATACCCCAAGAATGGCCAGCCGGTGGAAGTGGAAACCGGGATCCTGTTCGGGCGCGCGCCGCCCCATCTTGCCTCATCCCCACGAGCAAAGTCATCGACCGAATGATCGAAGACTTGACTTTGGACAAGCCCGACGAATCGACGAAGAAGTCTCCGAATAGGAGGTCGCTTGCCGGGGCTGGCATGCGGTCGACCGCCCCCCCAGGGCCGAATGGCTTTCACCTCCGCCAGCGTACGCGGCCCGGGGGAAGCGTCCAACGGCGTGTTCGAGGGACTTAGTCCTATTGTACTAGTAAAAAAGACCCCTTGACTCCCACTCGCGATTTGCTAATCTTCACCGACAACTGCGAGAAGCCACTTCGCGTTGATCGTCACTTCGCGCTTTAGAAGCCCCACTTCGCCTTTTACCAAAGTTGTTGGGAACGTCAGCTTCGCGACGAACAAGCAGCGTTCATGGCGTTTGTCGAAACTTCCCTCGACTATCTAGGGAGTGAGACAACCACCCAGGGGTGAGCTGAATTTCACCTCCAGAAAATTGTTCGAGCGGAACAGTCTCACCCGTCAGCGAGCCTCAAGCGTCCGCGGGACGGAGCCCCGGGTAATTTGTGCACGTTTCAATTTAAGGAGGAATCGTGATTAAACCAGCTAAGATCACGTTAGTTCTCGTAGTGGTTCTCTCTCTCGCCGGAATGACATTTGCGCAATTCGGCTCCAGAGGTCAATTTAGCCCGAGAAGGGGGAGTACTAGGGGAACACGCGGGAATAGTGGCTCTGACCCCGCTGTTGACCCTGGAATTCAGGATACCGATCGCGGCGCGGGAGCGAGCCTCATCAGTCCTAACAACGACCCGAACGGCTACTTCGCCTTCTTCGAGGATGGTCTAGATCGCTTCCAGGAATTGGAGAACGTTTCGAACGCCGACAACATAGGTTTGGGGCCGCGGTTTAACTCCAATCAGTGCAGTTCGTGCCACGCGTTTCCAACAATAGGCGGGTCAGGCGCTGCCGGCAACCCTCAATTCCTATTCGTTCTCGACGGAACGGCACCCAATGACGCCGTCCCCAGTTTCATTACCGCTACCGGCCCAACCCGTGAAGCCCGGTTCCCGTTCTTCTTTAACGCAAACGGCACGGTCAACACGAGCGCTCCCAACGGTGGAGTGGAAGACCTCTTCACGGTCAGCGGCCGCCCTGACGCCGGCACTTGTTCGCTGGCGCAGCCTCCCTTCGCGCAAGCGGTGGCAGCGAATAACATCATCTTCCGCATTCCCACGCCGCTCTTTGGCGCGGGTTTAATCGAGAATCTTGACGATTCAACCTTGCTCCAGAATCAGGCGGCTAATCTCCATAACAACTTCGGCATTGCCGGCGCTTTCAACCGCAACGGCAACGACGGCACCATCAGCCGCTTCGGCTGGAAGGCGCAGAA
>DATJVZ010000094.1:0-15080 GCA_035501575.1 Terriglobales bacterium | reverse complement strand
CTCCAGAACGTTTCCGGATCCATTTCGGCGAAGCAGGGGCGAGGAAACTCCGGTCGGTAGCCGGACGCGCATTTGCCTAGGATTTGCCCGTCGGCGGCGAACAGCACAGCTTTACAGGCGCTGGAACCAATATCGACCGCCAGCAGGCTCATGTTTCCTTACTCCAGCCGGTCGGCCGGCAAATTTACCTGCTCTCACACCGATGCGCTAACCGCCCCGCCAACTAGTAAGCCTCCCGATCCTTCGACCCTGGCCTGGTTGCTTAGAAGCATTAAGCGTTTCGGGAAACGAGATCGGGCTGGTTCAATGCCGTGCGCGCTTGCTGTAGGAACAATTCCATGTTGCGGGCTTGGAAAACATTGCGGCCAAAGAACACACCGGCGGCGCCGGCTTGAGCTACGCTGCGGACCACCTCGAGCGCTTCCTCGTCGGAGGCGCAGCGGCTCCCCCCGAGTACCAGGATGGGGATAGAACAACCTTCGACGACCGACCTCATCGAGGCCGGGTCGCCGGTGTAATCGGTCTTCAGCGCGTCTGCTCCCAGTTCGGTCGCCATTCGCGTATGCAGCTTGAGCCACTTTGGTTCGCCGGGATTCTCTACATTCTTGCCCCGGGCCAGAGACTCGACAATCAACGGAATGCCAATGCGCTCGCACTCGCGCGCGACCTCTGCGGTGCGGGCGACCTCTTTGCTCTCGAAGTCGGCGTCGCCCGTGCCCACCACCATATAGGTCAAAACCGCGTCCGCTCCCTGACGCAGCGCATCTTCGGGCCGGGCGAGCAACGAGCTGCGCAGTGCGCCGTTTCCATTGTCGGCGATAGCCGACCACACCGTAGTCCAGTCAATGCGCGCAATCAGAGCCGGCATCGGACCTGCGAGCGGGGAGTCGGCGAACCGCCGGATCAGGCCGAGATTCAGCAGAATCGCATCCACGTTGGCGTCGGCGAAACGCCGAATCTGGCCGAGAGGGTCATCGGTTCCGGGAATGGGTCCGAGGATCAGGGCGTGGTCAAAGGCTACGACGAGCGCGCGATGCCGGCGACCGCCGAGCACCCGACAGAGCCTGATTTTTTTTCCACAGTCGCTCAAAAAACCGCTTCCTTTCCCGGCTAGGCGATCAAGGTAGTGCGGTTGTGATCGATTGTCAATGTTTTTTGTTTGAATGCTTCTGGTTTGTGAGCCGCATCGAAGCCGATCCCGGCTCTGCGACGATCACCTGGAGTCCGGAATCTCGCAGCGCTTTGATGTAGCTCGGATCGGTTCCCGAATCGGTGACCAGGATGTTGAGATCGGTGATAGGCCCAACGTAAGCGAAGCACTGCATACCAAATTTTCCGTGATCGGCGAGCGCGATTCGCGTCTTGGCGGCCTTCGAAACCATCTTCTTGATTTGCGCCTCGGCGTGGTTGGCGGTTGAGATCCCGTAGGCTGGATCAATGGCACTGATCCCGAGGATGGCCTTGTCCAATCGTATTTCCGACAACGCACGCTGCGCCCACTCGCCGGAAAGATAGAAGGTGTCCTTCTGCAGATCGCCTCCCGTGCAAAGGACGGTCACACTCGGACTGCGCTGCAGCTCGCAAACAATGGTGGGAGAGTTCGTGACCACGGTCAAGCGATGGCGATGAATCAGATGGCGCGCCAGCTCGAAGACCGTGGTGCTGCCTTCGAGAAAGACGGTGTCGCCATCGAGCACCAAAGATTCTGCGGCACGCGCAATCTGTCGCTTCTCCTCGCTTCGGCTGCGCAGCAAGGCGCCATAGGAGGGCTGGAAATTGGTGCTGGACATGCGCGACACAGCTCCGCCATGGGAGCGGACCAGCACGCCTTCCTGTTCGAGCACCGCCAGGTCACGACGGATGGTTGCGGCCGTCACCTTCAGCCGGTCGCACAAGTCGGAGGCGGCCACGGTTCGTTCGGTGGCGAGTACTTCGCGGATTTGAAAGCGCCGCTCTTCAGCCAGCATAGAGACACAAAAAAGAAGTCATTGTAAATCGGCCGCAACCGCGGAATAGCCGGGGTTCCTCCGCCATTCAGTGGTTCGACTGATATCGAGTGGGCGGTGGCAGGGCCTGCTCGCCCTTCACGGAAATGGACGCGGTCGCTTCCGCCGGGATGCCGTCTATGCCATCGACGAGGAGCCGGGCGGTGTAATTGCCTGCCCGAGTGTAGGCGTGGGCGACCTGTCTTCCCTCGTCGCTCGTACCGTCGCCGAAGGTCCAATGATACGCGAGCGCGGGCACTCCCTTGGCATCCACACTGGCGATGAATGGCAGATCTTCGCTAACCCGGGCCTGGTTCGCCACCTGCACCCGGACCGAAGGAGCGGCCGGTGTCACAGAAGTGTCGATGATCTTGATCAGATTGACGGAATGGGCGGGTGGTTCGAGCTCGAGGGAATCACGCTCGGCCGACCAACGATGCCCGGCTTCAAAAACATCCTCGAACTGATACCTGTGGCTCGGCGTCAGCCGGAGCAGTGAAAATGACAGACGATGAGACCTGGGCTGCTCGGTCCAATTGAAGACGGCAAGCATCGACTGACGGGCGTCTTCCTCGAGTAGAAATATGCTGGGTTGCTCATCCTCGGCACGATAACTGAGAAGATCCAGAGGAATGGCCGCCCGGCTGAAGGTTGCCATAGCAAGCAGGTCGCGGTTCTCGACGAGCGCCACCCGGTCCGGGTCGGTTGCCAAGGTAGGAAGGTCGTCCCCAATTTCGTACATCCCTCCGGAAATCGCGGAGAGGACGATCGAGACGCGAGCTTCGTTGAGAGTGAGAGGAGCCTGAATCTCTCGCTCCTCGAGAAGTTGTCGCGATACCGTGAATGCATCCGGGTCGTCGAGGAAGAAGTTTCGCTGCATATAATAGCGGGCGGCAATCCCAGGAGCCGCTTCCTTGCTGCGGGCGAAGGTGTGGCCGGTATCCTGCGATACGCGGCCGGTATCGACCAGGCCAACCGGATTCAGCATGGGACTGCCGTCCTTATCGAGCAGGACATGGTCCCCCACCGCTTCCCGGATCACTCCTAACCCGATTCGCTGAGCTTCGAGAGCGGTCGTGTTGGGCCGGAAATAGGCGCCCTCGATCGCGCTGTTGTCCATGAAATCGAGCTTGATGTACTTGATGCCCCACTCTTGAACCAGCGTGCGGTAGGTTTGGCGCAGAAAGTCTTGAGCGCCGGGATTGGTCGCATCCAGTACGAAGATCGCTTCTCCTGGCATTTCCTCGGCGGTAGTGATTTGGATGGGCTTCCCGCTAAAGTTGTGCACCAGCCAATCCTGGTGCTGCTGATAAACGACGCTGCGTGCCCCCACCTCAAACGGTGCCGTCCAAACTCCCAGATTGAGGCCCAGCCTGCGGATGCGGTGGGTCAGAGACCACATTCCATGCGGAAACTGCGAAGCATTAGGGGTAGCGTACTCCCCGCGGGAGTATCCGTAGCCAAGATCGAAGTGAAAGTAATCATAACCCAGTGGTTTCAGATGCTCGGCTAACCAGAGGGCATTGGTGTAGGTGTTACCCTCGGTGATCTTGGTGTAGTAAGCCGTCCAGCTCCACCACCCGAGCAGGTTATTTTCCGGAACGCGGCTGTGGTGTAGTAGGCGGATCGCCTCTCCATAGTTGTCCAGCTGCGCGTGGTAATCCGATCCGACGGCAAACTGAAGAGGCTCGGAAGACAGACTCCCACCGCTCGCCAGGGGCAGGCTCAGTTCGACCAGGTTTTCTCGGGGACCTTCCCGCAACCCCGATTCCTCATCCGTTGCTTGAATTTCAGTCGTGCCCGTACAATCCACCGTGAAGCTCGCAATACTCGGGCCGCTCGCTCCAGCTTGCGTTTTCAAGTGAAGAATAGTCAGCAGACGATCTGAGGTGAGGGTTCCAAAAAACACGCTCTCGTTACTCTGTGGGTTGTAGACGAGCTGGCTGCCCACCGCGCGATGCATGCCGTTCGGTGCCTTGCCCAAGTCGTAGATTCTGAGTGGCGGCCAATCTTCGCTGAAGCTGTCGGACAGGACCCGATCCGAACTCGGATTCGCGTGAAGATTGAGAATCGGATCTCCCTGGGCCTCTATGCTGCGGAGGCTTTCGACCGCAATCGATCGCCCGGAATTGTTCCCGAGCTCGACCTGGATTTGACCGAAAGGGCGGGTGTGGTACAGGCGGATGGTATAGGTCAAATCAGGGCGGTCCGGTAAGCCGGTCGACTTGACCACAGCTTGGCGTCCCCGACCGAGAATATCGTCGAAGTCCGAGTCAGCGATCTCGTGTTTGGGATACTCGGCCGATCGGATCCAGCGATGATCCACTTGGGCTGCCACCCCGGCCCGAAGAACGGGGGACTCGGCTCCCTTGACGGCGATCGCATAGGAACCGTCAGAGGCACTGATTCGGATAAGCAGCGCGTCGTTTCGCAGTTCGGTGTCGGCAGAGTATGCGAGGGGAGCGAACCCGATAGAGGTGAGGACGAGCCAGAGAGGCAAGCACCGTGTCGGGAACAGCCGTTCGCATCCCCGGATCTCGCGGGTGAGCCGCCCGAACCATGAGGGGCGATCGCCCATGGTCCCGAAAAACACCGAGGATTTCCCTAGAATCGATATTAATTGAACATAACTCTGCATGAAGCGTCACAAATCTATTGACCGGCAGAGGCCCTTGTCAAGCCAACGGCGAGCGGCAATTTCAGAAACAGGTGGGCGTCGATGCTTTGACCGATATGAGCTCGGTTTGGGGGGGACTGATCTGGTTCTTTTCTACGTGAAAACCACAGGCAATACGCGGCAACTAGTCGGGTTTCTAGCCCTAATCCCAACTTATTTAAAATTGAATGTATTAATCTTAGGATTCGGACCCCATAATTCCGACCATTGGCCGACTTGTCGGGGAGGGAGCCTAGTTTTCACGGCCACCGCCGGTCGGGGATTGCCCTAAAAGGGGCACTCTTGCCTGAAGTCGGGCAATACGCAGGTGACGATGGCGACCAACCCCTGGTACCTGGAAGCAGCGATTTAGGGTAATTCTTCCCGACCAAAGTAGGGACAAATGCACGTGGCCAACTGGTCCGACCAGTGGTTGCGGCATGGTCGCCGATTCGGTTGAGCGGGTGACGAAATCGCGGTAGGCTCAGAGCTAGTGTGGAGCCGGCCTTCGCCGGAGGACTCGATTTTGTCTGATATCGATGAGTTCGATGCGGCTATGGATAATCGGCCAACCGCCAACAGTTATTGGCTGCTGGCAGGCCTGCTGGTGGCTGCCACGGCGACCATAGGGGTGCTACAGTATCTAACCCCTAAGACGTTGGCTCACTGGCTGTATATCCTGCAGAGGCTGTACTACATTCCAATTGTACTGGCCGGCCTGAACATGGGCACGCGCGGCGGGTTGGGTGTGGCGGCTCTCTCGGGCATCGCCTTCGCCAGCGGCACTCCGCCCATATGGACCGTGTCCCGGGTCGAAGTACTCGATCAGTGCCTGGAAATTTGCATCTTCTGCCTGGTGGGACTGGTGGCCGGTCTGTTGACCGATCGGCGAAGAAAACAGGAAGTGGCTCTTCGCCGGACAACCCATCAGTTGCATCAAGCTCATCGCGAATTGCAGCAGAACTTTCAGGCCATGAAACGTGCCGAGCGGCTCTCGGCTCTCGGCCAATTGTCGGCCGGCTTAGCGCACGAGATTCGCAATCCATTGGCCAGCATTGAAGGCGCCGCCGCCGTGGTCCAGCGCGAAAGTGAGTCCTCGGAAAGGCGGCGCGAGTTTCTCGACATCATCCGCAAGGAGAGTCGCCGGCTGAACCGGCTGCTCAGCAGCTTTCTCGACTTCGCCAAACCCCGACAACCGAACTTGGAAATGGTTGAAATCGATGCTCTGTTGGATTCCGTACTGATGCTTGCCCGACATGCGGGAAACGGCGCTCGGCTGGACTTGAGGAAGCAGATCGAACCCGGTCTGACGAGGATAGAATGCGATGCCGAGCAATTGAAGCAGGTCCTGCTGAACCTGGTCATGAACGCCATCCAGGCAATGCCGCGAGGCGGCAGAGTGACGTTGGCCGCCGAGCGCAACGAGAGCGGGGTCACGATCGACGTTTGCGATCAAGGAGAGGGGATTCGGGAGGATAATCTGGATCGGGTTTTTGATCCATTTTTCACCACGAAAGAGAATGGCTCGGGTCTTGGACTCTCAATTGCGCACCAAATCATAAGTCGACATGGAGGGCGGCTGACGATCCAGCCGAATTCGCCACGGGGGGTAACGGCTCGAATTTCGCTACCTCTCGAGGTAGGCCACAGAAATGACGAAAACACGAATTCTGGTAGTCGATGACGACGCGAGCCTCCGTAGAGTTCTGCAAGTTCAGCTGGAGCAGGAAGGATATGCAGTAGCGTCCGCTGCCTCAGCCCAGCAAACCCTGTCGATGCTTCAGGTTCAACCTTATGACCTGGTGATCAGCGACTTAAAGATGCCGGGATCCTCCGGTCTTGAGTTGCTCCGCCAGATCCGGCTGCAGTACCCCGAGGCAATCGTCCTCATTCTTACCGCCTTCGGAACCGTAGAAACAGCGGTCGAGGCCATGAAATCAGGGGCTTATGACTACCTCACTAAACCGGTGCATCCCGATGAGCTGACGTTAGTCGTCGGTCGCGCGCTCGAGCATCTGCGACTGGTCAAGGAAGTGTGTACGTTGCGCGCCAACCTGGATCAGAAGTACGGATTTGAAAACATCCTGGGGCGTTCGGGCGCTTTGCTGCAGGTCTTGGATACGGCAGCCAGGGCGGCCCGTACCCATTCGACGGTTCTGATTCGAGGGGAAACGGGAACGGGAAAGGAGCTGCTGGCGCGGGCCATCCACTTCAACAGCTCCCGCAAGCATAGGCCGCTGATTACCATTAATTGCGCGGCCATTCCAAAGGAGCTCCTCGAATCGGAGCTCTTCGGACACAAAAGAGGCGCTTTTACCGGCGCAGTCGGCGAGAAGCGGGGAAAGATCGAAACCGCCGATGGAGGCACGATCTTTCTCGATGAGATCGGCGAGATGCCGCTCGAACTGCAGGTAAAGTTGCTTAGGCTGATCGAGGAAGGCGAGATCGAAAAGATCGGCTCGGAAGTAAAAAATCAGGTCGACGTCCGCATCATCGCTGCGACCCACCGCGACCTGCAAGCCATGATCGAGGACGGTATCTTTCGCGAGGACCTCTATTACCGCCTGGTCGTGATTCCATTGCTGTTGCCGCCTCTGCGCGAACGCATGGAAGATATCCCGGACTTGGTGGAGTATTTCTTTCGCAAGAGCCGACAGAAGAACGATCGGCCAGAGCTCGTGATGGCCCCGGCGCTGTTGCCGTACTTCGCTCGCTACCGCTGGCCGGGCAATGTGCGCGAGCTTGAGAATGTGGTGGAACGCATGGTTGTCCTCGCACGCGGCGACGAGATTACTGTCCAAGACTTGCCCGAATTCCTGCGCCGTGAAAGAGCCGGCGTGGAAGCTCTCGAGATCGACCTGCCTCCGCAAGGCGTCAGCTTGGAAGCCATCGAGAAGGAGCTCATCGTGAAGGCGCTCGAGAGGTGTGGCTGGAATCAAACCCAGGCGGCTCGGTACCTCGATATTAGCCGTAAGACTCTAATCTATCGGATGGAGAGACACGGTATTCGGCGGCAGCACGCCACGCAAGCCTCTTAGCGGCGGACCGCGGCGCCCTTCGCCAGACGATCTCTTCGCTTCTCCTGATCCTTGCTTGCCCCATTTGAGGCACCCCGCCGAGACAGCGCACCCCGTGTTGGCCGAGGATCTTTTCTAGTCCCTCTCGACAACCAGCGCGAAACGCCTGTATTTACGCACCTTAAGTGCACACTGCGCGCAGCTCACGCCACACTCCGTGCGAGACCGCGCCCTGGCAAGTCAATTGCTAGGCCACCTGTAACGGGAGAGATGCACTATCTGGGGGGTGGGCAGTGACCTGAGCCGGGCTCCGGCAATCGGCCGCTGGTTGCTGTCCCTCCTCTGGATGGCCCGAAGATATTGCGCGGTGATGGCTCTCGCAGCGTTTGTGCTGGGAAACGGTTGTTCTCACCCTGTGTTTTTCTTGGCAAACGGTGCCGTTCTTACCTAAGACCCGACGTTAAAACCGCCGTCGGAGAACTTTCCCCGTCAGGAGGAGAGGCAGGATTCAGGCTTCCTCCTGACGCATTTTGTCCTTTCCTGAGACTCGCCCGTCCAAATCAGGTTCCAATCTCTGGGTGTGATTTTTCAACGCCGTCGAATTCGCGCCCACGTCCCTCTAAAATTATTCACTTGGTTTCGGCGGTTGCGGCAACTCGGGGATGGCCGCCACTCGGTCGGGCGGGAGGGGTTGCAACCCGAGTTGGTCAGTAAGGAAGACGATGCGATCGCGTCTGGCTTCGGCGTTGAGAGCGTGGGGTGCTTCGTAGATCTTGAATTGCTTAGGTTCGCTGACGATTGCGGCGTACTGTTTCGCGCGCACCGGCGTGAGGAAGTCCTCCTGGCTGGCGTACTGCAAGAAGACGGTCGCGGGAGCCGCTTGGGAGACGAACTTTCCCGGGTCCAGCCACTGATATTTCGCCACGTAGGCATCGAACTTCTCCGGGCCCGTTGTTGACGAAACTGCTTGTACTCGTCGGATTGCGCATCGACTTTATCGGAAAGCGGGCCGGCCATGAGCACGAAGGCTTTGAAACGCTTGTCGGCTCCGCTGAGGAACCCGCCGACTTCCGCGTGATAACTGTGACCGACATAAGCTAAGCGATGAGGCTCGACATCCTTGCGTGCCAAGAGGAGATCGGCGCCGCGCCGCATGTCGACAATCGCTTGATCAAATCGGTAACTTGCTGGTCGCTGATCGGATTCTTGTCTTCGACGTGGCCTGGGCGGGCCCCAGGACCGGTGGTGAGCAGAGAAACGACGCCAGCAGGGGCTAGGGCCACGGCTTCCCCGAGGAATTCCTTGCGATTGAAAAACTCGGAGTTGGCCCAATACCAATGTCCCCAGAGGATTGCAGCGAAGGGGCCCGGGCCGTCGGGCACCACTACGTAGGCGGGCACGCGCCCGCCCTTGGGGCTGGCATAGGAGATGTCGTGGACAGCCACGCTGCCGCGATGTTCGACACCCGCTTCTTGGACGTCGAGCGGAGCGTTGGCATCGTAGTCGAAGGCATGATCTTGCGCGCGCAAGGCAGCGGTCATGAGGAGAAGCAGAGCGGTGAATACGAAGCGCATCGATTGTCCCTTTCTGATCGGGATAGACTGACTGGGTAATCGAGGGTTAGCAGAGGCCGAGGCAGCTAGCCCTTCAGCGTGATGATCGATACCGAGAGTGGCAGCAAGCGAAGCTTGGTATCTCCGACGTCCTGGTTCACCAGATCGGGCGAGGCTCCTCCAATTGTTTGGGAGGTCGCTCCCGCGCACTCTTTCGGCAGTTCCACCATAATCTCGCGATTGCGCTGGTTGATGAGAATGAGTTTTCGCTGACTGCCTCTGGTATAGGCTTGCGCTTCGATCGCGTCCGCGTCGGCCGGGATGCCCGCGCTCCGCACTTCGGTTTCGGCGAGCTCGTCGCCTGGGCCGAGATTGTTCTTGACCAATTCGAGAATCGTCAGCCGGGCGTTTGGCTTGCCGCTTGTCCAATCGACCATGCTGACGCTGGGAAATTGGCTGGGGAAGCCGACCAGCTGGGATTCGCCGACCACGTCAACGCCGAGCTGCGCCAATTGGACATAGAGATAAGCATAAAGCGCCCCGCTGAGGTTCCAGTAGGCCGGGGGGATTGGCTTCTCTACGTGATGGGGTTCGCCTTGAACCATGTCGCCCGAGAGAATCGAACCGGCCTCATTGATCATGATCTTGGTTGACGGAGACAGGCGATCGCGAAACTGCAGAATGTAGCGGGTGGCTGCCAGAAACTCATGGGCCCGGTCGAAGAAGGTGTACTGCCATTGCTCGAGGGTCTGGTCGGCGCTGGGCGCCGCATAGACGTGGAACGAAATGTAGTCGAGCGGTATTCCCGGTTTGTGGTTCCGGGGATCGAGAAAGTATTCGAACATTCGCGGCGTGCCTTCCGGATAGGACAGGGCGAGGGCCACGAACTTCATATCCGGCACGATTTTGCGCACGGCGCTTACGACGGCATCGTAGCGTTCGACATATTGTTCCGGCGTCGGTTCGTGTTCGCCGTCGATCTCGTTAAAGATCTCCCAATAGCGCATATCGTAGTGGTGACCCGAGGAGTGAAACTTTCCCAACTCATCGGTGAAGCCACCCTGGGTATACCAACTCGCGAGCCGGGCATAGTAATCGGCCAAGGCCGGCACATCCGGCAGTTCCTTGCCCTGCGAATAGTTCCAGATAACCTGATTCGGGTCGTCCGGATAGGCCACCGCTTGCGGCGTGATGAACAGCCACTGGGGAATCGTGCTGAAGCTCCATACGCTAGGATGGCCCTCGCTAGAGGCTAGAAAATCCTCGACCAGCGGGTCCATGTACTGGAAGTCCCAAAAAGTTTGGCTAGCCTCGGGTACCCGCAACTCGGCGACCGCCAGCTTGGGATAAGGAAACCAGAAGGCATAGCGCACGTAATCGCACCCCAGCTTGCGAACAGCCGCCAGCGAAGCGTCGTGGATGGGCGAACCGCGGCGCAGCATGGGATTGACCACCGCTTGCAGCGTAGGCGTGGTGCGGTTCGGTGTTTTCTTACTCCAATTCACGATCACCAAGGGTGGACCCTGGGCGAAAATGCTGCTGTTCCAGAGCGCCAGCAGCAGGAGTAAAGGAGCGCAGCGTCGCCCCATCCCCATGCTTGAGCGCGATCCTATGGATTGCATGCGCGTCATGTTAGGGATGCCCGAATAAGAAAGTCAACGAAGGTTTCATGCCGAGGGGGGATTCCAACTGAATCACGACCTGTGCTTGACAGCCGCGGCGCTCGGGAGCTATTGTGATCCCACTTGGGGTGTTCGGTAGTGAAGCAAACTCATTGGCTGCTCGTGGTCTTGCTGTTGGGAATGGCGTGTGCCATTACTGTGCCGCCGGGAGACGATCCTGAAACGGCGTTCGATGAGGGCGATGCTCCGATAAGTTTAGCCCTGCCCGCCTTATTTCCCACGACGCCAAGCCCTCGTGCGACCGAATCGATCATTCTCGGCAGACTCGCTCTAGGCTCGCAAGGTTGGACAGTCAACGACCCGGTGCATGGGACCGTGCCGGTGAGGAACCAACGCGGTTCGTGTCGCCTCCAGAATCTCCTTTGCACGCTTCTGATCTGAGAACCGCCTGCATGGCAGGCGGAAAACCATGCTTGCCCGGATCAGCGTCTGCGTTTGCCTAGATCCTTGGCTTCGCGAAATCCTGCGCGATCACCCAGCCATCGGCTGCCGACAGTTCAAGAGCAGCTTGCACTGAGTCTTCGCGCCCAAGCCGAGAAAAGAGGACGTTGGCGGCAGCGCGGAGTATGCTGAGGGAAGGCTTCGCGGTCTGGGATTCGATCCGAAGATCAAAAAGACGGAGGGAAGCATGGCAGAGTCGATCGACCAATTGAAGAGTGCGTTTCGGGGAGAACTAATCCAGCCAACCGACGGCGCCTATGATCAAGCGCGGAAAGTCTACAACGCGATGATTGACAAGCGGCCCAAACTCATCGCGCGCTGCGTGGACGTCGCCGATGTCATGGCCGCGGTGCGGTATGGACGGGAAAACGTGATGCTGACCGCGATTCGCGGAGGCGGACACAACGGAGGCGGCCTGGGTATCTGCGACGGCGGGCTCGTGATCGATCTTTCGCAGATGAAAGGCGTGCGTGTGGACCCGGCGGCACGCACCGCGCGGGTCGCGGCGGGCTGCGTTTGGGGCGATGTGGACCACGCCACCCACCCCTTTGGCATGGCCGTGCCCTGCGGCTTCATCGCTACCACTGGAGTTGCCGGGCTCACCTTGGGGGGAGGCATCGGCTACCTGTCGCGCCGCTACGGACTAACCATCGACAGTTTGCTCTCGGTGGACATGGTCCTGGCGGACGGCCGCTTTGTAACCGCCAACACCAAAGAGAACGCCGACCTGTTTTGGGCGGTGCGCGGCGGGGGCGGCAACTTCGGAGTGGTGACGTCGTTCGAATTCCGCATGCATGCGGTGAGCACGGTACAGTTCGGGCCGACGTTCTGGCCGCTTGAGCAGGCGGCTGAAGTGTTGAAGGTCTATCGCAAATTTATTCTCACCGCACCCGAAGAGGTGGACGGGTTCTTTGCCTTTCTGGTGATTCCGCCGGCGCCCATGTTTCCCGAGCATCTTCATATGAAGGCCGTCTGCGGCATTGTCTGGTGCGGAACCGGAACGGCCGCAGAAACTGACAAAGCGACCAGCCCCATGCGCAGCGTAGGCAAACCCCTGCTGGATGCGATTGGGCCGGCGCCGTTTCCGGTGGTGCAGAGCACCTTCGATGGCCTATATCCTCCCGGGCTGCAGTGGTACTGGCGGGCAGACAATTTCACTGAATTGAGCGATGCCGCCATCGCGAAACACGTGGAGCACGGTTCGAAGCTGCCGTCGATGTGGTCGACCATGCACCTTTACCCGGTGAATGGGGCTGCGCAACGCGTGGGCAAGAACGACACGGCCTACAGTTTCCGCGAGGCGGTATTCGCCGAGGTCATCGTAGGCGTGGACCCCGACCCGGCCAACGCCGGCAAAATCACGGAGTGGTGCAAGAGCTACTACGATGCCCTGCACCCGTACTCGGCGGGCGGCGCGTACGTGAACTTTATGATGGATGAAGGGCAAGAACGCGTGCAGGCATCCTTCCGGGATAACTACGCCCGCCTTGCCACCATCAAGAAAAAGTACGACCCGACCAACTTTTTCCGTGTGAACCAGAACATCAAGCCAGCAACCTGAAAGGAGCGCGAGAATGGCGAGAGTGGCTGACAGGATTGTAGCGATCGAGAGTCAAGACCGGTTTGAGAGAGCAATGGCATGGAATGGCTGAATTATCATCACCTCTATTATTTCTGGATGGTGGTGCGCCTGGGCAGCATCAGCAAGGCAAGCCAGGAGCTGCGCTTATCGCCGCCAGCCATCAGCGCTCAGCTGCACACTCTCGAAGCAAGCTTGGGAGAGAAGCTGCTGGCTCGATCGGGGCGCAATCTCAAGCCGACGGAAATGGGACGGGTTGTGTTCCGCTATGGAGACGAGATTTTCTCTCTCGGTCGTGAGCTCATGACTACCGTAAGGGACCGGCCCGCCGGCCGGCCCTTGCGCGTCGTGGTCGGAGTCGTGGACGGGCTGCCGAAAATGATCGCGCACTGGTTGATTCAACCGGCTCTGCGAGCTCCCGACTCCGTGCGCATTGTGTGTCGCCAAGGAAGCCTCGACCAGCTCCTATCTCAGCTTGCCATCCATGAGCTCGACGTGGTGTTGTCCGATGCCCCGGCTGATCCCAATCTCAAGCTCCGGGCCCACAGCCGTCTTCTCGGCGCGTGCGGCACCCTTTTCATGGCGACAGAGGAACTGGCGAAGACGCTTAAGCATCCATTTCCCCATGCACTCGACGGCACCCCGCTGCTGGTGCCGACCGAGAACTCGGCAGTGCGCCGAAGCCTTGATTCATGGTTGGAATCGCGGGGAATCCACCCCGTCATTACCGGCGAGTTCCAGGACTATGCCCTGCTCCGAGCCTTTGGAGAGGCGGGCGCGGGAATTTTCCTGGTGCCTGCGGATTTCGAGGCAGTCAAAGAGCAGGACAATCTCAGCTGTATTGGGAGCACCGACGAAGTACGGCACCTCTTCTACGCAATTTCCGTCGACCGTAAGATCAAACACCCGGCGGTCCTAAGAATTTGTAACACCGCTGGTCTCGAGTTATTTCGCCGATCCGCGGATGCGGCCTAGGCAAATATCCCCGGTTCCCTAGAGAACCAACGGCAACGTGTTTCGAGAAAAAAACTATCCCTTGGTGCCGCCTGAAAGTCCCCGTGTTGGAGAAGAGGCCGACCGTTCCAAAAAGACGATCCTTGGGTTAGAAAAGCTGTAATTGTCTTTCCGCGCGCGCGGAGTATCGTACAAGGCAAAGGCGCCGCGGGAAACCAGGCGCTCACGGCTGGCTCACGACTCCGTCATGAAGACATTGCACGTCGTCACCTTAGTTCGCCTTGATGGGCCGGTACCCTTCACCAACACCCATCAATCTAATTGCAAAATGAGGATTTGACTTATGTCCCATAGATTCATACCAAACAACTGGCCGCAACTCTATCGTGAGGCTCTATTGGAACCCGACCCCATGAAAGCATCCGTTCGGATCGAAGAGGCGCACAAAGCCATTCACCGGCGGGTCCTTGAATTGTGGTACGACGGTGCGCCAAAGACACCAAAAACAAAAGAGCAACGCGACCTGACTGCAGCGCTTCATTTTCTAAGTTTGCTAAGGGAGGTTGGACACACGCAGGGAACATTTTAGGGTCAGCAAAGTCGGCGGGCACATCCTTGAAAGGACCCGCAACCTCAGAAAGAACATATTGCGATTCGTTGTCGCGGGCTATTGGCTAATGCTGCAGCATGAAGAGAGTAAGCCCAACAAAACGCATCTACATCGAGAGCCCTGACAAATCGTGAAGCCAGGGTGAGCTCAGGGCCCTAAACTACTCATCTTCCGTTTCTTGAATCTATCCTACCAATTTTCATAGGACACTTTGCCCTCCGATCCGCCAAAGCGGGATCAACATGTTGAAAACACGATTGGTTCTTCCTGGCATGTCAGTTGCCGTGGCTTGAGATCCTATCGCGTGTGTACCCAGGCCAAAGACCAGTTTTTCGACAGGGGGAATCGATGCGTGGCACAACGAAGATCGCGTCAACAGTGCTGTTATTGATCTGTGTGACGAAGTTGGTCTTGGCCCAGGGCGGCGCCACTGGTGCCATCGTCGGCACGGTGCAGGATAAATCGGGCGCGGTGATTGCCAAGGCACAGGTGACCATCGTGAACAGCGGCACCGGGCAATTCGTGCGGCAATTAACCACCGACTCTTCCGGACTCTTTTCCGCCACTCTTCTCCCCGTGGGCACATATTCGGTGGAGGTGAGC
>DATJVZ010000093.1:0-3285 GCA_035501575.1 Terriglobales bacterium | reverse complement strand
ACATCGGCGACCAGGAGGTTGCGAAAGGTGGGTGTGCGTAAGGGCCGCAGCAAGCTCGGTGTTGCGGGAGCAGTTGAGTCAGTCATCTTGGGCTGCGAGCTGGGTACGTACTCAGGGCCTCATGCTGTTCGGAAACAGACTCCCCCCAACATCGGGCAGCTTTACGACCTCGATTCGATCGCTCCCAAGGGGATTTGTGCAACGAGCGTGGCGGAAAATGCCGCGAAGAACAAGGTAGCCACGAAGAGCTTCTTGAAACCGGGTCGAATCGACACTGTGAGCCCTTGCGGGGAGACCATTTACAATTTTGTGGCCCAAGTCGCCAGTACGGAATTCTACCCCTCGAGCCGCGTGCTCGCTCGAGTCGCACTTTGGCCCCCGCCGGAAACCAACGATTTAGCGATGCTTGATAAAATCGCCGGTTTCGAGTTCCGAGATGGCCTGCCGCAATTGTGCTTGCGTGTTCATGACGATCGGGCCATACCAGGCGACCGGCTCCTCGATTGGTTTCCCGGACACCAGCAGGAACCGGATTCCCACCGGACCCGCCTGCACGCTCAGTTCATCCCCGCGGTCGAACAGCACCAGCGAATGATTTTTTACGTCGTACTTGGCCGGTGCGGTCGGTTCCGCAACCTTTTCGGTGAGAACCGCACGCGGATCCGACGCATCTCGAAACGATCCGGAGCCGGCGAATACATAGGCAAACGCGTTACGGGTCGTCTCGACCTTGATCCGCTTCTGTTGCCCCGGCGGGACAAGAATGTCGAGATAATTCGGATCGGCGGCGACCCCTTCGACCGGCCCTTTCTTGCCCCAAAACTCACCGCAAATAACGCGCACCCGGGTACCGTCATCGTCGGTGATCTCGGGTATGGCGGTCGACGGAATGTCCTGATAGCGGGGATGGGTCATCTTCAGGGACGAGGGCAGGTTCGCCCACAGCTGGAAGCCGTGCATCCGACCTTGCTGATCCCCTTTTGGCATCTCCTGGTGCAGGATGCCGCTGCCCGCCGTCATCCATTGAACATCCCCGGCGGTCATCTTGCCTCGGTTGCCCAGGCTGTCGCCGTGTTCGACCGAACCAGCTAGAACATAGGTGATCGTCTCGATGCCGCGGTGGGGATGCCAGGGAAATCCCGCCTGGTAATCGGCGGGATTGTCACTGCGGAAATCGTCCAGCAGCAAGAAAGGATCGAAATCCTTGGTTTTGCCGAACCCAAAGGCGCGTTGCAACCTTACGCCCGCGCCTTCGATGGTGGGTTTCGGTTGAATGATCTGTTTCACTGGGCGGAGTGACATGTATTCCCTTCTTTTCTATGCCACACGGCGACTTTGTTGCCATGCAATGTGGCAAAAATGTGCGTTATGCCCTTACAAACTGGACATCCAAGGTGATGGTTACTTCGTCGCCCACCAGAATGCCACCGGTTTCGAGAGCCGCGTTCCAGGTTAGGCCGAAGTGCTTGCGGTTGATCTTTGTGGTCGCCGAAACCCCAATTCGCGTGTTCCCCCAGGGATCCTTCGCCGGCGGGGTCGGCCCCTCAACCGAGAAGACTACGGGTCGCGTGACCCCTCGAATGGTCAGGTCGCCTTCGACCGCCAGCTCTCCATCCCGGACACGGCTGATGCGGGTGGACTTGAAAGCGAGCGTTGGAAACTTCACTACCTCGAAAAAGTCGGCGCTCTTGAGGTGAGCGTCGCGTTGGGCGTCGTGCGTCTCGAGGGAGGACGCATCAATCGAGGCCTCGACCCGCGAGTTTCCGAGATCGGCTTCGTCCCGCGTCAAGCTGCCGGAGACTTTGGCGAATCGCCCTTTCACGTTGGAGATCATCATGTGTTTGACCTTGAACTCGGCAACCGAATGAGCCGGATCGAGGTTCCAGGTTGTGGTTGCTGTTTGCGGTGTAGCCAGTGTGCTCATGGTGGTTGTCCTTTCTTTCTGCTTAGATGTGTTGTGACGATATTCGTTGCAACATATGTTGTCGACTAAAAAATCAACCCACCTTGGCACGCGCCGCCTCCAGCATCGAAGCAAGCTCGCGCAGCCGGTCTTTTCCCAAGTGGCCCAATTGCGCGCGGTGGATTTGCACCACCGGTTCGTCGAGGCGGGCTAGCAGTTTGAGTCCCTCGGCCGTAATCCGGGTCAGCACCATTCGCCGGTCCTTGGCTTCCCGCCACCGGGAAATCAAACCGCGCTTCTCCAGGCGGTCGAGCAGCCGGGTCACGTCAGGATCGCGGGTAATCATGCGGTCGGCGATTTCACCGCAAGGCAGCCCGTGCGGCGCCCCCCGGAGGATGCGGAGCACGTTGTACTGCGTCGGGGACAGGTCTTCGGCTTTCAAGACTTGGGCCGGGCCGCGCGACAGCAGATCGCAGGTGCGCAGCAAATCCAGAAACGCAGCTTCCTCGGGACAAGCTGCCCGCCGCCCTTGATTCCCAGGCTGGAACGGCTCCTTCATTCACCAGAATATTACTCGTTGTAACGAATATTGTCAAGACATATTTCCCCTCGCCCAGCCCCGACTCCGCCTCCTTGAACTCTCTCACTTCGGGAGCTCGATGCGGTCCGCGGGGGAGATTCCGCAGACCCGAGGGCCGCGGCGACGTATGTCAGGATGGCAAGCCGAGCTCAGGAGTGGTAAATTTGTGGTCCGCGTAGGCTAGCGTGAGCTTCGAAGATTCTTCTCGTGGTCTTCGAATACGAGTCATCTGCAGGGGAACCCGTCGATGCCCTATACCCTGTCAACCCTGACAGTTGCGAAGGCACCACCCTTTGATTATCTTCGCCACGCGGCATCTCTCCCCAAACCATCATCGTCATTCGAATGCAGAAGGCATTCGCAGGAGGACGAAATGACCCTGGGCAAGCGTAGTTTGGCGGAATTCATCGGTACATTTTGGCTGGTTTTCGGCGGCTGCGGCGCGGCCGTGTTGTCGGCGGCCTTTCCCGGCCTGGGCATCGGTTTTTTAGGTGTGGCTTTCGCCTTTGGCCTGACCGTCCTAACCATGGCATTTGCTATCGGCCACATTTCCGGGTGCCATCTCAATCCCGCGGTCTCGGTCGGGTTGGTCGCCGGTGGCCGTTTCCCCGTCTCCGAGTTGCTTCCCTATATAGCCTCGCAAGTGCTGGGAGCCTGTGCCGCAGCCGGTGTCTTGTACCTGATCGCCAGCGGGAAAGAGGGTTTCGACCTTGCCGGGGGATTTGCTTCCAACGGATACGGAGCGCACTCCCCGGGCGGGTATAGCTTGTTCTCCTGCCTGACGGCTGAGATCGTCCTGACG
>DATJVZ010000092.1:0-4132 GCA_035501575.1 Terriglobales bacterium | reverse complement strand
TTCGCTCAGGAACCAGTCAATCCCGTGCTCCGGCCGCCGCGGGGCGCCCAGGTTGCAATCGTGGTATTCGAGGATCTGGAGTGCCCCGACTGCCGACGGGCGGCACCTCTGCTCGACGACGCGGCGAAGAAATACAAGATTCCTCTCGTGACCCACGATTTTCCTCTGCCGTTTCACAAGTGGTCGTTTGACGCTGCCGTGATCGCCCGTTATTTTGACTCTCAATCGAAAGCTCTGGGTCACGAGTACCGGAGCTATATTTTTGAGCACCAGCCTGAGATCACACCGGAAAATCTCCGGATCTTTTCCGACCGCTTCGCCGCCGAACACAAAACCACTCTTCCCTTTGCCGTCGACCCCCAGGGAAAGCTGGCGGCCGAAGTAACCGCCGATCGCGATCTTGGCAAGTCGATCCATCTCGAGCACACGCCCACCATTTACGTGGTGAGCAGCAAGACCCAAGGTAAGCCGTTCGTCGAGGTCGTGGACCGCACTCAACTCTATCAGCTGATTGATGCCATGAAAGCGGAGTGACCGTCAGCGCCGGGCATTCGGTCGAGCCTCACGCTAATTGGAGAAACATTACCCTCTTTCGAAGGCGTGTTTTTTCTCGAGCTCTTCCAAGGCTAGGCGGGCGTCAGACTCGAACTTTTCCGCCTGGGCCGTGAGAGCCGGAGTCGCGGTGGCTAAGCCGTCTGCTAAACGAATGAGCCCCTGTCGTTCCAGCTCGCGAGCGATGTCGAGCAGCTGGTCGGTCGAACTTTCGACGTAGAGTGCTTCGGTTGGATCTGCCACCCAAGCCGGATCGGCGTTCAGCTTGCCCTGCCAGTAGACCTTGCGCGTGACGAGCTGCCGCAGGTCTTGATCGCTCGCTTTGCCAAAAACCCATTTGTTCTGGCGGAAATCCCAGTGCCGGCTGGAAAAATGTACCGGCACAAGTTTCCCCGACTTCAGGAACTCGAGCTGCCGCCGATCGACTTCTTTACGCAATGTGTTGATCACCGGCCCTTCGGCGTGTTCCGGTTCCAAGGAGGGCAAAACCTCCCGCACGGTGGCAGAGAGATTGACGGCTACGGGCGCATGCAGGTTCTCGGCGCTCGCCAGCCGAACATCGCCATGCAGAACAAAAAAATCCGCGCCCGAAGTTGCCTTGTGAAAGGGCCACTCCAAATGGATGGACAAGGGCAGACCGGTCAAGGTCGCATAAATCCGCTTCCGAAAATTCCCGCTGGCCACGGCTTGAGGATCCATGGTTTCCATGATTCTACCGAAGCTGGACGGGAGCGGCCAGCACACGTAGTCAACACGGGCGGCGAATTGACCCTTCAGCTCTCTGTCCCACCTAGAGCACAGTCTCGCTCAGATCGCAGTCTAGCTGAGCCGAATCTTCTTTCTCGCCGGTGGGGGTGTCATCCCACAATTTATATTCTTGATTCGTACCTGATGAGGTGACTGCCCGAGTGGACCTTCGAAGGCTAGTGGGGTGCCGTAGCCCCTTTGGCCATCGCGGGTTTCGATTCCAAAGCAGCAATTTTTGCCAACAGATCCTGAATGGTAGCGCCGGTATCGAGATTGGCATCGACCGCCGGATGCCCTTCCCCATCGGTATGCATGACCAGAACACGCGTCGACTCCTTCGCCTTTTTCACCATGTAGGGAAGATGGTGGCGGTCGTTCTTGGAAAGGGTTGGACCTAGAACCACCCAATCGTAGCTCTTCGCGCGCACGGCCTGTTCGACGGCTTTGCGGCCCAGTGCCGTTTCTACCCGATGCCCGGCCATTTCGATCGTGGCCGCTTGATTGGCAAGCACTTGGTCATTGCCTTCGCTATAGAGGATGTGGAATCGAGAGGACGGTTTGGTCGCATTGGCCATAAGTTTTGAGCCCGCCTTGGGCGATGCTCAACCAAGCTACCAACGCGAATGAGGTCGAGAAATATCACCGAAGTCCAAGTCCGACCGGCAGGCAGGCGATGACACTCCTGGGGGCTATCCCACCGGCACTTCTTGGTCTCCGCTTATCTCTCGGTGACTCTAGGTTGAGCGTCGACGTACAATAGCAACGCATTCGACCTCAAATGGGGAGGTATGCCAAGTGCGAAAGGTGGCGGTGTCGGTCCTCGTGGTTAGCCAGCTCATAATTGCCGATCACGTGCCGGCTCAGACGGCCGAGTCGGATTCGAACATGGCGACTGCGGTGTGCGACTTTGCGGATGGCCAGGAGGTCAGCGTTCGTTATAAGGATACGGCTGCCAGTGCGAAGGATGAGCCGCACAACGGCAAGGTATGGTTACCCGGCGGCTCGCCCATGACGTTGTTCACCAATGCAGCCCTGACCCTGAATAACGCAACCATCGCTCCCGGCGCCTACAGCATGTACGTGATCCCGAACCGGAAAGAATGGACACTGATTGTGAACCGCAATGTAACACCGGGCGCTGCTTACGATGAAAAACAGGACGTTGCGCGCAGCCCCATGGAACTGGGAGAAATCGATTCCCCGCCCAAGCAACTGCAAGTATCCTTTGCCCATGCTGCCCCCAAGCAGTGCAGCATCCGGTTGTACTACGGCAAGGTCGGCGCATTCACGGATTTCCTGGAAAAGTAGCCGCCCAGATTGGGAGGAATATCGCGCCGCCCAAGCTGGGAAAGCCGTTTTGCCGCTTCGTCCGATCGAATCCTCCGTCGACCCTAAAGGGAGCATAATGAAGAGCTGACAGCTCGCCGGGGCAAGTCCAAGGTTGCCGTCCGGAGCGGGGCCAGCGTCGGATTCCGGTCATCGGGCACTTGACCTCTGAGCAAAGAGTCACTAATTATTAAAAGATGGGTTTCATAGAGAGGAGGCGCAATTATGGTTTCCTGTCCTGAATGCGAGAACAATCTGGATATCGAAGAAGATGAAGTCGATGAGGGTGAAATCGTATCTTGCCCGGAGTGTGGAACCGACTTCGAGGTGATCACCGTAAGCCCCATTGAGCTGAAGCCAGTCGAGGAAGAAGAATACGACGAGGAAGAAGAGGAAGAGGAAACCGAAGACGGTGATTTCTCCTAAGAATCCCGACGTGCCTTCCTGTCGTCTGCTGCGAGTTGTCGTGGCCACTCTGCTCATCCTACAGTCAGCGGCTGCCATCCCTTCCGACTCCAAGGACAAACCCGCGCCCGGGCGCATGCTCACCGGTAAGGTTCTTGATAAGCATGACAACCCGGTCGTCAATTCTGTCGTCTACCTTTCCAATACCCGTACTCATGCGATCACCAGTTACATCGTCGGCCCGGACGGCTTCTATCAGTTCCCCCAACTCTCCCCCAACGTGGATTACGAGGTTTACGCCCAATTCCAGGGACACAAGAGCGATACCAAGACGGTGAGCCAATTCGACGATCGCAAGCAGGTCAATATCGTGCTCCGGATCGATCTGAAGTGAGGCGTCGGCCGAGCGTCGGAGCGAATCCCGGAAGCCAGCCCAGCTAGAAACCTAAAAGGAAAAGGCCGCCTTTTTACGGGCGGCCCGTGGTAGGTTGATTGTTCTCGACAGGACCTATTCCGCAGTGAGCTCCTCGGTCTCGCCCTCGTGACGCATGAGCTCGAGGGCGCGTTCGGCCTCCTCATAGGCAGCCGAGACTTCCTCCTGCACCTTGGCGGCTGCCTCTTCCATCTCGGGCGAGAGACGCACGTTGCGGTAGTACTCCATGCCGGTGCCCGCGGGAATCAGACGTCCCACGATGACGTTCTCCTTCAAACCGCGCAGGTGGTCCACCATGCCTTGGATGGAAGCTTCGGTGAGCACCCGCGTGGTCTCCTGGAAGGAGGCGGCGGAGATGAACGAATCGGTCGAAAGCGAAGCCTTGGTGATGCCCAGCAGCAGCGGCCGGCCGGTTGCCGGACGTCCACCCTGCGCGATCACCCGCTCGTTTTCTTCCCCGAATTTGAACTTGTCCACCTGCTGTTCGAGCAGGAAGGACGTGTCGCCCACGTCTTCCACCTTGCGCCAACGCATCATCTGGCGAACGATGACCTCGATGTGCTTGTCGCTGATGTTGACACCTTGCAGGCGATAGACTTCCTGGATTTCATTGACCAGATATGCCTGCAGCTCCTTTTCCCCGAGCACGGCCAGGATATCGTGCGGGTT
>DATJVZ010000091.1:0-30862 GCA_035501575.1 Terriglobales bacterium | reverse complement strand
TGGATCGCGGCCGCCAAACCAGCACAGCCATCGGTCACAATCAGCTGCAAACACTTTCCCTCCAGCCCGCGACGGTAGAGGTCATTCAGCAAACCCTCCCAATCGGCCTGGCTCTCTCCCTGGCTGCGCATAAACCCCAGCCGCTGCCGGCGCCCATCTTTCTTCACTCCGTAGGCCACCAGCATCTGCACCGTTTCCGTCCGCTCGCGAGCTTAGGTGGCAACCTCACTTTGACTAGGCGGAATCAGCCGCGTCGGACCAAACACAATGCACCTAAGCCTTCCTGCATGCAAGCAATAAGAATAAACGTACAGATATCACCGACATCCGATTACAGCCCTCCGCTTGGCGCCCGCTCATGTCCAGACCCAGCACACAGAGCCGGAGGTTGACCCGGAAGAGAGGGCATTGTGGGGCACATTCCTGTACACACTGAATGGTATATAGCCGAGCGATTGCGGTGGAGCTGGAGCCACAGCATTGAAGCTCTGTGGGTACTAAAAACTCCGTCGGAGTTCCTATAGTATTTTTCGCTGCCTAACTGTCTAAATCAGGATCAGTTACTAAAACTCCGGTGACTTATATACCACCTCCCCGTCGAGCAACGTCATCAGGCACTGCATGTTCTTGATTTGATCAGCAGCGACCGCGTAAAGATCGCGATCCCAGACGGCCACATCAGCCTTCTTACCGACCTCGATGGTGCCAATGTTGTTCTCTAGAAACATCTGGCGGGATCCCCAAGCTGTGTAGCTTCGAAGTGCAGTGTGGATGTCAATGGCTTCGGTCATTCCAAACGGGTGAAGCCCGTAGGTGCCCTTTGCGGTTTCGCGCACCATCGAGGCCCAAAGCCCATAGCGGGCTGGAAGCGGCGTGACGAAATAATCTGATCCGCCGGACCAGAGAATGCCTCGCGAGAGAAGGGTTTTGAGTGGCTCCAGCCGTTGACCGCGTTGCGGACCGTAGTTGCCAGCATAGATGTCGCCAATCCACCACAAGAACTCGGGTTGCATTTCCGGATAACCAGCATCGTAGTTCCTCTGCAGGTTGGCCATCACTTCAAGCGCGTGCGCCGTCGGAAGGTTTGCGTGGATGATGCTGTGACGCAGCCCAGTTCGGGGCCGCTCCTGTTCGACTTGCGCGTAAGTGTCAACAACCCAGTCCATTGCTCGATCCCCGACCGCGTGAGTGCCCACCGGCACACCGTTATGGTGCAGCAGGCGAACCATTTCGCGATAAACAGACGGATCCACTTGCGGATAACCGGTGTTGAGTTTGCCATCATTTGTCAGGTCGGGAGTTTTTCCTTCACGCAGCCAGGGATCGTGGACCCAGCCGGTCCGAGCGCCCCCGGAGCCGTCCATGTAAATCTTGGCGCCGCAGGAGAGCAGGCGATCATTTCCCAGGCTGGCTGGAAGGCGCGGATTAGCATTGATCTCGGCGAGCGCGGCTCGGGCAGATTCGAGCGTTGAGCCAGCATGCCACAACACGCAAATGCGCTCCTTCAGTTGTGCGTCATCAAGTAGCGATTTGTATGCATCCCAATGCAACTGGTAGATGTCGGGATCCTTGACCGCGGTAATCCCTTCTCGGTGTAATGTGTCCTGAATGTGCAGAATACCGTGGCGCATCTGTGCCAGGGTCGTCGGCGGGATTAGGCGTGTTACCGGCCTCATCGCAGGTTCTTCCTTCAACACACCTGTGGGATTGCCGTGTGAATCACGGTCGATGGTGCCGCTTTTGGGGTCTGGAGTCGCGGCGGTGATTCCTGCCAGCTTAAGCGCTGCTGAATTGGCAACTCCGTAGTGGCCAGTTGTGTGAATCAGCCACACCGGGTTACTCGGAGCCACGGAATCGAGGTCGGCGGCGGTAACATAACGATGCTCGGCTAGTTTGCCCTCGTCCCATCCAGCGCCGGTTACCCATTCTCCTGGCTTGGCGGTCGAGATTCTTGCCTTTACACGCCCGACGATGTCGGCAATTGAGGTCGCGTCTGAGAGCTGCACTGCGTAGAGCTCTTCCACTCCGCCCTCGGCAATGTGTGCGTGAGTATCAATTAAGCCGGGGGTAGCCGTGCGACCGTTGAGGTCAATAACGCGGATGTTTGGAGTGTTGCCCGCGAACTTCAAAACCTCGGCATCGCTCCCGACTCTTACTATAATGCCCTGGCTGATTGCGACAGCTTGGGCAATAGAATCCTTCGCGTCGACGGTGATGATATGCCCGTGTATGAGCAAGAGGTCGGGTGGAGTAGTTTGGGCAGAAGAAATGCCAGGGCGTAACAACGTAAACAGCAGGGCAGTTGTAAAAGTCAGTTTGATGAGCAGCGACCTAGGTCCAGTTCTTACTTGTCTAAAGTTTTCTGTCCTGCGTTCGACCTGAAGCCGTGTCTTGCCTGTGCGACCTTGCTTCTTCGTTCGCTCCGCCGAGAAGCGTGCGAAGGCACCGAGCCAATCCTCATAGCCGGCCTGGCGCCCCATACACTCGCAGGCTCCTGCCCGCATCGCGGCCACGATGTTCCTCGGATCGCTTATCTCCCCCATCGCGAAAATCGCAATGTCGCAAGTCGTGGCCTGGATGAGTTCGATCGTTTCAAGGGCAGGCTGGAGATTCTCCGAATGCAGATCGACGACCACGACCTCGGCGCGCTGGTCTTGAATCTGGCGGATAATCCAGTCCGTGGCACTCATCGGAAAAGCTGGATGGCTGAACACGATCCTGGCCACACGGGTGGCTTCCACCCGATTTTGGATGGGTAGTTGCTGTTCCCGCTGTTCTGTGAGGATGGCAACCGCTATACCACGCATGGCTGAGTTTTCCTTTCGTTCCGCTCCGACCTCATTGGGTATAGCATAAATCCTCCGTGCGCACCTGCCCTCAATGCGCCTCAGGGCTGGAAGTTACCCGAAAAACGCCGTAAAGCCCCGCCCTTCAGGGCTGGGGATATAAGACGTATTTGCGAAGCAAAACGGAGTTCCGCACGTATTAGATTAGTGCTTGCAGTATTATCAGTACATGGCACTAGAAGGATACAAATCGAACCACAACGTTGTGTATTCCAACAAGTACCATTGCGTCTGGACGCCCAAGTACAGGCGTGCCGTGCTGGTGGGTCGGATTGCAAAACGCTGCGAACAGGTGCTTCGAAAAGTGGCAGCAAAATTTCGGGCGGAGATCCTGGCTTTGGAAATCATGCCCGACCACGTTCATTGCCTGGTTGAAGTGGACCCACAGTTTGGCATCCACAGGCTGGTTAAGAATCTCAAGGCCGTTTCTTCGCACACCTTGCGGCAAGAGTTTGGCACCCTGAGATCGCGCCTGCCCACACTGTGGACGAACCGTTATTTCGTATCCACAGTTGGTGGCACGCCCCTGGCGGTCATCAAACAATATGTTGAAAAGCAGAAGAACGTTTAAGTATCGGCTCTATCCCAATCGCCAGCAGCGCGGCGTGCTGGCTTCGACACTCGAAGTGTGCCGGGAGTTGTACAACGACGCCCTCGAAGAACGCCGGGATGCCTGGAAGACTTGCCGAACCGCGGTCACTTTCAACCTGCAATCCGCGCAGTTGCCTGGGTGCAAGCAAGCGGATGCCGCGCTGGGTAAGGTCTATTCGCAAGTTCCGCAGGAGGTGCTCGATCGGGTGGACAAGACGTATCAAGCCTTTTTTCGCCGCGGGCGTGGGTTTCCACGATTCAAGGGTAAAGGCTGGTTGGATTCGTTCACCTGTCCGCAACTGGGTTTCGGTGTGCGTGGTTCGCAGTTGTCGTTGTCGAAGATCGGCAACCTCAAGATTAAGTTGCATCGCCCGATTGCTGGCGCGGTGAAGACGCTCACCATTAAGCAGGGCTGGTGATACTATCGACTACACAGGCAATGCTCCAGCAGGCCAGACTGGGCTTGGCGTCTAGCTCGTGATGGCTATTGGGTGTCGTTGCTCGGGAGCATACCGTGGGATGGTGTCTTGCTGTCCGGGGATGAATTACCTCTGGTCCTCCCTTGAAGTGCAGGCTGAATCTGCACAAACTGCCAGCCGAAGCGACCTTTGATACAGAGATTGCCGCGAGTCACTACGTTGCCAACCGGGGAGGTCACGCGAACAATCTGGCCATCCTGCTCGTGCACGGTGAGGTTACAGCCTACGCCACAATAGGGACAGATTGTGTCGGTCTGATTCTGTCGGCTTTCGTCCCATGTGCCGGCCTGGCGCATATCATACTCGCTCTTGAACATCAGCGCGCCAGTTGGACAAACACCTATGCAGTTGCCGCAATAAACGCAGGCTGAGTCGGGCAGGGCGACATCAAATTCGGTCGCGATATGGGCTGAAAAGCCGCGACCGGCTACAGCGATGGCAAAGGTATTCTGGGCGTCTTCGCCACAAGCCTCCACACACTTGTAACAGAGAACACACTTGGAGTAGTCCCGGACGTAATGATCGTTATCGACCTTTATGGATTGGGTGACCTTGGCGGAGTCTTTACCGAACCGCTCAGGGTGCGCACCATAACGGTCGATGTAGCGCTGCAAGGTTGGTGCTGTGGCAAGATCAACCGAGGAGCCCAGAAATTCCAGCACCAATCGCCGGCTGAGGCGAACCCGTTCAGAATCAGTCCTGATTGCCATGCCCTGTTCCACCTTGCGTGAGCACGCCGGTATTAGTGTCCGCGAGCCTTCCATTTCCACCACGCAGACGCGGCAAACATTGACGGGAGTGAGGCTGTCCAGAAAGCAAATGGTGGGAATGTCAATCCCAACTTTCTTTGTGGCATCAAGGATGGTGGCACCCTCGGGTAGAGACACACGGTTTCCGTCGATTTGGATCTCGACAAAGCGGGATGTTGGTCGTTGTTCCGCCTTTGGAATTGGACCGCGCGGCACAGGTACGACAGCATGAGGTGCGTCGAGCATCTGAATGTTTTCCGCTAACCCGTCACTCATGAAAAAGATTCCATCGATGTAGGGCGGACTGCAGCGCGCTGGCTGCTGTCTGACCCAGGCCACAGATTGAAGCATCGCGCATTGCCTGCGCTATGTCACGCAACAATCTAAATTCCCCTGCTACCGAGCCCAGAGGCTTTCCCTTCAGCAGACGCTGCAGAGCTTCCTGCTGCCGCACCACACCGACGCGGCAGGGGACACACTGGCCGCAGGTTTCATGCCGGAAGAAACTCGAGATGCGTAGCAGGACCTGCCGAAGATCGATCGTGTCGTCAAATAGCATGATTACACCGGAGCCCAGCGACGCTCCGATGGCTTGCGCGCCTTCAAACGTAAGCGGCACATCCAGTTCCCGCGGAGAAACAAAGGTTCCGGCTGCGCCGCCCAGAAGCACTGCTTGGAGTCTGCCGCTGCCAGACACTCCGCCCGCAAGATCGATAAGTGTGCGCAGCGTAGTCCCCATGACAACCTCGTAGACACCAGGATGTGTCACATGCCCGCTAAGACAAAAGAGACGCGTACCCGTAGACGTGGCCGTGCCCAGCTGGGTATAAACGGCGCCGCCCTCGCGAAGGATATAGGGCACGTTCACCAGAGTTTCGACGTTGTTGACCACAGTTGGCTGGTGAAATAACCCGGAGTCGGTCGGGAAGGGCGGCTTATTGCGGGGTTCCCCGCGATAGCCTTCGATCGAATTGAAGAGCGCAGTCTCCTCGCCACAGACATATGCGCCCGCGCCGCGGCGAACTTCAATGTTCAATTGCAGGCCGCTGCCAAGTATGTTGTCGCCCAGAAACCCGTTTTCTTTAGCCGATTCGATCGCCCGGCGAATTTGTTCGGCAGCCAAGGGATATTCTCCGCGTAGGTAGATAAAGCCGTGCCGAACGCCCGTGACGGAAGCAGCGATGGTCATCCCCTCCAATACGGCGAAGGGATCTGCTTCCATCAGAATACGATCTTTGAACGTGCCGGGCTCGGATTCGTCGGCATTGCAAACCAGGTAGTGTGCACGGGTCAGATCTTCTTGCAAAAGATGACGCTTTAGAAAGAGAGCTTCCCATTTCTTCGCGGTAGGAAACGCTGCACCGCCACGTCCCAACAGCTTGGAAGCCATTAGCTCGCGCAGGGTTCCTTCTGGACCGAGTTGCAACGCTCTTCGTAAAGCTTCATACCCGGCAGCACGAAGGTAGCTTTCTAAAGTCGAACTGCCGTGGCTGATTCTTCGGAGTAGTGGCATCTGGCTTGCGTCAGACGGCAGCAGAGCTTGCGGAACACTGTTCTTTACGGTGAAAGAATCTGGCGCATCGGATATTCTTCCAGCCTCGACACTGTCGATGACAGCCCGAATGGCATCCGCGGAGGTCGGAGCCAGCACTCGCTGTAGAGGCCGCTCGCCCGCTGAACAAACCAACGCTGCTGGAGTCCGCTCGCAGAGGCCTAGGCACTGGCTACGAAGCCAAGTGGCACGCCCCTGGTTAGATTTGGAACCTGCGGGACCAAGCATGCCTTCCAGTTGGTCGCAGAGGTTGTCCGAACCTTGCGTGAAACACGCAATGTCGTCACAGACATAAGCGACGACGGGAGGCCGGGGCTGAAGGGAGAACATTCCATAAAACGATGCCACCGCGTGAACTTCGGCAGGAGCGATGTCCAGTCGCGCGGCGACGTAGTTGACAGCGCCGTGGCTGATCCAACCCATGCGACTTTGCACCGCATGCAGCATGGGCAGCAACAGATGACGCCGTCCATTTTTGTTGCAGTTGAAAGCCACCCGCGTGTCTGCTGCCTGGCTCTCGCCACCATGGGTGCTGGCATCGGTCCTGCCCAACTCGGACTCAACGGCGGCGCGCTCCTCCGCGTTCGCCTGCGCATCGGTCAAATGAAGGTCCAATCAACTCCTCTCCTCTTTATACCTTATCCAGGCGGATGGCCGTTGCCTTGAACTCCGACGTCCCGGACTTGGGATCCACAGCGTCAATCGTTAGGTCATTGGTCGCTACTTGATCGTGAGCATGGACTGACAAAAACGCCAAGCCCGGACGCAGTCCGGAGTCAAAACGCACAGGAGCAATCAGCCATCCCCGGCGCGACGTCACGCGGACTCGGTCGCCTTCTTTCAGTTTGTATTGCCGACCATCCTCCGGAGAGATCTCTAGAGCTTCTGCGCGACGAAGCGCGGACGAATATTCACGGGTTTGGACGCCAGTATTGTAGTCGTCGAGGCGGCGGCCTGTCGTTAAACGAATGGGGTATTGTTCGTCAAGCTTGTCCACTGGCGGCTCAAACTCTACTACGCTAAACGGCGCCCGTGGCCCGATCAATGGGTCATTCCAAAGGCGTCCGTGCAAGAACATTTCTCCGGGGTGGGATTCGTCATAACACGGCCACTGAATCCCGCCCATCTCTTCCAGGCGGCTGTAACTCATGCCGGCATGCATCGGGCTTAGCTGGCGCAATTCGTTCCAAAGGGATTCGGGCTTGGGTGTCCCCCATTCATGGCCCAGGCGGCGGGCGAGATCAAAGATAATGCTAAGATCGTCACGAACCCCAATAGGTGGTGCAACGGTTCGACGCACGCGCTGGACACGACGTTCACTGGAGGTGACCGTTCCTTCACTTTCGAAGGCACCACACGCGGCGGGGAGCACAACGTGGGCCAACTGCGCCGTTTTTGTATAGAAAAGATCCTGAACCAGGAGAAATTCGAGCCCGCGCAACCGCTCCAATGCTCGATTTCGATCCGCTTCAGAGTCAGCTGGATTCTCCCCTAGGACGTAGAGAGTCGTAAGGAAACCGTGGTCCATGGCTTCGAACATGTCGCTCAGATGCCAGCCGCGTTTCGGTTGGAGCTTCGTGTTCCAGGCCTTCTCAAACTTGGCGCGCAGTTGATCGTTCTCAACGTGCTGAAATCCGGTCAGACGGTCGGGAATCGCACCCATATCGCCGCCGCCTTGGACGTTATTCTGCCCGCGCAGCGGATTGAGACCGCTGCCGTAACGGCCAACGTGTCCAGTGAGCAGGGCCAGGTTAATCAGTGCCACGACATTGTCGACAGCGTTGTGATGTTCAGTGATCCCGAGTGTCCAGCAGATCTGAGCGCGAGAAGCCTTGGCGTATGCGTGGGCGAGGAAGCGGATGGTTTCGACTGGCACGCCAGTGTCTTGCTGCGCCCGATCAAGCGTGTATTTCTCAACGTGCGCTTTATAGGAGTCAAATCCACTGGTTGCGTGGCGGATAAACTTTTCGTTGGTGAGACCGGCAGCAATGATTTCTCGCCCGATGGCGTTCGCCAACGAAATGTCTGAGCCCACTTCCAGTCCCAGCCACAGATTGGCCCAGCGAGCTGTGCTGGTGCACCGTGGGTCGACGACATAAAGCTCGGCGCCGTTGTGTATTCCCTTCAAAACGTGGTGGAAGAAAATGGGGTGGGTTTCTCTTGCATTCGATCCCCAGAGCACGATGACCTCGGTCTCTTCCACTTCCCGGTACGAACTAGTCCCTCCGCCCGCCCCAAAGACCGCCGCCAGACCGGCGACGCTGGGAGCATGTCAAGTCCGGTTGCAGCTATCGATATTGTTCGTCCCTAGGACGCTACGGACAAACTTTTGCGCTGCGTAGTTCAGTTCGTTGGTGGTCTTGGAGCAGCTGAACATGCCGAAGTTCCGCGGATCTTTCCTCTCAACCGATTTGCGAAACGCCACCGCGACGCGGTCCATAGCTTCATCCCAAGTAGCGGGACGATGGGAGCCGTTCTCTCTCACCAGCGGTTGGGTAAGTCGGGCTGACATAGGTTCCTGGGTATGACGCTGAAGCAAAGATCGAAAGAATCCTAACACTTTCTGCGCTAGGCCGGAATTGCCAGGGTCCAAAGGAAGCCATCTAGGCCAGGCCGTCTACCTTAGCCGATCCGAGCCAAGTCCTGGTTAGCGCCTTATCGTCATTAGTCTCGCTCTGTCGGGCTTGTGAGCATCCGGAAAGTGAACCACGGGGGACAAAGCGGGCGAAAAGTCGGCTTCGAGGAGTCTGCGCTGAGTAGCACCGCATGCTAGCGACCTCAGAAATGTGGACGCTTCGGCTGCATCTCAAACCGGCAGATTGATCATGTTCGCGATCCTCGGCCAGTGGCGGCTCGCTCTTAGCCCTTTGCAGACCACGAAGCGCAGATAGAACATCATCGAAGGGTCGCGCTGTTCAATTGCTTTTTCCGTCCAATCGGCTCCTGGGTCTATTTCGCCACAGAGCAGGTGGAACAGCGCATGGGCACGGGCATCGCCAAGAGCCTCGCCGGAACCGAGCGCCTTCGCGAGGGATTTCGATTCGACCTCTTCTCCGTTGCGGTGCGTGAGCGCGGCAAGCACGCCAATCGTATCGGGAAACCACGACCCAATCGCGTAGGCCTGCCGCGCGATCTGCAAGGCCTCCGCAAGATCACCTTTGTCGGCGTAGATCATCGCCATCGATACCAGGGCCACAACCTGATTCTGATCCAGTTCCACAACTTTCTTTAATTGCTCAAGGGCTTCATCGTCCCGTCCCGCTGCTTGGAGATAGGCATGCAGATTCATATGGGCCCATACTTCGAGCGGATCCTCTTCTATCGCACGCTGTGCCAGCTTGATGGCCTGCTCCACATTACCCCGCAAGAACTGAACCCCGCTATACAGAGGCCGGATGGTCTCAAAGCTGGCCTGTTTCGCCATCGGAAAATCAAAGTGCTGCTCCGCCGCAGCCCAATCCATGTCGTACATAGCCGCCACATACCCAAGGAGTGCGTGGGCATCCGCAAGAGAAGGATCAATCTGCAATGCGCGCCGTGCTTCGGCCCGAACTGCGGGTACACACTCATGGACAGAGTGCCGACCGAAGTGCGCCAAGCTGACCCAGTAGTATCCCAGTCCGACATGGGCCATCCCGAAACCAGGATCGAGTTCGCTCGCCTGCTCGTAGAATCGTCGAGCCAGTTCCATCGACTCGGGCGTAACCTTGGCCTGCAGATATCTGCCCTTCAGATAAGCCTCGTAGGCTTCGAGCTTCGGCATATAGCGCTGCGATGCTTCTCGGGAAAGCTTGACCCGCAATGCCTTACCGATTGCCTCCGAGACCTCGTCCTGGACAGCAAAGATATCGCTCAGTTCCCGATCATATCGCTCCGACCAGAGATGCGATCCGTCAGCGGCATTGATCAGCTGAGCCGTCGCGCGAATACGATTTCCTGAGCGACGGACACTGCCTTCCAGAATCGTGCTTACCCCGAGTGCTCCCGCGATGCCTCGGATGTCCTGCTCTTTACCGCGGAACGCGAAAGCCGAGGTGCGGGCGATCACTTTCAGGCCGGGAACCCGCGCCAGCAGGTTGATGATCTCTTCGGCGAGGCCGTCGCTGAAGTAATCCTGTTCAGGATCAGCGCTGAGGTTTGTAAAGGGCAGCACGGCGATGGACGGAGCGGCGGTAGAAACCGCTTTCTGATCTTCTTTGATCTCTAACCCGGCCTTGCTCAGGCCTTCCAGCAGATGCGCTCCATGCTCAGGGTCGAACCACTTCGCGACGCCCCGACGCACAGTCGAAGAAATGTCCGGCCGCAGTATGACCAGCTCACGCAAAGCCTTGCTGGCTTCCTGGGTTGCACCGAGCTGCGCATACCCGGCGGCAAGCAGAACCTGCGTACCCCAGTCACCCGGGAGATTACTTTTCAGTGCCGCCTCAACCGCGCCGCGATAGTTACGCTTTCGATAGGCGTAGTTGAAATCGGCATGCCAATACCATCCGGGATGATGAGGGTTGAGCCGCTTGGCGCGCCCGGCCAGTTCCATTCCGCGCTCCGCTTCGCCAACATAGATCAGGAGCTCACCGAGCAGAGCAAGGGCATTTCCGTCCATAGGATTCAGGACAACGGTGCGCTCGGCTGCATTCCGGAAGCTCGGAAATTCTTTCTGGAAAAAGTGGGCTTGGGCCAGGGCGAAATGAGCTAGATGACTGGAGGGGGCGGCTTCGACAGCGCGCCGGGCAACAGCGGCTCCGCTTGCCAGGGCATCAGGCTGCAGTTCGAAACCTTGGGCATAGTCCTGAACGTGGAGCAGGGCCAACATAGCCAACGCCTCGGGGTAACATGGAGTCTTCTTCACCGCCGCTTCCAGTGCGATGCGGGCCTGCGCAAGATCCTCCGGGGCATAGCCCTCGAAGTACGCGAAGCTGCGTAGCACGCCCTCGTAGGCCGTCAGTTGCTCGGGAGTCCGGCCGCGCACCCGCGCGCTCATGCTGCGGGGCAGGGTTCCATTCATGTCGGCAACGGTCGAAACAATGCGCGGGACGACATCGTCTTGCAGCGAAAACAGGGCGTCCGGGTTGAAGGTGCGTTCGTAATTCTCCGCCCAGAGATGCGCGCCGGTTGTTGCGTCCAGCAATTGCACCGCCACCCGAATGGCGGAGCCGGCCTGCCGGACGCTTCCCTCCATGACATAATGCGCGCCGAGCTGCCTGCCGATGACGCGGATATCGCCGGACTCACCGGCATACTTTGCGGTTGACCCGCGCGCGATCACGCGAAGATATGAAAATCGCGACAACCCAGTTATCACTTCTTCCGTGATTCCTTCGGCAAGAGACTTGAGGTCTGCATTGCTTCCCGTGTATTTCAACGGCAGCACGGCCACCCAGAAGCCCTCCTCGGCGCGAGTTCCGCCGGAAGCAGTCCGCACCAGAACCGCGCCGGACGAAGATACCGGTTGGACAGCAGTCGTGATCTCCAGTCCTGCGTTGCGCAAATCGCTGAGCATCTGCTCAACCATGTCCGGCAGCCACCATTTGTCGAGTTCTGTCCGCGCGATTACGGCGAAGTCTGGACGGAGCGCGAGCAGGCCGGCCAGTGCTGCGCGGGCGTGTTCCATCTCTCCGAGTTGGCTGTAGATCACAGTGAGAGCCAGCTGCGCGGTCCAAAGATCGGGCATGTTGATGCGGAGGGCAAGTTCCAGGGCCCGCTGCGAATCGCGTTGTCGGTAGGCGTTGAAGACCATCGCGGACCAGTACCAGCCCGGATGATGCGGATTGAGTTGAGTGGACCTCTCGGACAACGCGCAACCATGCTCCCAGTCGCCGGCATAAGCAAAATGCATGCCCAGGAACGCGCTGATGTATCCCTCCATACTATTGAGCGCGAGAGCACGCTCGGCGGCGACGCGGAAAGCGCCGAGTTCACGACGAAAAAAGAAGGCCGAAGCCAGCGCGGCATGGGCAAGCTGGCTAGAAGATGCCAGGGACACGGCTCGCCGGGCCGCCCCGAGGGCGCGGTCCATCGCATCGGGCCTCACGTTGTATCCATGCGTGTACTCGGCGCGGTAGAGCCAGGAGAGCATCGCCCAGCATTCGGCGCGATCCGGCGCCTGCTTCACGACGCGTTCCAAAGCCGTGATTCCCGCTAAATGCTCAGAAGCGCTGACATGCTGATGAAAACCAAAGCTGCGCAGCAGGGCCTCGTAAGGTGTCAGCGACTCTGGATCCCGGTTGCGCAGCGCGTCTGTCATGCTGTGGGGCAGAATCCCCTGCGTGTCGCCGACGGTGGCAACGATGCGGGGAACCACGTCGTCGAAAACCTCCAACATCGATTCCGGTGTGAAGACGCGGTCATAGGTTTCCGCCCACAGGCTCGCGCCGGTGCTGGCATCCACTAACTGTACGGCGATGCGAACCTTGGTTCCGGCTTGGCGGATACTGCCTTCCATCACGTAGCGCGCGCCAAGCTCTTTTGCCGCAGTGCGCACATCGACCGTTTGCTGTGCATATCGCGCCGTCGAACTGCGTGCAATCACCCGCAAGTAGGAAAACTTTGACATATTGGTGACGATGTCGTCAGTCAAACCTTCGGCCAGAGCTGCAAGATCTTGGTGGTTTCCACTGTACTTGAAGGGCAATACCGCCACCCAGAAGCCTTCATCGGCGCGAGCGCCGCTCGAATCCGCGGCAGCGATGATCCGCGGGGTCGACGTCGGCACAGACGACAGACGTGCACTAGCTCGCGCCAGGTCACGAAATTCGTTGCTCACGTCGCGGGCCGTCTGCACGCGGTAGCGAGGATCTTTTTCGAGGCAGCGGCGAATGACACGCGCGAGGTCGGAGGGCAATTCCGGGCGGACATCGGTGACCGTTGGCGGAGTGTCGCGCAAAATGGACGAAATCAGTTCAGCCGAGGAGTGGCCGTCGAAAGGCCGGCTCCCCGTCGCCATCTCATGCAGCACCACGCCGAACGAAAAAATGTCGGAGCGGTGGTCGAGCGGCCGGCCCGAGACCTGTTCCGGCGACATGTAAGCCGGAGTCCCCATCACCATGCCTGACTGGGTGTGGCCCGCCGAGGTCAGGGTGGCGTCTTTGGCAATGTCGGCGTTTATATCCTTGGCCAGCCCGAAATCCAGAACTTTGACCCGGCCCTCATTCGTTACCATCACATTCGCGGGCTTCAGATCACGGTGCACAATGCCTTTCTCGTGAGCTGCGGCTAGCGCTTCCGCAATCGCCCCGGCAAGTTCGATGATCCGGTCTGCCGGCAGGCCGTTCGAAGAAATCAGTCGCTCAAGCGACTGCCCCTCGATCAATTCCATGGTGATGAAGTGGACGTTATTGGATTGCTCGACCGAGTAGACCGTCACTACGTTGGGATGATTAAGTGCGGCGACAGCGCGAGCCTCCCGCTGGAAGCGGGCCAGCCGGTCGGGGTCGCGGGCCATGTCGAGGGGCAGAACCTTGAGGGCTACATCGCGCCCGAGCTTTGTGTCTGTTGCGCGGTACACCTCTCCCATGCCGCCCGCGCCAATTATGGCGCTGATCCGGTAGTGGGCTACCGTGCGCCCGAGCAAGCTGGTCTTCGCCGAGTCGTCCAACTTTCAGCTCTCCGAGCCTGAATCAAGGCAACGCCGATTCTACACTAGGGAGGCCCCGCTATAGCCCGGCTATGGACAAGGCAGGGCAGAAACCTTCTGATCACAACTAAGCTAATCCGTTAATTATCAGCCGTCCGGAAGTGATCTTTAGCGCGTAGGAGCCAAGCAATCCCACCGTTCGTTTTTCGTGATTCGTACCGCTAAACCTATCGGATAGGCAGAGTAGTCCGGGGGCTACTTGAGTCTTGTGGGCGGCTGATAAAGTTATCTCAAGTCTCGATCCTTTGGAGGTACGGCCAACGGAAGGAGATGTTGAGTGTGACTAAACCCATTTTGGTGGTAACCAGCCGCTACACGAAAGAAATTGAAGATCGTATCGATCGCGAGTACAGCGCCCGACGAAATTCGAACCAGTTTCCCTTCAGCCAGCAGCAACTGCTCTCCGCGGCCGAAGGGGCCGACGCCCTGTTCATCACGCCGGCAGACCGGTTGGACTCTGGGTTTTTCCAGAAGGTTTCGCCCACAGTCAAAATCATCGCCACCTACTCGGTGGGTTTTGAGCATATCGATGTGGAAGCCGCCGCGCGCAGGAAAATTCCGATCGCCTATACCCCTGGTGTCAACAGTGAAGCAACGGCCGACATCGCCATGCTGCTCTTGCTGGGCGCTTCCCGTCGCGCTTACGAGGCTCAGGAACTGGTTCGAACAGGAGCGTGGAAGCCCCTTAGTTCCGACATGCTTTTGGGATGGCAAGTCGGTGGCAAGGTCCTCGGCATTTTCGGAATGGGACGCGTGGGACAAGCCCTGGCGCGTCGAGCACGAGGATTCGGAATGAAAATTCACTATTGCACCCCTTCTGAGTTACCCGCGGAAATCGCAGGCGATGCCGTATACCACAAGGAGCCGTCGGATCTGCTTCGCGTAAGTCAGTTCTTGAGCCTGCACGCACCCGAGACTGCTCAGACCCGCCATTTCTTGAACTCCAAAGCCATAAGCCTTTTACCCCTCGGGGCCATCGTGGTGAATACCGCTCGCGGCGGTTTGGTGGTCGACGACGACCTCATCGCCGCTCTCAAGAGCGGGCGGGTCGCCGCCGCCGGACTCGACGTATTTGAAGGCGAGCCAAAGCTTAACCCGGAATATGTTGCGCTAAGAAATACATTTCTATTGCCGCATATCGGCAGCGCCACGATCGAAACCCGTACAGCAATGGGCATGCTGGCGCTCGACAATGTGGACGCAGTGCTGAACGGCAAGCCTGCGCCCAGCCTCGTCCGGGCCTAGTCGCAGTTCGAGGTCTCATAAGCGTATCGGAACGATGCGCTGCGGCTCTCAGCCTGCGCGATGCCCCCGCATCCCACCGACGGTTCGCATCGTCATGCCAGCTTCTCTGCTGAATACAATGAGTGCCGAGTCTACGACGACCGAGTGACCTACTGCCGGCTTCGTCGGAGGGAGGGACCATGTTTAACTGGATGAATCGCCGAGCGGCTGGCTGTAGCCGGTGTGTATGCGCCATAATGAGAGCTCTCATATCGTTGCTGCGGGCGCAGCATCGCCTCTTGGTTCCCTGGCTGAACTGAAAAAGGAGATTTCGCATGAATAAGTTCGGGTTCCGGCGTGGGCGCTTTAGTATTCCGATATTTGGCCTTCTGGTAGCGGTTCTGAGCCTGACCGCGACAGATGTTCCCGCGCCGCCGGTCGCTAAAAAGATTCCGCATGTCACTGATATCCATGGCCGCAAGTTGGTGGACAATTATTTCTGGCTGCGGGACAAGAGCAATCCGGCGGTTGCAGCCTATCTGAGGGCGGAGAATGCATATACCGAAGCGGTGATGAAACCCACCGAGGGGTTCCAGAAGCGTCTCTACGACGAGATGCTGAGCCGTATCCAGGAAACCGATGTGGAGGTTCCCTATCGGCAAGGGGAATATTTTTACTACGCACGCTCAGAAACGGGAAAGCAGTACGAGATTCTGTGCCGTAAAAAAACCAGTCTGGATGCCCCAGAAGAAGTGGTCCTTGATGTCAATGAGCTGGCCCAGGGGAAAGCGTTCATGGCGGTCGGGGCTTACCAAGTCAGTGAGGACGGGAATCTGCTCGCGTACTCCACCGACGACACCGGATTCCGTCAGTACAGTTTGGCGATCAAGGATCTTCGCACCGGCAAACACCTGGTTGACCATGCTGTACGAGTAGGATCTGTAGTCTGGGCGAACGATGACAAGACCATCTTTTATACCGTGGAAGACCCGACGACGAAGCGGGAATACCGCCTGTATCGTCACCGGGTGGGAACGAGTGGACCCGACGATCTGGTGTATGAGGAGACAGACGAGCGCTTCGATCTTGACGCTTTCAAGTCGCGTAGCAAGACGTACATCTTCTTAATTTCCGGAAGCCACACCACAACTGAAGTGCGCTACATTCCCGCGGACCGGCCCCTGGCGGAGTGGAAGTTAATCGAACGGCGCCAACAGGATGTCGAATACTATCCCGACCACAATGGGGACTTCTTCTACATTCGGGTCAACGACACGGGACGCAACTTCCGCCTGGTAAAAGCGCCGGTGGGCGATCCTCGGCGCCAAAACTGGCAGGAGGTGGTCGCCCACCGGCCGAGCGTCATGCTGGAAAACGTCGATTTCTTCAAGAATTACTATGTGCGCTATGAGCGTGAAAATGGTCTGCCGCAGATACGGGTTACCGATCTGCACAGTGGACAGTCGCGGGAAATTGCGTTTCCCGAGACGGCTTACGATGCCGGGACCTATGTGAACCGGGAATTCGACACCCACAAGTACCGATACACCTACGGCTCTTTCATCACGCCTTTTTCGGTTTTTGAATACGACATGGAGAGCGGGACTTCGACCTTGTTGAAGCAGAAAGAGGTTCCCGGGGGATACGATCGCACGCGCTATCAAGTGGAACGCATGAGCGCCACGGCGTCGGACGGCGTAAAAGTACCCATTTCGGTGGTACATCTAAAAAGTACCCAATTGGACGGCCATGGCCCGCTCTTCCTCTATGCCTACGGATCGTATGGTGCGCCGATGGATATCGATTTCGACTCCACCATCTTCAGCCTGGTAGATCGGGGCGTGGTGTATGCGATCGCGCATATCCGCGGCGGCGGTGAGATGGGCAAGGCCTGGCATGATGACGGCCGGATGATGCACAAGAAGAATACCTTCACCGATTTCATCACCTGCGCTGAATACTTGGTGGCGCAAGGCTACGGATCAAAAGCCCGCTTGACCATCGAAGGGGACAGTGCCGGCGGATTGCTCATGGGGGCCGTGCTTAACATGCGCCCCGATCTATTTCACGCTGCGATCGTCGGAGTTCCCTTTGTCGATGTCATTAACACCATGCTCGACGGGTCCATCCCGCTGACTGTGCCTGAATTTGAAGAGTGGGGGAATCCCAAGGATGAAACGGCATTCGATTACATGATCTCGTATTCGCCCTACGACAACATTGCGGCGAAGCCCTATCCCAACATGTTGGTGAGAACATCCTTTAACGACAGTCAAGTGATGTACTGGGAACCTGCAAAATATGTGGCCAAGATGCGAGCCCTGCGAACTGACCATAACATTTTGATGCTCAAAACCAACATGCAGCCGGCGGGGCACGGCGGGGCTTCAGGCCGATATGACCGGCTTCGGGACGATGCGTTCGACTATGCGTTCCTGCTGACGGAGATGGGAATCGAGAATTGACCGGTTTTGGGCCGGTTAACTGTTTTCCGAGCGCAATACCTGGCAAGCGGGGACGGATCTCGGATGAAAACCCAGCGGACAGAGATTACTGCGCGCACAGGTGTCAAGCACAGTCGAGGAACCATGAAAGTTTCGGACCTTATTCTCGTTGTTCTTTTGACGAGTATCTGCAGCAGCCTTGCGGGCGCATCGTCCTACCAATACCAACGTTTGGGTAATCCGCAGGACATCGAGACCAAGCCTACGGCTGGCATTGCCATGATGGGTGGCGGCAGCGACCTGGATGAGGCGTTCCGATGGCTCTGTCAGAAGGGCAATGGCGGTGACTTCCTTACTCTGCGCGCAACAGGCGACGACGCCTACAACCCCTATGTGAACGGTCTGTGCAAGGTGAACTCGGTGGCAACGCTCATCATTCCTGACCGGCAGTCGGCGGAGGACCCGGCCGTGGCGGGGATTATCCGGAATGCTGAGGTGGTGTTCATCTCGGGCGGGGATCAGGCGAACTACATCCGCGGTTGGCAGGGAACGCCAGTAGAGGATGCGATCAACGCCCATGTTGCTGAGGGCAAGCCCGTCGGCGGTACCAGCGCGGGGCTGGCAGTGCTGGGGGAGTTTGTCTATGGCTGTCTGAAAGACAAGCCGGACGACAGGAATCTGGCTAGCAACCAGGTTTTGGCCGATCCTTACCTTGAGAGGGTTACGCTGGTTCGTAACTTCCTGAAGATTCCGCTCCTTGAAAACCTGTTGACGGATTCGCATTTTGCGACGCGTGACCGAATGGGGCGTTCGCTGGGGTTTCTTGCCCGCTTAATGCAGGATGGATGGTCAGAAACGCCGCGCGAAGTCGCCATCGACGAAAAATCCGCGGTGCTGGTGGAGGCGCATGGCAAGGCGCAGGTGGTAGGAACCGGGAAGGGAGCCTATTTCATGCGCCCATCAAATGTCCCGAGCGTTTGCAAAAGAAATGTGCCTCTCACATTCTTGAACGTGAATGTGCATCGGGTCGAAAGCGGCGGGTACTTCGATTTAGTTGGGTGGAGTAGTGACTTCGGTACGTCCTATTCGCTATCTGTAGAAGCCGGCAGGATTCAAAGTACTCAGGCCGGGCATTCCATTTACTAGAGCTAGCCCGTCTCCGTTCCTCGCACAACTGTCACAGGGCCGCAGGACATAGTTTATTTCGCCTTATAAACCTTCCCCTCTTTCATAACAAAATCCACATGCTCAAGCACGGACACGTCCGCCAGAGGGTCACCGCTCACCGCAACCAGGTCGGCGTACTTGCCCGGGCTGGCTGATCCCAACAACTCACGCTTTCCCAGCAGGTCCGCCGCATTGATCGTGGCTGCCTGGATTGCCTGCATGGGCGTCATTCCATACTTCACCATCATGGCAAACTGTTTCGCGGCCATGCCATAGGGGCAGACGCCAGCGTCGGTGCCAAACGACATCTTCACGCCCGCTTGGACTGCCTTGCGGAAGTTGTCGCGCTGAATTTGGCCCAACTGTCGATCATGCTCCAGAAAGTCCTGAGGCATGCGGCCCTTGCGCCCGGCCTCCTGGATACACTCTTCATCGTAGATATCCATGTCGAGATACGTGCCGCGTTGCTTGGCTAGGGCGATGCCTTCGTCATCAATCATGGTAGCGTGCTCGACGGAAGCGACACCCGCGCGGATCGCATTCTTGATTCCTTCGGGGGAATGGGCGTGCGACTCAACCCGAAGTCCGAAGTGGCTGGCTTCGTCGACCGCGGCCTCGAGCTCTTCCATAGTGAACTCCTGCGATTTGGGATTGCTTCCGTGGGTCAGGACCGCGCCGCTCGATAGGATCTTGATGTGATCCGCCCCGTCATGCGCGAGTTTACGGATCACCTGCCGGACCTCCCATGGACTGTTCGCTTCTCCATAATGCATATCCCAAGGCAACTGGATGTCCGGAGCCAGCCCGGTGTCGGCCCCAGCTCCGCCGGTGATGGTCACATAGGCTCCAGCCACGAACATCCGCGGACCGACGATATAACTCTGGTTAATAGCATCGCGCAGGGCTACGTCGGTGAGGGCACGGTAGGTGCCAACATCTCGCACCGTGGTAAAACCCGATTCCAGCGTGACCTTCGCATTAGGCACGGATTCGAGCGCATATTGCGCAGCCGTCTTTCGGAACACGCTGACCGGATCCTCATTACCGGGCGCACCATCGGCGAGGTGCGTGTGGCAGTCGATGAGCCCGGGCAGCACCGTGGCAGAGGACAGATCAATGCCCGCAGCACCCTCGGGGATGGACAAACTGTGGCCGACAGCTTGGATCTTGCCGTCGCGAATCAAAATCACCTGGTCCTTAAGAACAGTTGCCGTTTCCGGATCGACCAGCTTGCCGGCTCTGACCGCAACGACCTGCGCCGGCACCACGGCGGCATACAGCGACAAACAAAGACTCACCAGACCGCTTCTGAGCATTCAAGCACCCGCCTAGAGAGAATTTTTATGTGCACGATAATAGCCCAAATCGGGCGGGCGCACGATTTCGACGATCCAGCAGCCGTTCGGCTAGAGGAACAAAGAGCCGCTGCGGGGATGCGCTTTTCTTTTTCCGACTACGATGATAGAAGGTTGTTTCCGTCTCGATCGGAGGAGACTTGAAATTCATCGTGTCCGCAGTCTTGCTCCTGTCCTTGGCTGCCTTAAGCCTGCTTTTTGCGTCCAACAGGCTCCCATTGAGTTCTCTCCAGGGGGAACCTCCGTCGCGCTATGTTGTGCTGCCTACCAGTAAGCTCCTGATCGGGTCTTCCCCCGGGGTGCTGGGATCCCTGAGTGGTTTCACCCCGACCATGGCTTTGAGTCCCGACAAGCGGTATGCCGCGCTGCTCAATGACGGCTATGGGTCAGACCGCGATCGCGGCCATCAATCCATTGCACTGCTTGATTTGGCGACCAATCAGCTCTCGAACTTTCCTGACGCGAGGCTGGGGCAGGATGCGCGCCAGAGCTATTTCATTGGCCTGGCCTTCAGTGCGGACGGGGTTCATCTCTATGCTTCCCTGGGCTCGATTACCGATTCCACAGGAGAAAAGGGCGGAGACACGGGAAATGGCATTGCTGTCTACAGTTTGCGGGACGGCAAGCTGTCCCCCGAACGGTTCATCAGGATTCCTCCCCAGAGAATCGCGGACGGGAAAACGGTCGCCTTTGGGTTGCGCAAGACCGCGCCTGGTACGGCCATCCCGTACCCGGCTGGCCTGGCCGTGATTGCTGGGGAACATGGCGGTGCGGACAAGCTGCTGGTGGCCAACAACTATTCCGACAACATTGTGCTGCTGGATTCCACGAGCGGCCTAGTCCTCAAGAGCTTCGATGTCAGCTCGCATGAGCTCATTCCCTCCGAGTTTCCCTATACGTGCGTCGCATCGAGAGACGGAGTGCGCGCCTGGTGCAGTCTGTGGAATGCATCCCGAGTAGTCATGCTGAATCTGGAATCGGGGAAAATCCTCGGCTCCATTCCTCTGGCGCCGCCGAGCCGCTCGACCGATCCCGGATCTCATCCCACGGCGTTGCTGCTCAGTGCGGATGAGAAGGAGCTGTTTGTGGCCCTGTCGAATGCCGATGAGGTCAGGATGATCGCAGTCGGTGGTGGACTCGATCGCCACCTGGGCACAAATCTGCTCGGAGATCTCACGAAGATAAAATTGTCACAGTCCTCCGGTTCCTGCCCCGACGCACTGGCTTTATCGGCGGATGGTCGAAGGCTGTTTGTCGGAGATGCCTGCACGAACGCCATTGCGGTCTTCGACCTGGCGGGCATTCGGAGCAGTCCCGTCACGGTGATGCCGAAATATCCGCCAATCGGCTCGATTCCAACCGATTGGTATCCTTCCGCGTTAGCCATGGCGGGAGATGATCTTCTCATCGCTACGTCCAAAGGGCAGGGAACTGGTCCCAACAACTTCTTTGGTACGATCGGCTCGACGACCCGTCGGCGGGAATATGCATACCTCCCAACCTTGCTCTATGGCTCGATTGCACGACTCAATGTTGGCGATCTCGAAGGGAAATTATCCGACTTCAGCCATAAAGTTGCGTCCAGCAATCGTTTCGATGCTGACCCAGGCCAGCTTCAGTTCGCCCAGAATTCCAATCCCATCCGGCATGTGATTTACATCATCAAGGAAAACCGTACTTACGATCAGGTGCTCGGGGACTTGAAAGTCGGTAACGGAGATTCCTCGCTCACTCTCTATGGCGCCGATATCACGCCCAACCAGCACAAGCTTGCCCTGCAGTTCGGAGTGCTCGATAATTTCTACGATAGCGGGGAAGTCTCGGGCGACGGGCACGTGTGGTCCACGGCGGCCATCACCAGCGACTACAACGAGAATACCTGGCAAATTAGCTACCGCGGCAAAGAGCGTACCTACGATTTCCAGGGCAGTGTCGCCGATGAGTTGCCGCTCGAGCACAACGAGCCGGACGTAGACGCTCCCGCCACCGGATACATTTGGGACAATGTGGCGGCTCACGGATTGAGCTATCGTGACTACGGCGAATTCCTGGTCACCATTTGGTGCCAGTCGGAGCGTAGGCGCGCGGGGCGTGCCTCGCCCTTCTCCGCGAAATGTGAGCGCGCTGAGGTCACCAAGGGCCAACCTCTGCCACCCAATGTCGGCCAGCCCCATGGAAGCGCCAGTCCCTGGCCCTGGCCGGTTCCGATGATGCAATTCACCAAGCCCACCAAAGCGGTTCTGCGAGACCACATCGACGCGAATTTTCCGGACTTTAACACCGATTATCCCGACCAACTGCGGGCCGATGAATTCCTGAATGAGTTCGACGGATTTGTGCGTGCGCGCCAGCAGGGTAAGCGGGAGCAGCTCCCGGCGTTTGTGTTGCTTTACTTGCCCGATGACCATACCCACGGCCTGACCCCGGGAAGCCCCCGCCCCACGGCTTCGGTCGCGGATAATGATCTGGCGGTCGGACGGGTGGTCGAAGCCCTATCGCACAGTCCTTATTGGGACGATACCGCGATTTTCATCCTGGAGGACGACGCTCAGGACGGGGCCGATCATGTCGACGCCCATCGCTCGATCGCCTTTGTGATCAGCAAGTATTCGCCCGGATCCCCCCAACAGCCTTACCTGGAGCACCATTTCTATACAACGGTCAATCTGATTCACACCCTAGAGGTACTGCTCGGACTCCCGCCGATGAATCAGAATGATGCTTACGCGCCGGTGATGAGCTTTATGTTCTCTGGCGAAGGAACCCAGCCGTCCTTCACGGCCGATTGGAGCAATCGTGAGAACCAGCTAATCTACCAAACGAACCCACCCCACGGACAAGGCTCTCAGGAGTCCAAAGCCATGGACTTCTCCCGCCCGGACGCGGTCGATTCTCAGATACTCAATCGAATTCTGTGGCAGGATCGTAAGGGCAACACACCGGTGCCCAACCCAAGGAATAACGTGCTTGGGCAATCATCGTTGGCAAGAGGATGCTGCGGTAGCGAAGAAGGTCGGTGATCGGGCGGCAGCTTGGAGTTTATTCCGCTGTGCGATTCAAGGCGTTACTCCCAGATCGGAGAAGGAAAACGCGAGCGAGACGTTCGAATACTCTTTTCCTTGAACTTCGACATAGGGGTAAACGAAGTAGTTGAGCGGGCGGCCCGCCTGACGCGGACTTAGTTCGAGGTCGCGGCCGAGAGTGAACTGTATGCGATTGGCATCATTAGCCCCAAAGAAATAATCCTTCCGTTCGGGATGTTTCCATGCCTCGGAGATATCGACGGGAATCCATCCGCGCTGCGGCTCGAAGAATTCCGCCCAGCAGTGATAACCGGCAATTTCCCCGGAATGACTGTCGGCAGGCAGAGGAAATCCGATTTCGAACCGTGCCGGGATCCCCTGGGATCGCGCCATGGCAATAAATAAGGAGTGAAAATCCGTGCAATTGCCCTTCTTGACATCGCAGGCGTAGAGCACGTCCCCGCGCCCCCATCCTGTTCCAGTTTTGTCATACCGCATGTTGTCAAAAACGTAGTCGTAGATCTGACGAGCCTTGTCCAAAGGGACGGTCTGGCCTTCGGTGGCTTTGGCGGCTAGTTCTGCCGGCAAGCCAGTTACGGGAACCAGCGCATCCGGCGCAAGGTATTGTTTGTTCTCTTTGGGACTCAGACCTACCGCCTCCAGGTGAGGGGCATAAGTCCCCAGGGTAAGGTGTTCGCGGCGCACAACTTCATAGACAATCTCAAACTGCAGTTCCGCCTCTTTGTCCTTGGACGTCGAGGCATAGTACATCTCATTGCCGTAAACGGATTCGTGGGTTTTCTTGAGCGGAAGATCGCCCTTGGTGGAAGTTACCTTTACTTCCTGGAAGGGGTCTGAATGTGCCGCTGGAAACCAGAGTTGAACCTTTTCCCCCGGAGAGAGGCCTTTTACGGTGAATGCATAATGAAAGGTGAAGTGGCGCTGGTTTTGTCCCGAGACGGCGCCAGCCAACACCAAGACCCAAAGCGGAAGAATCAGCATCCTGCGATGCATTATCGCCCTTTCTCGAAATGGAACGGGAAGGTGAGACCGAAATGAGCGTAACACCACAGGCACCCGGAGATGGGGGACTCAAAGGAAGCCATGTCGAAGCTGCCGCAAGCGTGAAGCTCGGTGAGCCCCGCGGCTGCTTCATTGTAGACGAGAACGAATCCTCTTTGGCGCCGCCATTCAGTTAGAATTTGCGGAATGTCGGTTGCCGTTGAATGCCGTGATCTGCGCAAGACCTATGACGGAAATGTTGAGGCCGTGCGTGGTCTGAGCTTGCGCATCGAGACAAGGGAATGCTTCGGGTTGCTCGGCCCGAATGGCGCCGGAAAGACCACGACCATCGAAATCTTGGAAGGTCTATTGCAAGCGACCTCCGGGGAAGTGACGATCTTGGGGCGCAGGTGGCAGGAGAATCCACGCGAGCTGCGGGAGTGGCTGGGCATCTCCCTGCAAGAAACGCGACTGTCAGAAAAGCTGACGGTACGGGAGACGATTGAGCTATTCGCCAGTTTTTATCGCGAGCCCCGTTCTGCGGACCAGGTTCTTAAGGATCTGCAGCTGGGCGAGAAGGCGGACACCTGGGTGGGCAAGCTTTCCGGAGGACAGCGCCAGCGCCTGGCAGTTGCAACAGCTCTGGTCGGAAACCCCAAAGTTCTTTTTCTCGACGAGCCCACGACCGGCCTTGATCCCCAGAGCCGCCGCCAGCTGTGGGAGATTATTCGCGACTTTCAACGCAAAGGCGGCACGGTGCTGTTGACGACGCATTACATGGACGAAGCGGAGCGGTTGTGTGACCGGCTGGCGATTGTCGATCACGGACGGATCATAGCGGAGGGTACGCCCGCCGACCTGATCGCCCGCCTTGGCGGACATCATGTCGTCGAATTCGAGGTTAGCGGGGATTCCACCCATGACGGCGCCTTGCAGCGTTGGCGCGAGCTACCTGGAGTAGAGGCCGTACGCCACGACGACGGGTTGGTATCCCTGACCGTCCGCGAGCCGCACCTTACCATTCCCGCCCTGCTCGACGCCGTCGAACAACTGGGTCGAGCGCTTGAGCATTTGACCACGCGACAGGCCAGTTTGGAGGATGTCTTTGTTCGCTTAACCGGAAGGCATTTGCGAGAAGATTGATGGAACCTGCGGGTCGCCGACGGGCTCCTTGCTAGACAATGTTATGACGACAGTGCAGCCCGCTCCCCAAAGTACCGAAGCACCCGGGCGATTCATGCCCCGGCCGAACGGTCGCTGGGCGGGGTTCAGCCATCTTGTCATGGCGCGAATGAAGGAGCTGCAGCGGGAGCCGGAAGTAATCTTCTGGGTCTTCGGGTTTCCTCTGCTATTGGCACTGGGGCTGGGCGTTGCCTTTCGCAATAAACCCGCGGATGTTATTTCCATCGCTATCGTAAGCGGTCCGGGAGCTCAGCGTGCGCTGGATTTGATTGAGCACTCTCCTCAGAAGTCCGCCATTCATCCTAGTGTGCTGCCCCGGTCCGAAGCCGCAAAAGGATTCCGGCTTGGCAAGTACGACTTGCTGGTAGAAGTCGACGCCAACGACAAGATCAATTACCTATTGGATCCAGCCCGTCCGGAGAGTGTATTCGCGAAGGCTCAGGTCGATGATGCCCTCGAGACCGCGGCAGGCCGGCAGAGTCCCTTGCCGACTTCTACGGCAATCTCGAGCGAACCGGGATCGCGCTACATCGACTTTCTCATTCCTGGCCTGATTGGGATGAACGTGATGAACGCCGCCATGTGGGGCATCGGCTTCGCCATCGTTGACATGCGGCAACGCAAGCTGCTTAAGCGCTTTGTGGCCACGCCCATGCGCAGGAGCGATTTCTTGGCGGCGCTGGCCAGCAGCCGGCTTTTGCTGATGGTGGCTGAGGTGGGCATCCTCCTCGGTTTCGGGGTGTTGGTTTTCCACATGCGCGTGCTGGGGTCGGTGCTGACAATTCTCCTGATCGGTGCCGCGGGCGCGCTGGGGTTTGCCGGAGTCGGGCTGCTCACCGCCAGCCGGGCGCAGAAGATAGAGAGCGTCAGTGGTCTCATCAATGTTGTCATGATGCCGATGTGGATCTTTTCGGGAGTTTTCTTCTCCTACGAGCGGTTCCCGGCAGTGATGCAGCCGTTCATCAAGGTTTTGCCACTCACCGCCTTGAATGATGCCCTGCGCGCTACGATCCTCGAGGGGTCTCCGTTGGCCGCACAAAGCGGACGCCTCCTGGTGCTGGTGCTCTGGGGAGGTATTTCGTTTGGCTTCGCAATAAAGTGGTTCCGCTGGACCTAATGGATATCGAAAAAGGGGGCAGTCGCGGTTGTGCCGCGATAATTTGATACGAATTTTCCTCTGAACCAACCGATTCCGATCCCACGTTGCGGGGTGTAGAGCTTGTGGGTGCAGCAATTTGCGTGGAGCATGTCTTCCCGATTTGTTGTCGACCTCCTTCGGTGCTAGACTCCTGAGTGACCTCCACGACCCTGGCGGCGAACCCTGTGTGTCGCCGCTCGACGACCATAGCCCTTTTTGCTTGATTGCTCATCTAAGGTGCGATGACCGGCTTGACCCAAACCGATCGGCTGGCTCCTTTTTTTGATCGGCTTCGCGTAGCGCTCTCTCGCATTCTTATGCTCGATTACGATGGAACAGTCGCCCCATTTCAAACTGACCGTGATCGTGCCTTCCCCTACCCCGGGGTTCCGGCGCTGCTCGACCGGATTATGAGCAGCGGTACGCGTGTAGTCTTTGTCACCGGTCGTCCGGTGCGGGAAGTGCTTTTACTGAGCGGCCTCCGTCGTCAACCGGAGGTTTGGGGCAGTCATGGTCTCGAACGCTTAAAGCCGGATGGAAGCTACTCGCTAGATAAGGTATCGCCCGAGCAGGAAGCCGGGCTCCAGGAGGCTCGCGAGAGCCTGCGCGCCCACGGATTGAAGAATCGAATGGAACTCAAGCCTGGCGCAGTGGCTCTGCATTGGAGAGGGCTTGAGACCCAGCAAATCGACCAACTGCGGTCCACCGTGCGTAGACTCTGGGACCCTCTCGAGAGAGCGTACCAGCTTGATTTACTGGGGTTTGACGGCGGACTGGAACTGCGGGTGCGGGGTAAAGGCAAAGCCAAAGCCGTTGCCGCCATCTTAGGAGAAACTGAGGATGCTGTGGTTGCCTATCTGGGCGACGACCGCACGGACGAGGATGCATTTCGTGCCTTGCGAGGCAGAGGCCTCACCGTGCTGGTGCAAACCCAACCGCGGCCTACGCTGGCGGAGATGCAGTTACATCCGCCGCAGGAGCTCATTCAGTTTTTCAAGGATTGGCTCGCCGCGTCATGAAGAGGAGTGCGAATGCCTAAACAAGGACGCCTGATCAACATTTCGAATCGGCTGCCGGTGTCGATCAAGCAGACCGCCACTGGACCTCGTTTGGAACGCAGTTCCGGGGGACTCACTACGGCGCTTGAAAGTGCCTGGCGAGGGCAGCAGGGTATATGGATCGGATGGGCGGGGACGACCGAGGAGGAGTCGGCCGACGAGCTATTGGCAAGGGCCTCCCGACGGCGTTCCCATAATCTGCAGGGCGTATCTCTGAGCAACGAAGAAATCGACAAGTTTTATGCCGGGTTCACCAACGAGATTATCTGGCCGCTGTTTCACGATATGCTTACGCGCTGCAACTTCGATCCCGACTATTGGGACGTCTATCAGCGGGTGAACCGCAAATTTGCCGTGGCCGCCCAGAGCTCGAAGTCCGACGATTTCATATGGGTGCACGATTACCATCTCATGCTGGTAGGCCATTACTTGCGACAATTGGGCAACCGCTCCAGGTCCGGTTTTTTCCTGCACATCCCATTCCCGTCGCCGGACATATTCGAATACCTGCCCTGGCGGGATTCCATTCTGCAGTCGTTGCTCGAGTTCGATGTGATCGGTTTTCAGACCGATCGTGGTCGGGAAAACTTTCTCAGCTGTGTGCAGCGCTTGCTCCCGGCCGCGAGAATCAAGACGGTCAGCCCGCATGCCTCGGTGGAGTTTCAGGGAGTGGAGAGTATCGTTGGCACCTTTCCGATTGGCATTGATTTTGAGGAATTCGCCCATCGCGCCGCCCGTCCCGAAGTGGCGGCTCGGGCGGCGACCGTGCGGCGGGAGTTTCTGGAAACCATCCTGGTCCTCGGTGTGGACCGCCTCGACTACACCAAAGGCATTCCCGAACGGCTCAAAGCCTTTCACCTGCTGTTGCGACGGTTTCCCGAACTACGGCGGCAGATCACCTTCGTACAGGTTGTGGTCCCTAGCCGCGAGGATATCCCGAGATACCGAGAGTTGCGCCGGGATATCGAGTTGCTCGTCAGCCAGATTAACGGTGAGTTCAGTGAGCGGGGTTGGGTGCCGGTTCATTACATGCATCGCAACTTGGGTCGCGATGAACTTCTGGCCCACTACCGTGCCGCCGATATCGCCCTCATTACCCCCCTCAAGGATGGGATGAACCTGGTGGTCAAGGAATTCTGCGCCGCCCAGGTAGACGAGCGCGGGGTCGTGATCATCAGTGAGTTTGCCGGGGCCAGCCCTGAACTCCGGCATGGTGCGATTGTGGTGAATCCGAATGACATCGCGGGCGTTGCCGAGGCGATTCGGGAAGCATCCTTTATGAGCCGGGAAGAGAGGAGTACACGCATGCAGCTCCTGCGCAACATCGTCGAGCAGCACAACGTGCACCGCTGGGCTCAGTCCTTCTTGGATGCCGCCGCCATTTTGGCGACCAAAGCCTTCACCGGTTTTGCTGACGCCGGCGCTTCTCAGCTGGTAAAGCCAGAACTCGCGCGACAGGAAGTGTCGGGCGTGACTCCGATTGCCGCGGCTCGAACTCGCAGTCGCAGCAAATCGGCCACGATGTGAGAAACTGGGACCGCGTCTGTCGTTTTTGTGATGATTCCCGATAGCCAAGCCGTCCTGCCGACTCAGGAAAGCACTCTTGACTCGTGAATCCGACGCGCCTCGGGCGGTCGCAGCTTCTGCTTTGTGGTGATGTCGTCGAACCCGGCATAAAACATTTCGGCTATCGAGATTAGAGTCTGCGGCGCTCTCTGCCGAGTATGACCCCTGCGGTGACCCCTCCTAGCGCAAGGTAGCCGCCGAGCTCGGCGAAAACCAATCAAGCTACTTTCTTCTCTTCGAACCTTCGAACCTACGAATGTGGTTCCGAGCGCTCCAGGCAGAGCGAAAAAATACCAGGGTCGTTCGAGCCCGACTTAGGAATTCACCTTGAAGAGCGGGGCAGCAAAATTTAATTCTCTCGACCTGATACGTTTCGTCTCCCCTTTGCGCCTTTCTAGATAGAGCCAAGAACGTAAGTTCCCGGCAGAAACAAATAGGAGGGAGAAATGTCGAACTACTTATTCAAAGCAATGGTCAGCGCGATGACGATTCTGTTGTTCTCGGCGTTGGCAGCGGCACAAAACAACGAGCTAAAAGGAATTTATGACGCGTCATCTACCGTTCTAACCAACGTTGCGGGGGTTCGCACATTCAACGCGCCGCCTGAAGGCTTCAACGCCGTGGCTGCGTCCGACGAAGAACTCGCCACGTACGGCTTTCCACCGCGACCTAACCAGCAAGACGACCCGGCTGAGTACGCGCGGTGGGCCAAGGCCATGGCAGCAGCGAAGATCCGTTGGAACGGAGAACTCAAGCAAACGGGGCTATATAGTGGGCCGGCACGTGCCGCTAAGCCGGCAGGAGCAGCGGCAACAACGTCAGCAACGACAGCCGTCTACTACTACAACTGGAGCGGTTTCATTAACACCAACTCGCTTACTGCGTACAACCCCAACACTTCGTTCTCCATTATCTACTCGGAGTTCAACGTGCCTACCGTGAGCCAAGCCGTTAATGCCTGCGATGGAGGGTGGGACTGGGAGGTGAGTTGGAACGGCATCGATGGTTCCAAGAACGGAAATGCCTTACTGCAGGGTGGCAGCGCGTCAGGGGCTTTCTGCAGCGGCTCGGTCACGGCCACGAGTTATTACGCCTGGGTCGAATGGTACCCCGCCTATCCCATGCTTCAGGAGTTCAACGTATCCCCCGGTGACGATATGTATGTCGCTACCTGGGACACAAGCCCCACGCAGGGTTATGTGTTCGTGATAGATATGACCAAATCCCTCTCTTACACCGCCGCCCTAACCCCGAATGGGGGTCCAGGCCTGATCGGGAACAGCGCCGAATACGTTGTCGAGCGTCCTTGCTGTCGTGGAGCCAACGATTACCCGCTGCCGAACTACGTCTGGGACTTTTGGGCGAACAGCTCTGCCTATACTTTCGCGGGTCACGCCAAGGGAACGACTGCCTACTACCCTGGATCAACTGCGGCCAACAACTGGCTGAGTTATATGGTTGACGACAAGGACACGCAAGTAATCTCGGCTCCGGCGGCTCAGGGGAAATATGGCATATTTTTCGAGGCCGAGCACTGCGCCGTTGACCCAGGTTGTACGCCGTAGATTCCCCCGTCACTCACACGTTACCCGTGCACGCGTGCACGGGTAATGCTTTTTTCCCGCTCAAGGGAGGGCAATCACTGAGTGCCCTTGGGCAACAACACGCTAGTACGGTTTTTAAGATGACGCCGACAAACCAGGGAGATTGCAAGATGCCATTTGCCGATGGTAAGCTCAGCTGTCGGCACGATCGTTCCCGAACAGGATCGGCGAGACTTTAGCGGCCCTGGTATATGGGTTGTGCCCCGGCTTCCCAAGCCGGCGAAACGGGTTCGAGTCCCGTGGGCCGCTCCA
>DATJVZ010000090.1:0-3274 GCA_035501575.1 Terriglobales bacterium | reverse complement strand
ACGCACTGCTCGATGCTTCTGGGGATGTCCGCATGGGAACCGGTCATTACCGGCGGCGGAGTGTTGATGTGCGCGCTCATCAATTCAAAGTCGCTGTCGGCGTGGAAGGGAAGATCGCCGGTTAACATCTGGTAGAGCGTTACACCCAAACTGTAAATGTCCGAGCGCGCATCCACCGGCCGCCCGCGAATCTGCTCCGGCGACATGTAGTGCGGCGTGCCCATCTGCATGCCGGTGCGGGTTTTCTTGGAGCCGCCCAGCGCCTTGGCGATGCCGAAATCCATCACCTTCACGGTTCCGCCGGAGGTGAGCATCAGGTTGCTGGGCTTGATGTCGCGATGAACGATCCCCATGCTGTGCGCGAAGCCCAATCCCTGCAGCCCCTGCCGCGTGTACGAGACCGCATCTTTCCACGACAGCTTGCCGTCGCGCAGCAGCAGATCTTCGAAGGTTTCGCCTTCCAGGAACTCCATCACGATCAGACATTGCCCTTCGACCTGCATGAAAGCGTAAAGCGTGGCGATGTTGGTATGGTTCAGGTTGGCCTGCGCCTTGGCCTCGGAGCGGAACCTCTCGACCAGCTCCGGATCATGGGCCAATCCCTGGGCCAGGACCTTAATCGCCACCAGCCGGTCCAGGCCGGTGTCCACGCCCTTGTAAACCACGCCCATGCCGCCTTCGCCGAGCTTCTCGAGGATTCTGTAGCTTCCGATCTCCTTGCCGATCATGGACGCCTCCCGCACCTGGGTGTCGTGCGCGAACTTGGGTTGGAATTGTACTTCTTGCCTTCCATCTCTAATAGCGTGATCTGAGGCGCAATTTGCTCAAAATCGCCGAAACAGCAGGTGGACAGGGGAATACCCGACCGCCGGGGGGAGGGGATGGAGGTCGTCCGTACTTTAGAGCAAGCCAATTGCCGATGGCAATACCATGGTTGCGCATTACGGATGCGCATTTTGTTGCACACTGTTTGGGCCACGCGGAAGGGATTGGGGCAGACGGAAGGGATTACGGAAAGGATTGAGGCACGGAAGGCGCTGTGAAAAGCCTTGCAAACAATGTGAACCCCACAAGCTCAATCACCCGCTCGCAAGAGTAGGGTTTGGTATGCGCCGGCAACGCCCGTGTAGGGACGGGGCTCCGCCCCGTCCAGCCGAGCAAAGCTCGGCGGGGCCGGCAGCGCTACAACGGATGCGCTTCGGCCCCGGCGTTGGGCCTACGCAGCCACACTTTTTCTCGAGTCTTTCAGAATCTTTAAGAACTCTCGCATAAAGAATGGCAGGTCCATCCACGTCCGCGAGGTAACGAGATTTTTTTCCACCACTACTTCGGTATCCTTAAACTTTCCGCCTGCGCGTTCTACATCCGGCGCCAGGGCTTCGTAGGTGGCGATGGTGCAGCCGCGAATACCATCAATGGCAGCAAGGATCAGCACGCCATGACACAGCGCTGCGATTGGTTTCTTGCGCTCCACGAAATGCCGAACGATCTTCTGTAGCTGTGGATCGTTACGGAGATATTCCGGAGCGCGACCGCCGCTCAGAATCATGCCATCGTAATCTTCGGGATCGACATCCGCGAAAGCGATATCGGCGGGAATGTGGTATCCCGGTTTCTCCACGTAGGTCTCCCAGCCCGGTTCGAAATCGTGTACCACCGATTTCAGCATTTTCTTCACGGGCGCGCCGATGTGCACCTCAATCCCTTCTTCCCGCAATCGATGATAGGGATACCAGGTATCGAGAGATTCGGTGGCATCGCCGGCCACAAGCAGCACTCGCGTCATGCAGACCTCCATGGATGACATGCAATGGTACACGAGATCCGGGGAGCGATTACACTCTGGTTCCCATCCATCACCGCAGAACTTGAGTTTTAGGGTCAGGAAAGAAACACTTCTTTCCATCCGCTCTCTTCCACTTCTCGCAGAATTGAGTTGTATTCCTGGCCGCAGTACCCGAAGCGTGCGCACAACTCCTGTGATAGCCCGTCTGAATCAATTCGGCCGCGATAGAGCCTACGATTCAAGAATAGATCGAACGTGCCATCCTGCCTTCTTACGACCTCGAGGACTCGGTTCTGCTTTGCGTCTTTGAACGTTCTGCCCACAACTGCACTTGAGGAGATTATCGCCCGGAAACGACGACTTTGCCCAAACCCCGATGAAGCTCGACAAGTGAGGCTCGGCAAATGAGGCTCGGCAAGTGAGGCTCAAGACACCGCGCGGCAGATACCCCCCTCCCCCTCCTAATCTCTGGAATGCGGGGTTTAGCAGAAAATTCGCCGCAAATCTTTGGGGAATCAGGAGTTAAGAGTCAAAATCTTGAGCGCCAAAGAGTTAGCTACTGTTCAGTTGTCAAAGAGCGAATGGGATGATCGACAGTAGCGTGGCTGGGTGGCGAGGTCAATCGAAAGATGAAGATTCGGAGGGAGTAGTTCCAGATTGGGAAGCGGTACTTGCGCTGCTCGGTGACGGGCCATCGCTATCCGAGTCGAACTCTGTTGTGTAAATGCGTTCTGAGCGTTGGACATAGCCCCCGCCTGTTGTAAGAACCATTTCGTAGCTCCAGCTCCGCCTCCCGATATCCCGCCGTTGATTGCGGGGATCAGTGCGGACCCTCCCCATGTTTCTTGACACATAGCCCAGGCGAAGGTGGAGTTGACACAGCCCCAGGCTGCACCGGTCAACGTTCCGAAAGATGCTCCAAAGATCACGCTCGGCCAGATCGATTGACTATTGATCTGGGTCATTGTGTTGTTGAAAGTTTGCTGGGCCTGAGATACGCACTGCTGCTTCGGCGTCTGCTGTGGTTGAGGAGTCCCGTTGTTTGCGGCATTTGGACCTCGGACTGCATCGTAAGTTAAGGGGATCAGGATGCTGCACCTTTGGGCGGCGGGTTCCGGTGGTTCATTAGTGTCACGATGATCCATCCAACTGCTGCCGATGCTCCGATGCCGAGCAATATAAGCCATGAGTGGGACAGAAAATATCCAAACGTCTTCCCGCCGAGGAAGACCAGCCAGAACGTTCCGATGACCAATGTCACCGCTGTCCTAGCATTCTGTCTTGTCAGTGCCTGTATCGCCGCCGCTTGCTCTTTCGGGGTTATGGCTGGCCATTCCCGTTGAGTCACTCGTACCGCACGAACCATGCTACGGATCGTAGTGGGAATCAGCAAAACGGCGAGTAACAAACAGCACCATGGAATCCACGAATCATGCGGCGCGAGTAATCTCGGGGCGTGCTCCTCCGACGGAAACGAGATGTACAGGA
>DATJVZ010000089.1:0-12944 GCA_035501575.1 Terriglobales bacterium | reverse complement strand
TTGGCGGAAGTCAGACTGCAAGAGGGAGAATCCCTTGAGAACGCCTTGCGCCGCTTCAAGCGCAAGGTGCAACAGGAGGATATCATCAAGGAAGTGAAGCGCCACTCCTTTTACTTGAAACCCGGCGAAAAGAGGCGCGTGAAGGAAGCTTTGGCGCGCAAGCGCAGCCGGAAAAAAGCTCGGAAAGAACAAGAGTAGCAGTAAACAGGGCCGCCCACCCGAGTGCGGCCCCTTTCCTTTCTCGTGGCGTTCCGCGAAAATTGCCGAACTCATTGCGACACCAGCTGTAATCCATGCCTTCTCTGAGCATGGCGGGCCGAACCAGGGGGTTGTCCGGAGGTATGACGGGGAATGAGGAAAGAATCGGTAGCCTTGGGCCTGCCTGGAACGGTTGGCAGCCATACGCGGGACCGGGCGAAGGGAGAGTAGATTTAATGGAATTCCAGGATAAGAGGTTGAAGTGTATTGACTGTGGAACAGAATTCGTGTTCACCGCGGGAGAGCAGTTGTTCTTTCGCGATAAGCAATTCAAGAATGAACCGAAGCGCTGCAAGGGATGCAAGGCCAAACGCGTCTCGGTGCTCGGAACTCAACCGACGGCGCCGCGTTATCCGAGAGTCGAAACGCGCACGACTTGCTCGCAATGCGGGAAGGAAACCACCGTGCCTTTTAAGCCGACGCAAGGTCGGCCGGTGTTATGTCGCGAGTGTTTCCAAGGCAAGCGGACCGTGGCAAGCGCCTAGAATCACGGCCGAACTGAAGGAGTGCCGAAGCGGGTCGGACCGCATCAGCTCAATTTTCTTCTGCTTTCCGCTTTGAATCTGGCGGGTTGCTTCTTTTCCAATTGGAGGGCCGGCCGCCCTAGCCGCTTTTCGTCCTCATGCCGGATCAGCAAGGCCTCGATCTGACGAAGCAAATCCTGGGTTCCGATGGGCTTAATCAGCATCGTATGACCGCCATGCCAATCGCCGTCCGGCGGAGGATCGGTGGTTAGCAGCGCGATGGCCGGATTGTACGGTTGCCGGCGGGCCGCGCGAATCACCTCGACACCCGGCATTTGGTTTTCCATCCCCGCCTCGGTGATCACCATGTGATAGGCATTCCCGTTGATTTTTTCCAGGGCTTCGCCGGCGGACGAGGCGGCCTCAACCTCGAAGTCATTCATCTCCAGCACGGCTTTCAAGGTCAGCAGCACGGCCGCATCCTGATCGACGAGCAGGATGCGACGTTTGATCGGCGCAACCCCGGGGAGAGAATTCTCGGGTCGAAATTTGCCATTCGAGGTCATCGACGCTCTAAGTATAGACCGAGCGCGCAACCGCCGAGTTGAATGCACGGTGAATTTCCGGCCTCTCCAGGAAACTCGCTGGATTTTGTTGAAGATAGTAGGAGCGAAGCGTGAGACTCGGAACTCCAGCCCGGCTTTGTCGCCGCCCGAAGCATCAGCGGCTCGAAGGCTAGCGCGCGAGTTAGTATAGAAACGTGCAGACTTTTTACGTGGAGAATTTCGGCTGCCGCGCCACGCAGGCCGATGGTGCGGCCTTGTCGCGACAATTCCGCGATCGCGGTCTGGAGCAGGCCGCGGGGTTCTCCCAGGCGCAGATCGTGGTGGTGAACACCTGCACCGTGACCGACGCGGCCGACCAGGAGGCGCGTGCGACCATCCGCCGCATCCATCGCGCGAATCCCGATGGCCGGATCGTGGTCACCGGCTGTTATGCCCAGCGCGCTCCCGAAGAACTGGCGGCCTTGCCCGGGGTTGCCCAGGTGATCGGGAATTCTCACAAGCATCGCTTGGTTGACATCGTACTTCCCCGAGCGGACGTGGTGGAACCCGAGAGGCGGGCAGAAAGCGCCCCCCCCGCCACCACCGACTTCGTGCCGCTTTCGCGCTTAGCCCATGGCGCCAACGGCCGGATTTCTGATCCGGCACCGCCCACCACAGCTGAACTGGCCCCGATTTTCGTTTCCGACATCTTTGCCCACACCCAACTGGTGGCTCCCCTGCTCGATGCGGCTCAAGAACGGACGCGGCCGATCCTCAAAGTCCAGGATGGTTGCGACAACCGTTGCTCATTTTGCGTAATTCCCTATGTGCGCGGCAGCAGCCGCTCGTTACCGCTCGGCCGAATTCTCGAAGAGCTGCATCGCCTGATTGCCGCAGGCTATCGCGAGGTGGTCCTTTCGGGCATTAATCTGGGACGCTGGGGAAGAGATCTTACTCGGTCCGAGTTCGGTACTCAGGCAGGGGAAACTGCCATCACGCCGGAGCGACCTCATGGTCTCGAAGATCTCGTCCGTTCCATTCTCACCCACACGTCGCTCGAAAAATTGCGCATCAGCTCCGTCGAACCGATGGACTGGACGGACGAGTTCATTCAACTCGTGGCCGAATCGCCGCGGATTGCCAAGCACGCCCATGTTCCGATGCAGTCGGCGAGCGATCGCATCTTGCGAAGGATGCACCGCAAGTACCGGCCGTGGCACTATCGCGAGAAGATTCGCGCCCTGCGTGCCGCCATGCCGGCGGCCGCCATTGGCGCCGATGTCATGGTCGGCTTTCCCGGCGAAACCGACCGTGATTTTGCCGAGACCATGCGCACGGTGGAGGAACTGCCCTTCACCTACCTGCACGTTTTCCCCTACTCGCCGCGCCCGGGGACCAAGGCTGCGGCCATGGGGGAACAGGTTTCGCTGAAGGTGGCCGAGGAGCGGGGCCGCATCCTGCGGCAACTTGCAGGGAAGAAAAAATCGGCGTTCATGCGGTCCTTGATCGGCCAGTCGCTCGAGGCCATTACTCTCGAATCTCGAGCGCGGAAGGAAACCGAGAGAGCCGGGATGCGAACCCGCGACGGACGCTTCGCCGAAGCTCTGACCGACAATTATTTGAAATTGTGGTTGAGGGGAGAGCATGAGCCGAACTGCTGGCTGAAAGCCGAGATCGAAGACGTCGAAGACGGCGTGCTAATCGGCGCGGCCAGCGCCAGCCATTGACAGCGAGAGCCGCACCCGGCTGTGCCCGCAACTGTTCGGTCGATCTCGTCAGATCCCGACGATATTCCGGAGCTCAGCGAGCAGCCGATCAATTTCTTCAACTGTGTTGTAATGCACCGGCCCGATGCGCAAAAAACCACCGTCGGGTTCAACCCCCAGACGCTCGGTGAGGTTCAAAGCGTAATAGTTTCCATCCCAAGTGAAAATCCCACGCTCGCCCAGCCGGGTCGCGAGCTCCAGTGGCGTGTGCCCTTGGATGCGCACCGCCACCGTAGGGCAACGTTGATCGAACCGCCGGGGATCACGAATTCCATAGAGCGTAAGCCCGGGAATTTCGACGAGACCGGGAATCAGGCGCTCCATCAGCTCGCGCTCGTGTTTGTGGACGGCCGCATATGCCGCCAGCAAGGCGCTGCGACGAGTCGAAAGGGAGGAGTCGAGCTCGAGTCCGAGATCGACCCAATAATCGACACAAGCAGGAATCCCGGCAATCAATTCATGGTTCAACGTGCCCCACTCCCAGCGGTAGGGAATGGCATTGCTGTTGGCCCGAACCTTGTAGGGCTCGAGTCGCTCGAGATGGCAGCGTTTGCCGTAAAGCACGCCCATATGGGGTCCGAAAAACTTGTAGGTGGAACAGACCAGGAAATCGCAGTCGAGCGCGCGCACGTCGATCGGGCCATGGGGAACATAATGCACCGCGTCGACAAACGCCAGCGCACCATGGCGGTGAGCCCGGCGCACGATTTCTTGGACGGGATTGATGGTACCCACCGCGTTCGAAGCGTAGCCGAAGGCGACCAGTTTCGTTCGGGCGGTGATCTTTTGCTCTAAATCGTTGCCGTCGAGGGTGCAGTCTTCCTCCCGAATATCCACCATCCGAATGGTCGCGCCGCGTTCCTCGAGCGCGCGCCAGGGTGAAATATTGGCATCATGATCGAGAGAGGTGACGACGATCTCGTCGCCCGCCCCCAGTTCTCTGCCAACGGCGCGGCTCATGGCAAACGTCAGTGAGGTCATGTTGGGGCCGAATACGATCTCGTCGGCATCGCACCCCAGGAAATCGGCCATGGCCGCACGCGCGGTTTCAAGCATCCGATCGGTCGCGCGGCTGGTTCGGTAGGCCCCGCGGGTATTGGCGTTATTGCGCCGCAAGTAATCGGAAATTCGTGCGATCACTCGCCGCGGTACTTGCGTGCCTCCCGGCCCATCCAGAAAAACCGCGGGTTGTCCTTTCACGGTTTGGGCGAGAGCAGAGAACTGGGCGCGAATCGAGTCCAAGTTCAAACTGGAAACGCCTTCTGTAGACATCGTTGACAAAATTCTCTCCTTGCCGCGGCCGAATAAAACCGTCTAGCAAACTGCTTTCCTTGGACTAGCTAACGGCCCGAACGAAATCCGCCAGCATCCCGTAGGCGGTGGCTTCGAGACCGGGATTGGCTTCTCGAATGGCGAAGCCGGGGAGCAGATCGGTCTCAAATTCCACCATCGAGGAGGTGCCCTGAACCCAAGCCAGCGGATCGCTCAGCGGGATCTGCTCCGGGCCCACCTTGGCTATCAAACGCCCGTCCTCGCCTCCGGCCTGGCACAGGAGTTTAAAGGGCTTCCCTTGACTACGCGCCGCGCGAACCTCGTCGGCGGTCAGGTGGCGAATGCCTTCCCGTCGGACCTCGGCCAATTGTAGCGGTTGTCCCATCAGCACGCGGATGAGCACCGTGGTTTTCACCGCAGAATCCCAGCCGTCGACATCATGGCTGGGATCGGTTTCAACGATTCCAAGTTGCTGCGCCTGGCGGAGCGATTGCTCATAGCTCAATCCGGATTCCATTCCGCTAAGCATGAGATTGGTGGTCGAGTTGAGAATGCCGCGGAATCCCTTTACCTGGACCAGCGGCAAATCCTCCTGAAACAGAGAAAAGATGGGCATGCCGTCCATGACGGTCGACTCAAACAGGAATCGGCGCCCGTGGCTGGCCGCGAGCGAGCGCAGTTCCTCGTAGGCGTACACCAGCGGACCTTTGTTGGCGGTGATGGCGTGCGCCCCGCTTTCGAGCGCGGCACGGAGATACTCAATCGCCGGTTGTCCGTCCTTCGGATTCAGCGGACTGGCTTCCAACAGCACATCGGCACCCGCGGCCTCGAGCCACTGCCGCACATTCTGCCATCCGGCTCCGGCAAAAGCCGCTTGGCCGCCGAGAATCTCGGCGACGTCGAACCCGTTGGCGTCGGCTATCCATCCGATCCGCCGGCTTGCCACACCGGTGATCCGCCACCGAATCCCTCGCTCTCGCAACCCGTGTTGGTGGGCCTGAAGCAGACGCACCAGCGCCTGGTTCACGTTGCCGAAGCCGAGGAAACAAAGGTTATAGGTGCGAATTAGTGATCTCCGGGAGGGGTTCAACACCAGGGAGCCGAACGGGCCCGGTCAACCCATCATCGTCGTGTGCTCGGGCTGGATCTTATAGATGACCCGCACCTCCCCCGGTTGGCGGTAGGGATACTTATCGACCCCCAGGTACTTCTTGGCCATCTTATCGATGTGGGCGTCAGCGCCCTCCTGGGTAATTTCCGTGACGCGTCCCCGAATTTCCAGGTAGCGATAGGGATTGTCTGGATCGACAATGGACAGGGCGACGCGGGGATCACGGCGCACGTTGAGGTCTTTCTGTCGGCCCTTCGCCGAGTTGAAAACTACCCGATCGCCTTCAAGATCTACCCACACCGGGGTCACCTGGGGGCGGCCATCGGGCATCAGCGTGCCGAGAGCGGCAAACGCCCGCTTGCTGAACAGATCGCGATACTTTTCCGGGATGGCTCCAGCCATTCCACCCTCCTTGTGGTTGTGGTGTGTGCTACGGTCACCCGTTACCGGCGATCACCAAGGATTATAGCTTTCTCCCTGGCGGGTTTATTTCTCGTAGTGCAGCAGCGAGAAGACGTCGTACTGCTTGAGCTTCTCGCGGCCTTTCAAAAAATCCAGTTCGACCACGAAGCCCAGGCCGACAATCTCGGCGCCGAGCGAGGCCGCCAACTTCGTCGTAGCCTCGGCCGTTCCCCCGGTCGCCAGCAGATCATCCACGATAATGATGCGCTGACCTTTGTGAATCGCGTCCTTGTGAATTTCGAGCGCACTGGTGCCGTACTCGAGGGCGTACTCGTAGCGGGCGGTTGCCGCCGGGAGTTTTCCCGGCTTGCGCACCGGAACGAACCCGGCGTTCAAGCGGTAAGCCAGGGCGGGCCCAAAAATGAATCCGCGAGCTTCCATCCCCAGAATCAGGTCAATCTTGTGCTGGATGTAGTGCTCGGCGAGGGCGTCGATCAGGGCGGCGAACCCTAGTTTGTCTTTCAGCAGCGTGGTGATGTCGTAAAAAAGGATGCCCTTTTTGGGGAAGTCGGGCACCTCTCGAATCAGCTTCTTGAGCGGCTCACAATCGAGGTTGGCGGTCACGCCCAGCGGCTTCGTCGGCATTTACCAGGCTCCTTCAATACGAAACGTGCTCAGCTCGGAGTTCGGCTTGGTTTCGAATTCTTCGACGTCATCCACCCGCGCGGCCCGCGGCCCCTCGCACAAGCGCGACCGCAGCCCGGCCAATTGTTCCTTTGTGCCCTGGGCCAAGACCTCTACGCTGCTATCGGCATTATTGCGCACCCATCCGGCGATGCCCAGGATATGCGCCTCGCGCTCTACAAACCAGCGAAAGCCGACACCTTGCACGCGTCCGCGAACAATGAACCGCCTAGCCATCACGCTGCCAGCCACGGAAATCAACCACCTCAAAATAAACCACCGCGAGTCCGACGCGGAAAACCAATGGCTCGGCTCATTAGGCTCGAGAAAGGTACACGCCTTCCGCTGTATCCACCTTGATCTTCTCCCCTTGGTTGATAAAGGGAGGAACTTGCACCACCAGTCCGGTTTCGGTCTTGGCCGGCTTCGTCACACTGGAAGCGGTCGCACTCTTGAGGCCGGGTTCGGTTTCGACCACCGTGAGCTCGACCGTCTGCGGTAACTCAACGCCTACCGCCTTACCGTCAAAGAACTCTACTCGGATGGCCAAGTTCGGAATAAGGTAATCGACCGCGTCCCCCAAAATGTCTTTGCCCAGGTGGGTCTGCTCATAGGTCGAGGTGTCCATGAAGTAGTAGCTGCCGCCATCATTGTAGAGATACTCCATCTCCACTTCGTCGACGGTAATTTTCTCGATCGGATCAGGCGAGCGGAAACGATGTTCGAACATAGCCCCGGTGCGTAGATTTCGCAGCTTTGCCTGGATGAAGGCGCGCAGGTTACCCGGAGTGCGGTGCTCCACGCTGAAAACGGAATGCAGATCATTATTGTGCCGAATGATCATGCCGGGACGAAGCTGGGTCGCGGGAATCGCCATAGCAAAAAAATCTCCTTTGATTGCGGCAGGCCAGCCGAAGGCAGGCATTGGTTCCGCCCCTTACGGGGCTTGGAATGTTCATTTTACACGGGCTGGTAACCCCATGGAAAATGACGGCTCAGACTTCGAGCCTTCCCGCTTGCTCTTGGTCACTGGCTCGACCGGTTGGTCACTGGCTCGACCGGCAACCCGACAAGTTATTCAGCCAGTATCCGGACCGCTGTGGCATCATGGTGAGAGCTCTCCTGAGGGACAACTTTCGTCGTCCGAGACAGCTAAAATAAACCAAAGTGAATCCAACTGGATTTCACAGTAAGGAGTGCCGGTATGCGCGAGGGCAAATATGAGGCTTCCGAGCAGGGCAGCCTGGGAACGGCGGTGACCTTTCTGTTGATTGGGTTGGGGGCGGGTACAGTCATAGGCTTGTTGTGCGCCCCCAAGGCCGGTAAGCACATGCGCCGGGAGTTGCGGCGCAGGTATGAAGATGCTCGCGATAGCATCGAGAATTGGAGGGAAGAGGCCAGGGGGCGGGCCGAGGACGCTCTCGACCGTGGAGCCGAATTCGCCGAGGAACTGCGCGATCGCGTTACCCCGCTGAAGCAGGCATTCACCCGAGGGAACCGCAAGTGAAGCCACGCCTCCCTAGAGCCTTACGCTGAGCAAGCCTCGGCATCAGCCGAACACCGCCGAGAGGAATCCTTTGACCTTTCCTAAGAAACCATGATGCGGCCGCGGAGGAAGCGCCGTCTCCGCAAGCATCGGACAAGGCAAACTGCGGGCCGGCAAAAGTCGTGCTTGCTCGCTGGGGGTGGGGGGCGTCGCCGGATCATCCGCCCGAAATACAAAGGAGCTATCCACCTGAACGTGGATGTCGTTGCCTTCTGATGGCATCAGCGTGGCGCTCTCGGGAGCTTGGATCGGTGGAGCAGAAGTCTGAATAACTCCCGGCGTCGCTCGAGAACAGCCGCAGCCGGCGGGCGCTCCCCGAACGGCCATCTGCAATTGTCCCGAGTGAAAGATCACCTGCTCATCTGGCTTCACCTGATAGCTGCCATCTCCCAACAGCTCGGAAACCATCAGCGAGGAGCCATTTCCGGGAAGTGCCCCGATGCAGATATTGCCCCGCAGATCGGTGCTGATGGCGTAGTCGAATTCACCCGGTCCGGCGAGCACGAGGCGAAAGTCCGGCGTTAGGATGGAATCCGCTGCAGCCCCCAGATTGTAATGAGTTTCGAGCGCCCCGGTGCTCATGGCGAGCAGCAGAGACCGGCCGGACTGGGATGGGGTAACCGAGATGGTGGTTCCCGGGCACACTCGAACCTCGCCGCCTCCCTCGAGATGCAAAGTCTCAACATTGACACCGGCGGTCACCGAAGACCCGGTTAACAGGCGGACCTCGGTGCCTGATTTGTTAAGAGCCACAGGCCGAACCGGGGGAATCGCAGGCGTTGCCGACGCCTCCGGGGCACCCTTCGCCGGATGCACCCGGACTGTCAGGCGGTTGCCGGCAACGTCCCAACTGCAGCGAACCGGCTGGGCGAGATCCAAGACAATACGGGCCACGGAAGTCTGAAACTGGCTGAGACGCACACCCGCTATGGCGCGGCTTTGAAATGCCAGGCGCCTCTGGGAGCTCGAGAGATGCGCATTGGGCAGATCAATGACCAGACGCGGCGGATTCTGAGCCCGGCTGAGGGCGGGCACCACGGGACGCGTCGAAATGACCTCCACCGCCCAACCGTCCTCGCTGTCTAAAGCGCGAACCGAGCGAATTATGGCGTCGGCTGGGTCGGGCCGAGCGGATAAATCCGGTTTCAACTGTGCAGTAGCCAGGGAACCCAGTGTGGCAGTGAGCGCGAAGCAGGCGAGCTTCGCCGCTAGTAGCAAGGATTTCATGGGGAATTCGATTTCTCACCATAGCACGGGAAGAACCCGCGGGAAGTTAGAGATGTGTGCTTTGTAGGTACGGGACCGAACCTTCGAGTTAAGGTTCGGAAAGAAATTCGTATTCGTCGATCACGGCCGCCACTGCGACCTTGCCTCCGGCAGTGGCATCGTCGACGCGCACGACCCTACCTTTGCATTTCACGCGAATGCTCTCGGTGAGAGTAATTTCGGGAGGCAGGGTAAGGGTAAATTCAATAGGAGAACCGGTGGCGATTGCCGAATCCAAGTAGAAACAGATGCCGCGGGCGCTCACGTCCCTGGTTTGTGCCGCTTTTTCCTGCTCCCCGCCCTGCGAATAGCTGACCGACACGGGTAGCCGCAGCGCAAAGCGGCGTGTTGCCCGCTTGTTCTCCTGGGTGATTTCCGGCATGAGCCCTCCACGGTGAGTGTAGCATGGCGCTTCGCGGGTTCACTGTCAAGCCCTATACTTACCTATAATTTACCTGCCAGGGTCTCGGCGGCGCAGCGGGGGAGAGCCTTTAAGGTAAGCTATCTCTGCGAATTAAGTATGGTGTTGGTTCTCGACAACTACGACTCGTTCACCTACAACCTCGTCCAGTACTTCGGCGAACTGGGCGCGGAAGTCGTCGTGCGGCGCAACGATCAGGTTACGGTGGCCGAGATCGAAGCCCTGGCCCCGGAGCGCATTGTGATCTCGCCCGGACCGTGCACCCCGCGAGAGGCCGGGATCAGCGTGGAGTTGGTTCGGCAACTGGCGGCGAAGACTCCGATTCTAGGGGTGTGCCTGGGACACCAGGCCATTGGAGCGGCTTTTGGAGGCGATGTTGTACGGGCTACAAAACTCATGCACGGAAAGACCAGTCAGGTGTTTCACGATAACCGGACAATTTTCGCCGGGCTGCCCATGCCGCTGGTCGCGACCCGCTATCACTCGCTGGTGGTGGAGGAGACAACCCTGCCCGAGGAGTTGGAGGTCAGTGCCTATACCAGCGAGGCTGACGGCAGGCGCGTCATCATGGGCCTGCGACACCGGCAATTTCGGGTGGAAGGCGTGCAGTTTCATCCGGAAAGCGTGTTGACGTTGGGGGGGAGGAAGCTGATTCGCAACTTCCTCCAAATGTGATCGCCACAGCCTATTTCTTTCGGGCAACCGCATCGGCCTCGATCGACGCCTGGCTGCCCCGTGCCATTTCGAGCGCCTGCAACACCGCCTTCGCCTTGTTCATCGACTCTTCAAATTCTTCCGCCGGGTCGGAGTCGGCCACGATGCCTGCACCCGCCTGCAAATAGCCGCGTTCGCCTTTCATGAGCATGGTACGAATGGCGATGCAGGAATCAAGGTTTCCGGCAAAATCGGCATAGAGAACCGACCCGCCATAGATTCCACGGCGCACGGGCTCCAGTTCCTCGATGATTTGCATGGCCCGCACCTTGGGTGCCCCGGTCAGGGTACCCGCTGGAAAGCAGGCGGCGAAGGCATCGAGCGCATCCAGATGATCCCGCAATTTGCCTTCGAGAGCGGACACGATGTGCATGACGTGGGAATAGCGTTCGACGTACATCAGATCGCGTACTTTGACGGACCCGTACTCGCACACCCGGCCGAGGTCGTTGCGTCCGAGATCGACCAGCATTACATGTTCGGCCCGCTCCTTCTCGTCGGCGAGCATTTCCCTCTCCAGGAGTTGATCCTCCTCCTCATCGCGGCCGCGGCGATGCGTCCCGGCAATCGGCCGATATTCGATCTTGCGCCCATTCACCCGAACCAGCATTTCGGGAGAGGAACCGACAATCTGCTCATCACCGGTCCGGAGAAAATACAGGTAAGGTGAGGGGTTTAGGGTGCGCAGCGCACGGTAAATATCAAACGCCGACACTTCGGGCGTAAACTCCAGGCGGTTCGAGAGCACCACCTGAAAGATATCGCCGGCGGCAATATATTCCTTGGACCGTTCGACGGATCGGATGAACTCCTCGCGGCTGGTTGCTGCGCGAAGTTGGAGGGTTCCCTGGGTCTTGCCGGCGGCCCGTGGCCACTGGGACGGGCGGAGGCCCTCGGCCAGGTTCTTCTCGATAGCGGCAATGTCGGCGACGGCGTGGTCGTAGGCTTGTCGCGGATTCTCGCCGGATACATCGGCGGTGGCAATAATATGGATCTGGTGCAAAAGGTGATCGAATGCCAGGACGCGGTCAAAGAACATCAACACACAATCCGGCATAGCCAGATCGTCCTTCGCATGTTCCCCGATCTGTTCCAGATGCCGAACCGTATCGTAGGCAAAATAGCCGACCGCTCCCCCGGTAAACGGGGGCAACCCCGGGATGGTGGCCGCCCGGTGGCGGCGGAGCAGATCTTTAAGGATTTCCAGGGGGTTACCACGACGCCGGTCAAGCCGGGTACCCTCGAGCAGGGTGATTTCCGTCCCGCGGGCTCGCAGTTCGATGTAGGGTTGCGCCCCTAAGAAGGTGTAGCGCCCGATCTGTTCTCCCCGCTCGACCGACTCCAAAAGAAACGCGGCAGGTTCCCCATCGGCAATGCTCAGGAAGGCCGACACCGGGGTCAGGAGGTCCGCCATGACCGATTTGACCACCGGCACCAGGGTTGCCTTTTGGGCCAGGTTCGCGAATTCCTGGTAATCGGGACGCAGCATACGGTTTGGCCACCAGGTTCCCCATTATAAGGAACCTCCTCCTCAAGGGATTTTAACCCCCCGCGGTCGTCCGCCCCGGACACCAGGCACGCAAGTGACCACCGTAACCACCGAATTCATTGACGTTATCCCACACCAGGCCGCAAGATTGGTCTGCTGGGCATATTTCTTGGCGGAGGTCTATGCGGGTTAAGTTCTGGGGAGTCCGTGGGTCGACGCCCGCTCCGCAGCCGGAGAACATGCGGTACGGAGGCAATACCTCCTGCGTCGAGGTGCGCCACCGCGACCAGCTTTATGTCCTCGACTGCGGCACCGGATTTCGAGTCCTCGGTCAAGCTCTGCGCAAAGAGTTCAACGGCTCTCCCGTCTCCGCCCACATTTTTGTCTCTCATTTCCACTGGGATCACATTCAGGGGCTGCCTTTCTTTGGGCCGCTCTATGACAACCGGGAGAATCATTTTTACTTTCACTGTTCGAACCGTACGCGTAGCCTGAAGGAAGTATTCGAGGCACAAATGGCCTCTCCCTACTTTCCCGTCGGGCTGCATCAGATGCAGGCTCGCCAGGACTTCCACAATCTGAACGAGGGTCAGATGGATCTTGGCGAGGTGCGCCTCAAAACCATGTGGTTGAACCATCCTCAGGGATGCATGGGCTTTCGGCTGGAAACCCCGGACGGGGTCATGGTCTACGCCACGGATAACGAGCCTGGGGACAGTGTATTCGACCGCAATGTTCGTCAGCTGGCCGCGGGTGCCGACGTGCTTATTTACGATGCCCAGTATCTTCCCGACGAATATTCGGCGCGGCGGCGGGGTTGGGGCCACAGCCACTGGCGCGAGGCGGTCAACGTGGCGATGGAGAGCGGTGCCAAGGAGCTGGTATTATTTCACCACGATCCGGACCATAACGATTCGTGCATCGACCAAGCCGTAAAGGAGGCACGCAACTACTACGCTCGGGTGCGCGCCGCCGCTGAAGGAACCGAAATCGAAATATCCGATTC
>DATJVZ010000088.1:0-9699 GCA_035501575.1 Terriglobales bacterium | reverse complement strand
TTGTAACCCAGAAGGTTCGCACGGCCGAAGAGCTCTATCGCTTCATGGTCGACCAGTTCAACCAGAGTCGTGCCTTTTTCCTGGAATTGACGGTGGTGGTGATCTTGGTCATCGAGCTGCTGTGGCTGTTTCGCGGGCGGCCCTTCTAGCGGCAGGGAACAAATCCTTTTTCCTCTGGGCCCGGAGTTGTTGAAGGGATAGCCGGCCTTCCCAGCGACGGGGTTTTGCGTCGTTCCTGTTTTGGGTGCGAGCCATGCGTGGTCTCAAAGGCAAGCGCGTGCTGATCACCGGCGGCGCCAGCGGAATTGGCGCCGCCACCGCCGCGCGCTTCCTCGAAGAAGGGGCCGTAGTTTCCATCCTCGATCGTGACCCGAAAGCACGCGACCGCGTGCGCAAAGCCTTGCCCGCCCTCTCGGGCGCTTTCGACGCCGACGTAGCAAACCTAAAGCAAGTGCAAGCGGCCTTTGCCGATGCCTTACGCATCATGGGGGGCCTGGACGTCGTCATCAACAACGCCGGCATCAGCATTCGCCACAAATTTCTTGAAATCACTCCCGAGGAGTGGGATCGGGTCCTCGCCGTGAACCTGACCGGCGTCTTCTACGTGGCACAAACCGCAGCCCGTTACCTGTGGGAACACCACGGGGGAGTTATCCTGCAAACCGCTTCGACCAACGGCATCATGGGATATCCCTATTACGCCGATTACAATGCGACCAAGGCGGGCGTGATTGCACTGACTCGCACCATGGCTTTGGAACTCGCACCCAAGGTGCGGGTTTCGGCGGTGGCTCCCGGATATGTGCTCACCCCGATGCAGCGTGCGGAGTACACCGACGCCATGCTGGAAGAAGTGAATCGCAAAATTCCCTTGCGTCGCCACGCCCAGCCGGAAGAGATCGCCGCCTTGTTCGCATTTCTGGCTTCCGATGACGCGGCTTTTGCCACTGGCCATGTGTACACGATGGATGGCGGAGAGACCGCCGGAGGCCAGGCCAGCCGATAATTCCGACTCTGATGATTGCTGCCCATTCGAACCCGGGCCAAGCCCTGCGGGGAAAGACCGCCCTGATCACCGGCGCGGCCTCGGGAATTGGCCGTGCGACGGCCCAGCTGTTTGCCCGCGAGGGGGCCTCGGTGGTGATTGCCGACCTCAACGACGCCGAGGGGCAAGCGTTGCGGAAGCAGATACTTTCCGATGGAGGGCAGGCAATCTTCGAGCGCGCCGACGTGGCCCGTGGCAGCGACTGCGAGCGTCTCGTCGAGAGATCCCTGGGTGAATTCGGCGGCATTCACGTGCTTGTCAACAGCGCGGGAATCATCCGCCGCGCCACCGTTCTCGAGATGGCGGAGCAAGACTGGGACCAAGTGATGGCGGTGAATGTAAAATCAATCTTCCTTCTGGCCAGACTGGTTGTGCCCATCATGGTCCGCTCCGGCGGAGGCGTCATCGTCAATATCGCTTCCGGGTGGGGACTGGCCGGGGGGCCCCGGGCCGCCGCATATTGCGCGTCGAAGGGCGCTGTGGTCCTGCTGACGAAAGCCATGGCTGTCGACCATGGTGGCGAAAACATTCGCGTGAATTGCATTTGCCCGGGCGATACCGACACCGCCATGTTGCGCCGGGAAGCTCACCAGCTTGGCGAAGACGAGGGACGCTTCTTGCGGGAGGCCGCACGCCGGCCGCTCGGGCGGGTAGGGAAGCCGGAAGAAGTGGCCCAAGCCGCATTGTATTTGGCGACCGATGTATCCTCGTTCGTAACCGGCACGGTGCTGGTCGTCGACGGCGGGGGCTTGGCCCAGTCGGGCTAGTGGCTGGCCGGGCCTAGAGGGCGGATGCCGGCACCGAACCACTAACAAGATCTATGTCATCCCCTCCTACAACGCGAGGCCGTCGCGGCTCACGACAACTGTTTGAGCGTGCCGAGCAGTCGCTCGTGGAAGGGGTGAACTCACCCTCGCGTGGCGCTGCCGTCTATTCCGGCGGACCCGTCGTCCTTGAGCGGGGCAAAGCGTCCCACGTGTGGGATGCCGACGGTAACGAATATGTCGACTTCATGATGTCGTTCGGCGCCCTCATCCATGGTCACGCTCATCCGCAATTGGTGGCGGTCGTATCGAGCGCCATCAGTGAGGGGTCTCACTTTGCGGCCGCCACATCGGCAGAAGTGGAAGCTGCGGAGCGTTTCCGTCGCATGGTGCCTTCGGCGGAGGTCGTGCGGTTCACGAACACCGGTAGCGAAGCCACCATGCTTGCGCTTCGCCTGGCGCGTGCTCATACCGGACGGTCAAAGTTTTTGAAATTCGAAGGACATTATCACGGCTGGTACGATCCCTATCTTCTCAACGCTCATGGCCACCCGCCGGCGGAGCTGGGTACGAAAGACGCGCCGGCTCGGATTCCCGATTCCTGTGGCATCCCCGCCACCGTCTTTGAGGATGTTGTGCTCGCGCCGTGGAACGATCTCACGGTCCTAGAGCGCGTGATGGGGCAACACGGCAAAGAATTGGCGGCCGTCATCACCGAGCCAATCATGGCCAATATGGGCTGCATCCCGCCGCGAGAAGGTTATCTCGGCCGCTTGCGTGAATTGACTCGAGACTGCGGCGCACTGCTCATCTTCGATGAGGTCGTGACCGGGTTTCGCTACGCACCGGGCGGCTGCCAGCAGTACTACGGAATTCGACCCGATATCTCTACTTTTGGCAAGGCACTGGGTGCGGGGTTCCCCGTGGGAGCCGTGGCCGGCCCGCGCGCCATTCTCGAACGGATGCGCTGGGGTGAGCACATGGTTTTGCACTACGGAACCTTCAATGGCCACCGCTTGACGATGAAAGTCATCGCCGCGAATCTCGATTTGCTGGCCTCAACCGATGTTTACCCTCGGCTGCACGCGCTCGGCAACGCGGCCATCCGAGGTCTGGACGAGGTATTTCACCGCCACCACCTTAAGGCCCTCGTGCAAGGATTTGGTCCGATGTTCCAGATCTATTTCACCGAACGCCAATCGATTGACGATTATCGCGACTATTGCGCCTATGTGGACGCCGCTCGCTACTCTCGGTTTGTCCACCTGCTTCTCGAACGCGGCATCTACATGACTCCCTCCAACGGGTTGCACTGGATTCTAACGACCGCCCATACGGAATCCGACATTCAGCAGCTCGTCGACGCGGCCGATCAGGCTTGCCGAGAACTTGAATGAAAGCCACGGTCTTTCTCGGGGGAGGACGCATCACCGGCGCCCTGCTCGCAGGCTTGCGGCTGGCCAAATACCCGGGGCCACTCCTGGTTCATGATCGCCATCCCCAGAAATTGCGCCAACTGAAGAAACGTTACGGGGTCTTGGTCGAGCCGGATCTTCGAAAGGCGATTCGCCAGGCCGAGCTCGTGATCATTGCCGTCCGCCCCGGCTCGGTCGCCCAGCTTCTCGGCGGGATTCAAAGCCTGAACTGCCCGCTCTGGGCCGTGAGTCTGGCGGCGGGTGTGCCTCTTGCCGAGTTGCGAGCCCGGCTGGGGCCTCCTGTCGCATGGGCTCGAGCCATGCCCAGCCCGGTGTGTCGCAGCCGGCACGGCCTGACCGCGGTCGTCTTCGATCGATCCGTACCGCCGCCGGCTAGACGCAAGATCAAGAATCTTTTCTCCCTGCTGGGCCAGGTTGTCGAGATTCCCGAGAGCCAGTTTGACGCCTTTACCGTAGCCTACTCGGCCAGCCATGGTTATCATGCCGCGGCCACGCTGGCGGAAGCCGCTCGAAAACTCGGCTTGCGCCGGGAAATCGCGTTCGCGGCGGCTGCGCACGCGCTGGCCGATGGAATTTTGGCCTGGAGAGAAGAGGACACTTCACTCGAAGCGCTGCTCGACGAGGCTCAAACTCCCGGAGGCATTGCCGCGACGGTGATGGAGGGTATGAACCGGGCAGGATACCGAAAGGCAGTACAACAAGGACTGGCGGCTGGTGTCTCCCGAGCGCGAAGGAACCGATTGTGAAGCGGTGGTCAGGTGGTCGTTCGAGGTCTACCGCACCAGGATGACAAGGAGTATCGACGGGCAGGCGTTTGTCTTCAGCCTTGCGTGGGAGCTTTTCCGGTCAGAAGCCTGAGGTAGTCATTTTCGGGGGATATGCCGGTTTTCTGAACCGACTGCAAGATGCGCTGCAAACGATCTCTGTCTTCGCGGTTAAGCTCTTTGAATTGTACGGCTACCCCGGACCCGAGATCCATTCGCGTCACCAAACCGTCTGTCTTAAGTTGCGTTTCCCCTTCCCCAAAGGCTATGTGCAATTGTGAGCCCGGAGGAAGCACGGCACTGGTTTTGACATAACAGCCACCCATGCTGATATCGGTGACGCTCCCGATGACCGGGCCACCATCGGTCGAGCGCAGCTCGATCATGAAGCGGCACTTTATGCGAGGATGCGAGCGACGGTTTTTACGCGCCGGTTGCTGCTGCTTTTCCAGGTACATGCGGCGGTCCGCCTCAGCCAATAATGCTTCCGCATCGGTGCCGTCGTCGGGATAGACTGCCCGCCCCACGCTCAGGGTGAGGATATCTTCGGCACAAACTTCGATACCGGCTTGTTTGGCCAGGTCGCGCAGTTGTTTGGCTCTCTTTTCGGCGGCATCCGGCGGCAGGCCGCCAGCGACCACAACAAATTCGTCTCCTCCCATGCGGGCTACGTAGTCGTACTCTCGGCAGGTTTCTTTAATGGCCTGGGCGAACAGCCGCAGCACTCGGTTTCCCTCCAGGTGGCCGAAGCGGTCGTTGATCTGCTTGAAGCCATCCATGTCACAGACCATGACGGTGAGCGAGGTCTGCTCACGCTTGCAGCGGGCCAGTTCGCGGTCAAGTTGCAAGAAGAGCGATCGAGCGTTGGGCAAGGCGGTCAAATAATCGGTGGTGGCTGAACTCTCTGCTTGCTGATATTTGACCGCATTCTCGATCGCCAGCGCCATTTTGGAGGTGATGGCCAAGATAATGCGAAGGTCATCCTGGGTGAAGGCATCCCGCTCCGAGCGGTAGAGCGCCAGCACTCCGATCGTCCCACTGACGCCATCGAGCGGCACGGCCAGTGCCGAGCGCAAAGTACTGAACTTGGTGGGATCATTCAAATAGCCGGGCTCGACCGAGGGGTTGCCATTAATAATTGGCTTCTTGTTATGCGCGACCCATCCGGACAGGCCCTGTCCCACCGGAATTCGCAAGGACGAAAACAGGCGGAAGTTGTCGCCGTTGACATACTCTGGCACCAGTTCCTGATTGCGCCGTAGATAGATCGCGATCGCGTCGTAACGAACCAGCTGCCTGAGTTTGACCGAGAAGACCGACAGCGTCTCTCCCAAGCTCAGCGAAGCACCCAGGTCTTGGCTCAACTCAAACAGAGTCTGCGCTTCCTGTCGCGCGGCCGCAATCGAAGCCAGAAAGTTGGCCTCGCGTCCGGCGGCATCTTTGACTTCGCTGGCCTCGAAGCCGGCTGCGGGCGCCGAGCCGCGCTCGATCTTCAAGTCAGTGGAAAGCTTCGTGTCGACCTCTTTATCCTTGCGGCATTGGGCCGCGACCCGCTTTTCCAGTTGCCGATAGTGCTTCATCAGCACATTCACAACCCGCGGGTCAAAGGCCTTTCCTGACTCCGCCGCCAGCCGACGCACCGCTTCCTCAATCGGCAAAGCGCGGCGGTACTGACGGTCCGACGCGAGGGCGTCGATGTAGTCAACCGCGGAAAGAATGCGCGCTCCGATGGGGATTTCGGTACCTTTCAACCCAAATGGGTAACCCGTTCCGTCCCATTTTTCGTGATGCGCCCGCACAATGGGCACGACCGGGTACGGGAAACGCACCCGCTCTAGAATTTCTGCCCCCACGACAGGGTGGATCTTCATCTTCTCGAATTCTTCCTGAGTAAGGCGGCCGGGCTTCGAGATAATGTGCTCCGGAACGGCGAGCTTTCCGATATCGTGCAGCAGAGCCGCGGCATGGAGAGCTTCCGTTTCTCCCGGGGTTATGCCCAGTTCCTTGGCCAACTCGATGGCATAGACTCGGACCCGCTCCAGGTGATCGTGGGTAGCGTGATCCTTGGCTTCGATGGCGAGGGCCAGGGCCTCGATCGTGCGCAAATGCAGATTCGCCATCTCCTCCACGTGGCGTTTTTCATCTTCCAGCTTGCCCAGGTACAGGCGGTAGGAGCGATACATCACGTAAATGACGGGTGCGACCAGCAGGGAAGCTTCCCAGTAAAAGGCTTCGTCGAGCCACCCGATGACCCCTGCGATGGCTGCTCCAACCAAGTAGTAGGGAAACGACCAGAAATAACATTCGACGAGAATTTCCTTGACCGACTTGGGTTCGATAAACGAGATCACGGTGGCGATCGAACCTGTATTGGCCACGAAGTAGATGCTGCCCGCAATTCCCAAACCCAGGGCGTGGCTTTCAATAAAGCCATGGTCGAGCATCAGGTGATAGGCCATATAGGCCAGGGCTGTCGAAACCAAGTTCGACGAAAGATTGAAGATACATTGAGTATTGTCTGGCCGGTCCGGATACAGCCAGCGGACTAGAATCGAGGTGCAGCCCAGCACCAACGTCTCAGAAAAGCTTAGTTGCAGGATGCCCAGCAGGACGAAGAGAAAGCTCATCGTCATGGTACCTGCGACTCCGGGCAGATTCACTCTCAGCCGCGATGCCAGGATGGCGACACCGAGATAGCAGACGAATTCGGCTGTATTCCGGCTCGAGGGACGTAGAAGACCGTAAACGAGTACGGCCGCCCCTACGGCGGCGATGAAGCTGATGAAGGCTTTGGCTCCAGGCGGCAGGAGTTGCCAGGACTGCGGCCGGCCTGCTAGTTCGCTACTCATAGTCGTGTGCTTCCACGATGTGGACTGGAGGAGCCCGCTCCGAAGTCTAAGGAATAGCAACTAATTCTCCTAGATACAATTGGTTACATGCCTTTCACGCAAACTTCGGTAATCTCCGGAGGGAATCGCGGCCTCGACTGCTTTCCCCTCGGTCGGTCAGCGTGTGGGGAGGGCCTTGATCAGGAGATGCCACCTCTAAGACTCAGCGGTAAGAGGGTTGGGTCCATGGTACTCGCCGCATGCCGAATCAATTAGTTAGCTGGCATTAAGCGATCGCGGAGCTTTACTCCAAGCCTCACGCTCGGCGCGGTCGCCGATCTCGTTGCCTCTTAATTTGTCCGTACAGGGCGAGAAGGGGACCGGATTCTGAATGTTCCCCGCGAATCGGAGTTGGCAGACTCGACGCCATTCAGGAAGAGGTTCTCGACAGAGAGAATGTTGGGATGATTGAGTGCAGCGACGGCTTTGGCTTCCTGCTCGAAGCGCCGCAGACGCTCCGCGTCCGTGGCGATCAATTCTGGCAGCACCTTGACGGCGATGATGCGATCGAGCCGGATGTCCCGTGCTCGATACACCTCGCCCATGCCGCCGGCGCCGAGTGGCGCAATTATTTCGTAGGGACCTAGTTTCGTGCCAGAGGTTAGAGCCATCCGTGCGCCCCATTATAGACCTACACAAGGACACGCCGATTCGGGATGGATGTCGGCAACCCTTCCATTACCGAATTATGGAAGGTTTATCCGTCATCCGAGGGGAATCGTCTAAAAGACTCTGATTCGGACACGATATGGCGTGGGCTTGTGCGGGAGGGTGATGTTTATTTCTGCTTTAACTCCGCCGTCCAGTTTGTCACCAGACTGATCGGTTTAGACGCCTGCTCTGCTGTTTCGATCACGATGAAGCTCTGGCCATCTCCGGAGACGTCGTAAGGGCTGGTGAGTCCGAGATTGCCCTGCGGATTCCTCAGGCGAAACAGTGGGTGCGGCGCCCCCACCTCTACCGCGTCGTTCTTGAGCTGGATCGGAACTGAGACCAAGGTGTTGTCTAAAGACCAGTAAAATAGTTCTTTGCCGTCGTGCCTCCATACGGGCAGGACTCCGCCTGCGCCAGAAACCTGCCATTTGCCTGATCCGCTGCCAAACGGCATGACGTACACTTCCGGCCTGCCGGATTCGCTCGAGTTGTAAGCGACCCAGTGTCCGTCCGGCGAAAACCTGGCGTTGGCTGCAACAAAATTACCCTGCACCAGGGGTACCGGCTTGCCCGCCGCTGCTAACGGAAGTATCCAGATCTGGCCGGAAGAAGCAAAATCTCCCGTTCCAAACAACAGCGACTTGCCATCGGGCGACCAGTCAAAGGGTGCCCGGTTCGAGAGGTCACCTTCGAGCAGTAATTCCTCCTGGCCCATACCGTTGGAGGCCTTACGATAAAGATTGTTCTTGCCGCGAACGCCGGCGTAGGCGATCCAGAGCCCATCAGGCGACCACACGGGGGTCGTACTTGCCCCCGAGCCAAACGTCAGCCGAGTGTTCACCTGCCGCTTGAGCTCGTTGACCCATATCTCGCTGCTGGTGTCACCTGCGTCCGTCGCCAGTCGCGCACCATCCGGAGAAATCCTCACACTATTCAGGTTGAAGACTCTCTCGCTGACAGTACTCAGATGTTTTCCTGAGCGGTCATACCACGCCGCCTGCGAGGGAATCAGGCCGCCGGCAGCGTACGCCAGAAGGCGGGGGCCGGAAGCATCAAAGCCCGCTCTCCAGATGGTTCCGTCCACAAGTACGTCTTCCGCCACTCGTTCTGCTTGTCCGCGCAAATCACCCGTTTCAGGATCCATAGATTGCGCCATCAATTCACTGCCGCGCATGAACAGCAGCCGGCCCGCCGCATACGTCGCATTCGTGTACGCAGGCATCAGCAGGCGGTTCTCCTTGCCCTCCAGAGACGCGAAGTAGATCCCGTCGTTCGGATCACGGGGCCGGTTATGGGTAAGCGCCAGATACAGAAAGTGCTTGCCGTCAGGAAGAAAATGCGGCCAGCGATGGCTGTCATGCTTTGAGGTCTCCAGTACGGTCAAAGGCTTGGGGAGCCCTCCTGAGGCGGGCACTTGCATGAGGGCGGTTTGGAATCCGGGAGCAAAAACTATATCGCCCTGCACGTTCCAGGTTCCTCCGCGCCCTCCCGGAGCGTCACACACCTCCGAAGGCGTGCCGCCTTCGACGGAGACAGTCTTCAGTTTGCCGCCTGCAAAGAAACCCAGCGAACGGCTATCGCCAGACCAGAACGGAAAGATTGCACCGTCGGTTCCTGCCAGTGCATGAGCGTGAAGAGCGTTTAGCATTCTTATCGACAACACTGGCGCTCCCTGCTCCCGGGCCGTGACAAACGCCAGGGCACTTCCATCCGGCGACAGAACCGCCGGACCGGCAAAGTCTCCCGTCCATAGCGGGGTGGCGCCGTCCTCCAATGGAATCGCCGACCGGATCACGCCTCCAGGCTGCGCGCCGGGACGGACAGACACGGTCGCCACCACCGCCGCGGCGCACAGCCCCAGCGCTACGATGGCCCACATCATCCTTTCGCGATGGGTTCGCTGGGAAGTAACAGGAGCGGCCACTCCCGCCTGCGATCCACCCGAAAGCATCCAATTCAGTTCGCTGGCCAAATCACTCGCGCTCTGCCAGCGGTCGTCAGGATCTTTGGCCAGGCATTTCCTGACCACTCGGTCCAAGGTCGAAGGAGCGAGCGGTTGGAGCTCCGCGATGGACGGCGGGTCGGTGGTCAGGATGGAGGCGATCAAGCTGGCCCGGCTCTTGCCATTGAAGGCGGGCTTGCCGGTTA
>DATJVZ010000087.1:0-9390 GCA_035501575.1 Terriglobales bacterium | reverse complement strand
GGCATTATAACGGAAGATCGGCGCGAACCAGCATGCAGAAATAATGATGTTGACTAGCTGGGGACATCATAGAGACCCAATACCGGTTTCCAGTCCTTTTAGGCCGCCCCGGCTTCAATCGCCTCGGCTTCCTCCTGAATCCTCTGCCACGCCCGGCGCACATGACGGGCTTCGGTGTGGGTTTGCCCCACACAGAAGCGCAAGGTGATTCGCTCCTGTAAGCGAGTATGGGTCAAGTAGAGATCTCCGCTCCGGTTTAGGCGGTCCATGAGGGCCTGATTGACCTGGTCTCCGGCGCGGTGGCGAAAACATACCAGGTTGAGCGGTACCGGCGCCGCCAGTTCGAAACGGTCATGCTTGCCCACCCAACGGGCGAATTCCTGCGCTAACTCGACATGACGTCGAATATGGTGTTGCAGGCCCTCAATCCCGTAGTGGCGAAGCACGAACCAGAGCTTTAAGGAGCGGAAGCGGCGGCCGAGCGGAATCTGCCAGTCGCGGTAATCAAACACCGCTCCCGAGGCCGTGGCTTGGTTCTTCAGATATTCCGGAAGGACGCTGAGCGTCTGGATGAGGGCGGTGCGATCGGCCACCCAGAAGCAGTCGCAGTCGAAATTGGTGAACATCCATTTGTGCGGGTTGAAGGCATAGCTGTCCGCCAGCTCCAAGCCATCCTGCAGGTGGCGAAACTCCGGGCACAGCGCGGCTGTGCCCGACATGGCGGCGTCCACATGCAGCCACAGCCCGCGGTCACGGCAGATCTGGCCGAGGCTGCGAACCGGATCGATGGCATTGGACGAGGTAGTGCCTACGGTGGCGCAGACGAAACACGGGGTTCGACCGGCGTGCCGGTCCCGCTCGATCTGGTCGGTGAGCGCCGAAGTGCGCATGGCGAACTTCTCATCGACCTCAATCAAGCGCAGGTTGCTCCGGCCAAGTCCGGCGATCTGCACCGCCTTCTCAATCGAAGAATGGGCTTGGGTGGAAGCGTAAGCCACCAGCTTTGAATCGCAGCCTTGCCGATTGCTGGCGTAGTTGGTGGCCCGCTCTCGCGCCGCCAGCAGGGCACAGAGAGTAGCACTGGATGCCGTGTCCTGAATGACCCCGCCACCCGAGCGGGTAGAGCGAAATCTCTCCGGCAGTTCCAGCGCTTCCACCAGCCAATCGAGGACGTGCGTCTCCAGTTCGGTGCAGGCCGGACTGGTGGCCCACAGCATGCCTTGCACGCCTAATCCCGAGGAGACGAGATCGCCGAGAATAGCCGGTCCCGATGCATTGCAAGGGAAATACGCATAGAAATTCGGCGACTGCCAATGGGTGATACCGGGCAGGATGATTCTCTCGATATCGGCCAAGATCGCGGGGAAAGGCTCACCTTGTGAGGGCGCATGAGCGGGCAGAGAGGCACGCACCTGCCCCGGTTCGACCGGCGAGAGCACGGGATAGGATTCGATCCGCTCATGGTAGTCCGCAATCCAATCGATGACGGCATGGCCATGGCGACGGAAATCATCCGCAGTCATGTGAAACGATTTTTCTTCCCTCATTGGGGCTCCGTTCTCGATGGGTGGTGTATCAGTTTGAAATCTTCGGACTGAAAATCACTTTTAGCAGAAAAGACCAAAAACCATAGCGAGCCATACAGTAAATACTCCCAATGAGGGTAAGAATCGCAAGAAATGAACTTAGCCCACGTTGGGAGTCTGTCTATGGCTCTTGAGATCAATTCCATTCAGCGGCGCTCTTCTTTCTGTAAGGACCGCGCTTCGCGGCAAAATTCAAACTGATACATCACCTCTCGATGGAATCGTTTCCGGATTCTTATGGACCATTGGTATCGTTGGGGATTGTATCCCGCGGAGGCAAGCCACTCGAACCGATTCGACCTATCAGGCAAGCTGACCGTAGAACACGCGGGTGTCGTATTCGAGCGCAACGCGTCGCTCGATCTGATGTGCCTCAAAAATCGCGCGCAACCCCCGTAACATCGGTTCATAACCGGAATCTCCCCCCTGGGGGGTATAGGAAGAAGACAGCAGCCGCCCTTCGAGCGCCGGGTAATTGCACTCCTGGGTGGTCGCAAACGTCCGCGATTGAAACGTCGAGGGGGCGAAGAAATCTGCGATTTCTGCGGTCGTGCGCTCATGCCGCACTTCCTTATAATCCGTGCCGTAGTCCAGGAGCAGCCGCTCATAGTCTCGGAGAAAAGGCGTCCCGTCGGTCTTTCTCTCATTCCACAGCAACACCAGCCAGCCGCCCGGCTTCAAAATTCGCACGAATTCCTCACGGGCCTTGGCACGCTCGAACCAATGTGCCGCTTGCGCGGCGGTAATCATGTCTACGCTTTGGGCAGCGAGAGTGGTGGCCTCGGCGCTCCCGACAACGCTGGTGAACTGCCCATAGGCCTTCAGGAATTGTTCTCCCGCTGCCCGCATTTCTCGATTCGGTTCTACGCCCAACACGCGGTTCCCGTTTTCGACGAGCAACCGGGTGAAAATGCCTGTCCCCGAGGCAACGTCAGCCACCACGGATTTCGGGGTGAGGCCGCATTCGGTGGAGAGAAGCGTGATGACTTCCCGAGGATACGCCGGACGGTAGCGCACGTAATCTTCGACGCGGGAGGAAAATCGCGAGGTCGCGTTGGTTACTGCCATGACAACAGTGTAGCCTTTCTCGGTTCCCCTGGGCACCTATCCAAACCGCGGCCCTGAGTTACCATGGAGGGGAAGTCGCCTATGGCCCCTCGATCGACGTCGCAGCGCAGCCTGTCGGGCAAGGCTCTAGCCTTTTTCCTGTTTGCCGGTTTGCTAGCCGTAACCCTTAAAACCGAGGGTGGGGAAGGGAAATCTTCAAGCAACTCCAAATCCGGCTCAACGCCAATCTTTGGTTTCCACGACGACAGCGCTGAGCTCGATCTCGAGGGCCGGTTCATGACCGTGCCCGATCCTAAACTGGCCGAAGAACACCTTCGCATTCTGACCCAAGCCCCGCATATCGCCGGCTCCCCGCAGGACAAAGCGACAGCCGACTATGTCGCCCAGAAGTTTCAGGAGGCCGGGTTCGAAACCGAGCAGGTCGAGTACCGAGTGTGGATGAATTATCCCAGCGAAGTCAGCGTCGATATCACGGCGCCGGCCGGGGTACGCATGCATGGGCCCACCCGCGAGCACGTGGATGGCGATTCTTGGGCTGACGATCCCAGAGTCGTTATGCCCTATAGCGGCATGTCTCCTTCCGGCGACGCCGAAGGCGAAGTGGTGTACGCCAATTACGGTTCGCTGCAGGATTTCGAGCGGCTCAAACAATTGCAGGTGGACGTGCAGGGAAAAATCGTGCTGGTTCGCTATGGCGAGAATTTCCGCGGCGTTAAGGCCCATCTCGCCCAGGAGCATGGTGCCGCCGGCTTGATCATTTATTCCGATCCGGCCGACGACGGTTGGCGCCGGGGCGATAGTTACCCGCAGGGTCCCTGGCGCCCCGCCACCGGAGTGCAGCGGGGATCGATTGGTTACATGTTTGAGTTTCCCGGCGATCCGACGACGCCGGGAGTCGCTTCTCTGCCTTCTCTCGGCGACGACCAACGAGTTCCTCCCGAGCGGTCGGCGCAGCTCCCCACGATTCCGACGACACCACTGTCGTACGCCGATGCCTGGCCGATTCTCGAAAACCTGGGCGGCCGGGACTCGCCCCGCGAGTGGCAGGGCGCCTTGCCGTTTACCTATCATGTGGGCCCCGGCCCGGTAAAAGTAAAGCTGCACTTGAAACAGGATTACCGGTTGCGGGCGATCTGGGACGTGATCGGGCGCGTCCGTGGCGCTCGCTTTCCGGATGAATGGGTGGTGGCCGGCAATCACCGGGATGCCTGGGTGTATGGCGCGGTCGATCCGGGCAGTGGCACGGCGGCGATGCTCGAAGCCACGCACGGGATTGGTCAGCTGCTGAAATCGGGCTGGAAACCCTCGCGTACGATCGTGCTGGGTAGCTGGGACGCAGAGGAGCAAGGGTTAATTGGCTCCACGGAATGGGGAGAGCAGCACGAGAAGGAACTGGCGAACGCTGCCGCCTATTTCAACATGGATGTTGCCGTTTCCGGGCCGAAATTCGGCGCTTCTTCGGTCCCCAGCCTCAAGCAGTTTCTGCGGGATATTACGCGAGTCGTACCCAGCCCGGACGGGGAATCCGTTTATGCGGAATGGCAAAACGCGAACCGCCCCGGCGCGCAACCTCCGCCCGAGCTGTCGGAGGCCGTCGGCGGGAGCCGCCAGGTTTCCGCCGCCGAGAGCCGGCCCGACGTTCCCGTGGGAGACCTCGGTAGCGGATCCGATTACACGGTTTTTCTACAGCACCTGGGTGTGCCGGCGACCGACATCAGCTCAACCGGTTCCTACGGGGTTTACCATTCTGCCTTCGACAACTTCAGTTGGTTTCAGAAATTTGCCGATCCCCACTTTCTATACGAACAACAGATGGCCCGCATTTTCGGTCTGGAGATTCTGCGCATGACCCAGGCCGATGTTCTTCCCTACAATTACGAGGAATACGGGCAGGAGGTCGCGGCCTACGTCGAGGCCGCCCAAAAAAAGGCTGAAGCGCAATACGGGGTTCACGCCATCAGTTTTGATGAGGCTATCCGAGCCGCCAATCGTTTTTCCCAGGCCGGAGCTAGGATCTTGCGGCGGCAAAAGAGTCCGCCGAGCGATCCGAGGAAGCTCAACGAGACGTTGCGGGCCGCAGAACGCGCCCTCCTGATTCCCGATGGCTTGCCGAATCGCCCCTGGTTTCGGCATGTGATCTACGCTCCCGGCGAATACACCGGATATGCGGCGGTCGTGATTCCGGGAATCAACGAGGCCATCGATCAACGTGATCTCAGCCGCAGCCGGGAACAGGTGGGCACTCTGGCGGCAGCGTTGAACCGCGCGGCCGCGGTTCTGGCCCACCAGCATTAAGTTGTAGTCTGCTTTCTGGCTGCCGCGACCTCCTTCCGATTGACCCAGGCCACGCGTCGAGCTTTGTCAGCGCTTTACAACTGGCGAGGCATTTCTTGTACGTTTGTTCATAGATGCCGCGGGAGTCTGTGAGGTTTCGTTCACTCGATAATCGAAGCTGGCCGTGTCCGCCGGTCGGCACAAGACGTTGGCCGTGACAATCGCAGGATTTCGTGCGGCCGCGCCCCTGGAGAAGACCTGGCTGCCCCTTTTGACAGTTGACAGAAAAAAGGCCAAAAAGCATACCATCATTGCACGCTCTCGCTTGGTGAACGGATTGTTAAATCCAGGAGGCTGCCGGGTGGTTTCGCGTAGAAATGGGTGTACCTTGGGTGTCGCAGGTGGGGGCTGAATAGGTGCGAGGATCAGCAACGGAAGCGCTGAGGAGTAGGCCTCCTGGTAGGTGTCTTTAATAGGGAGTACGTGAAGGGGCAAGCAATCGTAGGTACATTTGGCGCGGACGTTACGGAGGGCATCAGCGGATCCCAGGCGGTTCCGTGGCGAATCCACCACCGGATGGAAAGAGAAGCACGCAATGCAGATGGGCGGCACGGGACGATCGATCAAAGCCGGAGGACTTTCGATCTGCTCGCTCCTGTTCTGGTCGATCGCAACCGCGGCTGACACCGGATCCGCCTCGCCGTTGAGCCCAACCAATATTTTCTCTCCCACTTCCACTCCGAGCCACTCAATTTTTAGGCTCTCGCTATTCGTCCTATTCGTGACCGCAGCGATTTTCGCCGTCGTGTTCGCGTTACTCGTCTACGTGGTTTTCAAGTTCGGCCAAAAGGCTGGGGACGACCGGGAACCTCCGCAGGTTTACGGCAGCAATCAGGTGGAGTTGGCATGGACCGTCATTCCCATCCTGGTAGTGGTGGCTCTGTTCATGGCGACCGTACGGGTGATCGGGGACACGGAAAAATATGCCGAGCCAAGTACGGCCATTAACGTTATCGCCATCGGTCATCAGTTCTGGTGGGAATACCGCTACCCAGGGCTTGGGGTTGTCACCGCCAACGAACTGCATGTACCCGTGAGTGACCCGACCCAACCCACACCGACGTTCCTTACCTTGCTCTCGGCCGATACCGATCACAGTTTTTGGGTGCCGCGTCTGGCGGGCAAGACGGATTTGATTCCCAATCATCCGAATCGCATGTGGACCGATCCGCACGAGACCGGCCTGTTTGTCGGCCAGTGTGCTCAGTATTGTGGGGTTCAACACGCCAAGATGTTGCTGCGCGTCTACGTGCAGCCGAGGGCCGAGTTCGACCAGTGGGTGGAAAGTCAACGGCGAACGGCGACGGTGGATGCCGTCGCCTCGGAAGGTCGCCGTATTTTTGAAAGCACGGCTTGCATTAACTGTCACACCGTGCGAGGGACCGCGGCAAATGGGCGCTTCGGACCTGACCTGACCCATCTGATGGGACGAGACACGATCGCCGCAGGCGTAGCCGCGAACACGGACGACAACCTTCGGCTTTGGATTCGCAATCCCGACGCGATCAAGCCCGGTTCTTTGATGCCGGCGATGCAACTGAGCGAAAACGAACTCGACGCTGTCACCCGGTACCTGGAGACACTTCGCTGAATGCGCTGAGGAGGCACAGCTTATGTCAACCGATTCCATAGCGTGGCCCAGCACTTCCGGGGCATCGCTTCCCGCCGTGGAACGAATTCACGAATGGGTCACGACGGTGGATCACAAGCGACTAGGGGTTATGTACATCCTCTACGGCGTGATCTTTCTGGTCGCGGGTGGAATCGAAGCCACGGTGATTCGTCTGCAACTGATTCGCCCGCACAATGATTTCGTATCGCCCGAAGTATTCAACCGCATGTTCACCATGCACGGCACGACCATGATTTTTTTCGCCGCCATGCCCATCGTGTTTGGATTTGCCAACTATCTGATTCCGCTCATGCTGGGAGCGCGGGATATGGCCTTCCCTCGGCTAAACGCCTTCAGTTTCTGGCTGACCGCATTCGGAGGCCTGCTTCTTTACTTCAGCCTCATCGGCGCCAACGGCCTGTACGGTGCGGGGAATGCTCCCGACGTGGGGTGGTTCGCCTACGCACCGCTAACTTCCCAGACCTTCTCCGTGGGGCACAGCACTGATTTCTGGACGCTTGCCATTATGGTGTCCGGGTTTGGCAGTGTAGCTACAGCGATCAACATTTTGGTGACCATCTTGTGCATGCGATGTCCCGGCATGACGCTCGGGAAGATGCCTCTCGCCGCATGGATGAACCTGGTTATGGCCGGCCTGGTGATATTGGCATTGAGTCCCTTGACCGCGGCTCAAATCATGCTGTTGATCGACCGCTATCTGGGCGGTCATTTTTTCGACACCCAGGCCGGAGGCTCGGCGGTTATATGGATGCATTTCTTCTGGATCTTCGGGCATCCGGAAGTCTACATCCTGGTTCTGCCCGCGTTTGGCTTCGCCTCCGAGATCATCCCCGTCTTTTCCCGCAAGCCTATCTTTGGCTATTCCGTCATGGTCGCGGCAACCGTCGCCATTGGGTTCATCAGCATGAGTGTGTGGGCCCACCATATGTTTACCATCGGAATGGGTCCGGGCTTGAACACCTTCTTTGTGTTCTCGACGATGGTGATCGCCGTGCCCACGGGGATCAAGATCTTCAACTGGTTGGCGACCATGTGGGGGGGAAAGATTCAATTCAAGACGCCGATGCTGTTTTGCATTGGCTTTCTTTTCCAGTTTCTGATCGCAGGTCTCACCGGAATCATGCTGGCTTGCGCACCTTTTGATTGGCAACTTGGCAATTCCTACTTCGTTGTGGCCCACTTCCACTATGTGATCGTGGGCGGAATTCTTTTCACCACGTTTGCTGCCGCCTATTACTGGTTCCCCAAGGTGACGGGACGCATGTACAACGAAACCCTTGGGCGGCTGCACTTCTGGCTGTTCCTGATCGGTTTCCACCTTACTTTTACGGTCATGCATATTCCCGGGTTGCTGGGCATGCCGCGCCGCATCTACACCTACGAACCAGGGCGTGGCTGGGACACCTGGAATCTGATCGTGACGGTTGGAGTCTTCTTCCAAGCCCTTGGGGTTCTGGTGTTGCTGATGAACCTTTTCCGGGCGTACTTCCGCGGTCCGAGCGCCGGTAGTGATCCATGGGATGCTTGGACGCTCGAGTGGTCGACAGCGTCTCCCCCTCCTGCCTATAACTTCGCTGAGATTCCAAGGGTTCGCAGCAGCCGGCCGCTGTGGGACCAGAAACATCCGGATGATCCGGATTGGAGGTATGAATGACGCCGGAAAACCAGTTCGAATCCCTTGCGGCCATGGAGGAGTGGAAGCTCCCCTCGCGCGGACGCGCAGGGATGTTCGGCCTGATCGCAGCCGAATCTTCGATCTTTACCATTTTTGTTGTGGCCTATTTGTTTTATCTCGGCAAGAGCGTTTCCGGTCCTCTGCCGCGAGAGGTGCTGGCGGTACCGATTTTCTACACCATCTGCCTGCTTTCGAGCAGCCTGACGATTCACCAGGCGGTGCGGGCGTTGCGTTCGGGCAACCCTCGCGCCTTTTCGGGCTGGTGGTTTACGACGATTGCCCTGGGCGCTGTCTTTCTTTTTGGAACCGCCCGGGAATGGCATCGTCTGATTTATGAAGACGGACTAACCATCAGCACGAACCTGTTCGGAACCACTTACTATTCTCTGGTCGGACTGCACGGGTTTCACGTGGTGGTCGGTCTTCTCATGCTGTCGCTGGTGATGACTTTCAGTCTGCTCGGCTGGGTAAAAACGGAACACGTTGAGCGCCTCGACATTCTGTCTCTTTATTGGCACTTTGTCGATGCCGTCTGGGTGGTGGTGTTCACCGTGGTCTACATAATTGGGCGTTAAGGAAAATGGAACATGATGGCTGAATCCCCAAAGCCCGGAGGAAGAAGCGAGCCGAAGGTCGTCGAGTTGCCCTCGCCCACGGCGTGGCCGATTGTGATGGCATTCGGCATCGCATTGCTCTCTGCCGGTTTGGTGACGAGCGCCGCGGTCAGCCTTCTGGGCGCATTGCTTGCGATTGTGGGCGGCGTCGGATGGTTTCGCGACGTGTTGCCGCAGGAAAGGCACGAAGCCGTCCCGGTGGCGGAAAAGCTAGTACCGATTTCTACCAAGCGACCCGAAGTGGCACGCATCGCATGGATGGCCGAGGACCTGCATCGCGCCCGCTTGCCTTTGGAGATCTATCCGGTCTCTGCCGGCGTCAAAGGCGGCATTGCCGGAGGTGTAGTCATGGCCGCCCTGGCCATGCTCTATGGAATTTTGAGTGGCCACGGAATTTGGTATCCGATCAATCTCTTGTCGGTGGGATTTTTTCCGGGAAAAACCACCCCTGAGGAAATCTCCCAGTTCCATTGGGGGTCC